>MGYH01000014.1:0-28818 GCA_001801665.1 Gammaproteobacteria bacterium RIFCSPHIGHO2_12_FULL_45_12 | reverse complement strand
GTCCTTCGCCAAACAGCTCTCGTCCTTGTTGAAAGAACAGTCATGTGATCTGGTGGTGGGATTTAACAAATTGCCTGGCCTTGATTTATACTATGCAGCCGATGTTTGTTATCAGTCACGCGCAAAAGAAAGACATGGTTATTGGTATCAGCTTTTGCCGCGTTACCGCCATATGGTCGCGTTAGAGCGTGCGGTATTTGCCGCGGAAAAGCCGACGCACATTCTGTTGATCGCATCAAACCAGGAAACACACTATCGCCAATGTTATCAAACAGAACCATCACGGTTTCATTTGTTGCCGCCAGGGATTGCCAAAGACAGAATGGCACCCTCAAATGCCGCGGATATTCGGTCACAAGTTCGTGTCGGACACCACGTGCTGAACGATCAGCATGTGATGTTAATGGTGGGTTCTGGCTTTAAAACCAAAGGGCTAGATAGAGCGATTAAAAGCCTGGCAGCACTGCCGATTGCATTACGTCAGCAAACCGTATTATGGGTGCTTGGGCAAGATCACTCACGTTGTTTTGTGCGGTTGGCCGAGCAATGCGGCGTTGCCGGACAAGTCAAGTTTTTGGGTGGGCGCCCTAATGTTTTAGACTATTTGCTCGCGGCAGATGTGCTTGTTCATCCTGCCTATCATGAAAATACGGGCACGGTGTTGCTGGAGGCGCTCGCCGCTGGCTTGCCTGTTTTGACGGTGGACGTTTGTGGCTATGCGCACTACGTGACAGAGGCAAACGCGGGCAAGGTGTTGTCTTCACCGTTTCATCAGGAAAATTTAACGGAGGCACTCGCCTCCATGTTGCAATCATCAGAGCCAATTCACTGGCGAGAGAATGCATTAGCTTTTGCACGGCAGGCGGATATTTACAGTTTGCCAGAAAAAGCAATGGCATTCATTGAGAAAATGGGAAGTCAGGCTGATGCTATATTTGAGCGATGAGTTGAAACACTATTTTTCGGAGCAACTTCCCTTATTTGATCAGGTGATGGCGCTTCGGGGTCATGCTTATCGTCATGTGAAGGGGCGATTAACCCAGCGCGTCCTCTTGGGCGGCAATAGTTATTTTATCAAACAGCATCTAGGTGTGGGTTACAGGGAAATTTTTAAAAATTTACTTCAAGGCCGGCTGCCGGTGATGAGTGCCAAAAATGAATGGGAAGCAATACAAGCGTTAAATGCGGCGGGGGTCTCTGTGCCACGCATGGCGGGCTATGGGCGGCAGGGGCTTAATCCCGCGCGTCAGACTTCTTTTATTTTGATGCATGAGTTAAAGCCGGTGGTGAGTCTGGAAGAATTGGGTTTAAGTTGGCGTCACGCGCCGCCTTCCTTTTCGTTCAAGTTAAAGCTGATAAAGGAAGTGGCCAATATCGCCAGATTAATGCATGAACATGGCGTGAATCATCGGGATTTTTATTTGTGCCATTTTTTATTAAATACAGAAACGTTGGAACTGGCCCTGATTGATTTGCATCGGGCGCAAATTCGCCTAAAAACGCCGGAAAGATGGCTGGTGAAAGACTTGGCGGGTTTGTATTTTTCTAGCAAGGATATGGGATTAACAAGAAATGATTATTTTAGATTCATGAAGGCATATCGCGGCAAGGCATGGCGGGCGCTATGGAAAACCGAACAACCTTTTTGGCGCAAAGTGATCGCGCGCGGAGATAAATTATATCGTGATGAAACATTGTAATGTGCCAATCCACCAATCATTGTTTGAATGGGCTGATTTTCAGTCGGCCACCTTCAATTTTAATCAGCCATTTTCCTTGAGATTGCTTGAGGGCGAAATACTTCAGGCTCGTACGGTCGTACGGTTGCTACCAAAGCGGCGGATGGTGGTGTTTGGGCAATGGCAGGGTAAGCCTGTGGTGGCGAAATTATTTTTTGATGCCCATCACGCAAAACGACACTGCGAAGCCGATGCGAAGGGAATGAAAAATCTACATGAAAGAAAAATTCCAGCACCCAAACTTTATTATCAGGGAGCAAGCGAAGACAGGCGCGTTCATGTGTTGATTTTTGAAAAAATTGAGCATGCGGAAAGCGCGCAAACTGTCTGGGAAAACAGGCGAAACTTTGAATCTATCTTGCCGCAAGCGAGTGCGATGCTGGTTGAGATTGCAATGCAGCATGTGGTCGGCGTTTTACAGCAAGATTTGCATTTTAATAATTTTTTAATTAAAGATAAAATCGTCTATACGCTGGATGGCGGCCAGGTGGCCTTGTTTCCCTATTTGCTGCCGAAAAAAGAAAGTATGGACAATCTCGCGTTATTTTTAGCGCAGTTTGGTGTGGGAAATGAAACGTATCAGCGACAATTATTTCTGGACTATGCCAAATTACGCGGCTGGATTGTCAAGAAAGAAGATGTCAGCGAATTATTTTTGCTGATAAAGCGCATCAATGAAAAACGCTGGAAAAAATTTTCAAAAAAAATATTACGCAATTCTTCAGGATTTCTACGCATAAAAACATGGCGCGCTTTAACGATTTTAGACAGACGCTATCAGTCGGAAGAGATGCTTCAGTTACTGGCTGATCCAGAGGCGGCGTTTCAGTCACCTGATCGTCACATGCTCAAAGATGGACGTTCATCCACCGTGATCAAAGTGACGGTGTCTGGTCGTGCGTTGGTCATCAAGCGTTATAATTTAAAGAATAAACGACATTGGCTGCGGCGGTGTTTACGGCCGACACGCGCGGCCAACGTGTGGCGTTTGGCGCATAAGCTGGCGTTATTTTGCATCCAGACCGCCGAACCGGTGGCGTTTATCGAAAAAAGTTATTTTGGATTACGAAGTGTCTCCTATTATGTGACAGAGTATGTATCTGGCATGCAGGTGAATGACTATATTGCAGCGCATCAGTCAGAGGAGGCGAAGTTGACCGACATGGTTTATCATGTCACGGCTTTATTAAAAAGTCTGGCTAAAATTGAAATGACACATGGTGATTTAAAAGCCAGCAACATTTTATTGAATCATCAAGCATTACCAGTTTTGATCGATTTGGATGGTGCGATGGAACATTATTCATTGTTCGGGTTGCATCAAGCATGGCAAAAAGAAATCGCACGATTTTTGAAAAACTTTAAGGCTGATTCGTTTATCATGAAAAAATTTCAGGAGACATTATATAGTAGGTAACGTAGTACATTGCAAAAAACATTTGGGATGCAATGAGGCAGTAACAAGCATCGTCGTTGTGGGGAGCGTTTTGTGCGACTAACCAATCCAGAATGTACGCAATATAATGATTTTTGACGACGTTCTCAATTGCTCCGGCCAAAAAGCGGCCTCGCAACGACGAATTATGCAACAAAGCCACATTATTGAGACTTTGTAGCGTCTAATTTGAGAAAGGGAGAGGTTAATTCAACCATCTTATGGCGACCATGCCCAGGATTTATTGCTTCATGAATTTTTACTAATCCAAATTGCTCGAGCTGTGAGATATCACGATAAACGGATGACCTATCTCTTTTTATCACTTTTGCAATATTTGTAATTGGATCTGGATGCATTCTAATCCTTATATCAGATTTCAGCGTATCCATGTTAACATTGACTTAAGCCGTTATTTAAGGAAATGAAAGGAGTCAACCCATGAAGCCGTCAATGGCGTGCGCGATGCAAGGATTAAAAAACCCTGAATTGTTCAAGCAAGCCTGTTATATCAATGGAAAATGGGTCGCTGCCGAAAGCGAAGATACCCTCTCCGTGCGAAATCCTGTTGATGACACTGAGTTGGGAAAAGTGCCGAATGGCGGGCAGGAAGAAGCCATGCACGCCATTTATGCAGCCAATGCCGCCTGGAAAGCATGGCGCCAGTTAACAGCGAAAGAGCGTGCATCTATTCTGTTGGCGTGGGCTGACCTGATTGACGAAAATAAGGAAGACCTTGCGAGAATCATGACGCTTGAAGAAGGCAAGCCGTTGGCAGAATCGCGCGGCGAAATGGAATATGCCAATGGATTTATTCGCTGGTATGCCGAAGAAGCTCGCCGAGTTTATGGGGATGTCATTTTATCCAATAAACCGCAACAGCGTTTACTCGTTATTAAGCAGCCGGTTGGTGTTGTCGCAGCCATCACGCCGTGGAATTTCCCATCTGCCATGATTACGCGTAAGGTGGCACCCGCATTAGCGGTAGGTTGTACCGTGGTGGTGAAGCCAGATAGTAAGACACCCTTTAGCGCGCTTGCCTTGGCAGTCCTTGCTGAAAAAGCAGGTATGCCTGCTGGAGTGCTTAATATTGTCACGGGCCAGGCGGCTGACATTGGGCAGGAATTTACTTCAAATCCGCTGGTTCGCAAACTTTCTTTTACCGGCTCAACGGCAGTTGGTCGCTTGTTGATGGCGCAATGCGCGACGAGCATAAAGAAAATTTCACTGGAATTAGGAGGAAATGCGCCCTTTATTGTGTTTGAAGATGCGGATATCAATTCGGCGGTACAAGGTGCGATGGCTTCCAAGTTTCGCAACGCAGGTCAAACGTGTGTGTGTGCCAACAGATTTTATATTCACGAGAAAATTTATGACAAATTTGCTGAAAAATTTGTTGCGGCCGTCAAGCAGCTTAAAATCGGTAATGGACTTGAGCAAGGCATACAAGTTGGCCCCTTGATTAGCAAGGCAGCACTTGAAAAAGTAGAAGCACATATCAATGATGGCATTGATCATGGCGCGCAAATTCGTTGTGGCGGCAAGCCGCATGCTTTAGGCGGTCTTTTTTTTGAGCCAACGGTGATGACCCATGTCAATGCGTCCATGCGTTTTGCTAGGGAGGAAACGTTTGGTCCCGTTGCGCCCTTGTTTCGCTTTTCAAGTGAACAGGAAGTGATTCAAATGGCCAATGACACTGAATATGGCTTGGCCTCCTATTTTTATAGTCAGGATGTTAGCCGCATTTGGCGCATCGCTGAAGCCCTTGAATATGGCATGGTGGGAATCAATGCGGGCATTATCTCAACGGAAGTGGCGCCGTTTGGCGGCGTGAAACAGTCAGGCATCGGTCGTGAGGGCTCTATGTATGGTTTGGAGCCCTATTTGGAAATCAAATATGTGTGCATGGAGTTGGCGGGCGATCCGGGTACTTTGTGAGCCGGAAACACAACTCAAGCTATCTACGTTTAAATCATAAAATCCCGTTATCTGGAGTCAAGCAATGAGCATGGGTGAGTTATAGTAGGTAACCTAGCTTAGGTTACAAAAATGGGTTGTCATTCTGAGCGAAGCGAAGAATCTCCTAAAAAAACACGAGATCCTTCGTCGCAAAAAACGCTCCTCAGAATGCCCGTTACGGAGCACTAGCGCGTTGCATCATTCATTCGTCGTTGCGAGGAGCGTTTTTTGCGACGCGGCAATCCAGTCTTTGACATTATAGTAACCCAGCGTATAGATCATGTCATTTAGAATTTATCGATTCAATAAGAAGAATTTTATTTTTCTAGTTTCGCATGGTTGCCATGATATAAATGATTTGTCATGAAAAATGACGATGAGTCATGGCGTTTTGTCATGGATAAAGTCCAAGACTGGATTGCCGCGTCGTAAACAGCACTCCTCGCAACGACGAGAGAATGATGCACCATCAATGTATAGTAGCTAAGTTAGCATAGGTTACAAAAATGAGCTGTCATTCTGAGCGGAGCGTTGGGGTTGTCAATGATTGAAGTTCAGCGAAATCAGGGTCGCATTGTAAGTGTTGGGAAACATATAAACCTGCTTTTATGAATTTTTGCTCCGGTTCGTTTTGGTTGAAAATATTCGATACGCTGTTGAGTGCGGCTACCAACGGATTATTTCCGAAAAAAGTGGGCGTGGCGGATGCGTTGACAGGATGGGGTAGGCTTAAAAAAAATTGAAATTTCATCGAAAATTCAATGAGGATGCTTTTTAATTCTTTACAACTTGTTAGCGTGTAGCAAATATCAGTGATCAGAAAAAATTTTGTGATGATCGGTTCAAGGGGTTTGCAGCCTAAGGCACTAGCCTTCTGATCGTGAAAATCCTGAAGCAAATGATTAGCCCGATACTCAAAATCAAGCTGTGGCTGTTTTTCAAAATACGTTTCATAAATAGAGGGCGTGTCACGCTTTAGTGTTAATAAGATGATTTCTATGAGCGTGTTTCTAAATTGCATGCCACTGCTTGCAAGAAAGTGGATATCACGGTTCCAAAGGGCGACTTTAGTGGCGGCCAGCAAGGTGAGTAAGTAATAGGCTTCTTCGCCGCTGGTGATGACGTTGCACCAATGCGTCAGTTTTTTTCTCAGTGCCGCCAGTCTGTGGCCAAATGGCGCGAGTGCCGGTGAAATGAGTTCAAGCAGTTTGTCATTATCCAGCGCTTCAGGCTTGATGAACGCCTCGTTTTGGGTAAACGTTTTAATCCAGTGAATCAGAAAGCGTCCCATCTTTCTTGCTTGCAGAAAAATAGTTAATTGTGTGCTAGAGATAGAAATGTCTTTCCTGTTTTTAAAATAAATGTCCAGCTCCTGGTTTGTTGAAAGTTCGCAGCCTGCCTGATCATGAAAGGTCACCAAAAATTGATAGCGTATGTCGTCCATATTGGTATCGGGAAGCGACAGTATTGTCTGGATTAATTCAGCCAGCATAAACGGGATGGATTGGTAAATTAAATATCAAATTTAATACCTTGAGCGAGTGTTGCTTCTCGCCCCCAATTGATGGTGCTGGTTTGACGCCGCATATAGGCTTTCCATGCGTCGGAGCCCGCTTCACGGCCGCCGCCGGTTTCTTTTTCACCGCCAAATGCGCCGCCAATCTCGGCACCTGAGGTTCCAATGTTGATGTTGGCGATGCCGCAATCACTGCCGCTTGCCGATAAGAATGCTTCGGCGTGTTGTAGATTCTGTGTGAAAAGGGCGGAGGATAAACCAAAACGGGATTGATTTTGCATGGCGATCGCTTCTTCCATTTTTTGATAACGGATGACATATAAAATGGGTGCAAACGTTTCGTTTTGCACAATATCCCATTCATTTTTCGCTTCAATGATCGTGGGTTCCACATAAAAACCTTTTCCATTGATGGCTTGTCCACCCCATAAAATAGTAGCTTTCAGCTTCTTTGCAGCCGCAATGGTTTGTAGATATTGATCAACGGCTTTGGCGTCAATTAAGGGGCCCATTAGATTTTTTTCATCAAGTGGGTCGCCAATGGTAATTTTTTGATAAGCTTTGATAAGCGATTGTATGAGCGAAGAATAAATTTTATCGTGTACGAATAAGCGGCGTGTTGTCGTGCAGCGCTGGCCAGCGGTGCCGATGGCACCAAAGACAATGGCGGGAATGGCTGCGTTTAAATCAGCGTCTTCATCAATAATCATGGCATTGTTACCGCTTAATTCCAGCAATGACCGCCCCAGGCGGCTGGCCACTAACACATTAATCTCACGACCCACGGCGGTTGAGCCTGTGAATGAAATCAAGGGCAGGCGTGGGTCGCTTGCCATGTTGCGTCCCAATTCAATGCTATCTGAAATGACCATGGAAAAGACGCCCGGATGCCCGCACTGTTGCATGACTTGCTGACAGATATGTTGTACTGCCACGGCGCATAAGGGTGTTTTGGGCGAGGGTTTCCACACCACGGTGTTGCCGCAAATGGCAGCGATAAAGGCGTTCCACGCCCAAACCGCCACGGGAAAATTAAAAGCACTCATGACGCCCGTTACGCCGAGTGGATGCCATTGTTCATACATGCGGTGCCAAGGGCGTTCTGAATGCATGGTGTTGCCATAGAGCATGCGTGATTGACCAACAGCAAGATCAGCCATGTCAATCATTTCCTGAACTTCGCCGTTTCCTTCTTGTTTTGACTTGCCCATTTCAAGGGAGACCAAGCTGCCAAGGGTGTCTTTAGCATGTCTTAATGCTTCACCCATCAGGCGTACCAGTTCACCGCGCTTTGGCGCGGGCACGTTGCGCCAGGATAAAAAAGTTTCCTGAGCGGTCTTGATGACTTGGTCATAATCTTCTTTGGATGCGCGGTACACGGATGCGATGGCTTGTCCTGTGGCGGGGTTACAGGAAATAATTTCGCCTTCTGACTGGGTGGTCGCCCAGCCATCTTTTCCGTTAAAAGTGCCGCTGTTGTGGGCGTTCAGTTGTAGGCTTTTTAATAAATCCATGTGACATATCCTCTTGCGGTTTTAAGCAAAATAACGACCAAATCTGTTTTTAAGGACCTCATCGAAAGGAAATTGTTCTTGCCGGACAAAACCATGATATTTTTTAGGGTGATGAATGACCAGATCAATGGCGGCGCAAACGCTTGATGCGGTGGTTAGTTGAATGGCCGACCATTTTAAGCCATGAATCACTTTTGGGTAAAACTTTTTGACATAGTGTTCCTCTACAAAGATATTGTTTTTGGTGCCCGTCACGGAAACATAAACCAGAACGACATCTTGATAAGTTTTAGGAATGGCATGTTCCAGAATGCGCTTTAGCGTTTCCCTATCATCATTTAAAAGTAAATCATTCATTAAAAATCGCATTTTCTGACAATGGCCTGGATAGCGGATGGTTTTGTAACTTAAATTTTTGATTTTCCCACGATAAGCATGCACGAGACTGCCGATGCCGCCAGAAGTGTTAAACGCTTCATAAGTGAGCCCATCAATTTTAATTTCTTCCAGGTCTTCAAGCGGTGCCAAATTAACTTCCTGACTGTCTTTGACGCTGGGGCAGGCGTTGCCATATTCGTTAATGAGTCCGTCTGTTGACCATGTCAAGGAATATTGCAGGGCGTTGCTAATGTTGGTGGGCAGTGCGCCAACACGCATTTTAACAGTGTCCAGCATGGGAAAGTGCCGCATTAAATCATGGGCGACAATGCTGATGAAGCCTGGCGCCAAACCACATTGCGGCACAAAGGTACCCGTTGTTTTTTTGGAAAGTTCCCTGACACCCTGAGTGGTTTTAACATCTTCTGTTAAATCAAAATAGTGCAGGTTGAATGTGGATGCTAGCGTGGCGATAGGGATGTTAAAATAAAAGGGTAATGAAGAGACAAGCAGGGTAATTTTCTTTTTTTTAATGAAGGCAGCAACGGCGTGTGTATCGGTTGCATCGATGGCAATGGGTTCAAAGTTGGGTAGTTTGCCAAGACGTGCCAGGTGAGGGTTGTCTGGTGTGAGATCAGCAAGGTAAACATAATAATCGTTGGAGTGGGCTAATAAAAAGGTGATGAGTGAGCCGATGTTGCCAGCGCCCAATACTAAAATGTGATGCATACTTAGCTCCTGCAGAATGCGGATGACTCTCTATAGTAATGATGCGGCAGGTAAGATGGAAGGCTTAACTAATGAGGTAGGTGCCATTGCCTGAGGCAATGAGTGAGCCGGTGTGATTATGTAATTCCATTCGCGTGAAACAAATTTTGTGACCTTGCTTGATGATCCAGGCCTTAGCTGAAAAACGCTCGCCTTTGCCGGGCCGTAAATAGCTTATTTGCAGGTCGATCGTGCTGCATTTGCCTAGAATTTTGGCCAATTCTTCTGGGGTGGCATGGGGGTGCTCTGTGATGGCGGTGGTCATGACGACCATGCCGCCTGCCATGTCGAGGACGGAGGAGGTCACGCCGCCATGTAAAATGCCATGCAGAAAATTGCCAATGAGTTCGTTTTTCATGTCAAAACTCATGAGTACATGCTCAGCGTCTAAGTGGTCTAGCCTTAAGCCCAGCATGCGGTTGAAAGGGATGGCAGTGAACGCGCGTGATAAATGCGCTATCATGCTGGGTGCGACAGGTGATGCTAGCTTATCGGTCATGTTACCAAGACCCTGGTGTTGGTGTTTTATTAAATGGGCTAGGAGTAGAAGACCGTGTCGATTCATTCTGGGTTGAATTGGACAGGCTATCAGGGCCTTTTAATTGGTTCACCAGCTCACTCAGCGGCCCTTCATTGGCATCACCTTGGGTGATGAAATTAAGAATGGCGGTCAATTCTGCACCCGTAGGATCTTCTTTGCCAGGCTCTGGTGTGTTTTCATCTGCCATTTGGCTGCCGTCACCACCTTGGCTCCAGTTGCGCTGTGCTGAGTAATTCATGGCAACAGATTGAATGATGCCTGAGATGCCGCCAGCAACGGTGGGATTGATGCCGTATAAACTTTTCAAAGTTTCAACCAGCGGGTCAAGCACTTCGTTTTTGGCGTTGACGGCGTCAGGTTGTTCTTTTTTTGTTTTTCCTTTTAGGATTTCTTTTGCCGTTCTTTCAGCGTCTTGCTGTAACGTTGATTTTGGGGCGGTGGGCGCTAATATCATAAATAGCTTGAGCAGGCTGATGGCCAGTGTTTTTTCAAGGTGAGCCTCAGATTTTGAGTCTGACTGTTTAGGTAATCCATCGAAAAGGGCTTTATAATTTAATGCCATGTCAGGTTCGTTGATGAGGGTGGCGGCCGCTTCTGAAATAAGTGCCAACTTGAGTGTCTTTTCAAGAAGCGGGTCAAGTTTAGCCTTGGGGTCTAGCGTCAGTTTGACGTCCGCCATTTCCAATGCCTGTATTAGATCGGCGATAATAGTGTCTTTTTCATTTAGTGCTTGACCTGCGATTTGGCCGTGTTTTGCCATGTCATCAAATAGTGAACCCAAAATTTGCTCAAGTGGGCTTTGTTGTTGGTTTTTGGGAGTAGACATGTGATATTCCTCTTTTCTGTATTACAGTAGAGATGATTATAACGTGAAACGAATCAACGCGTGCAACTCAGTTTAAGGTTATCATGCTCAAGCAGACATTTCTTCGCCTAGCTCTTCCCACGCCTTTGCGCCGCCTGTTTGATTACCTTCCGCCGCAATTACTTGATGTCAAAGCACTTTTACCGGGTATGCGTGTGCGCGTCCCCTTTCAGTCACGGACCTTGGTGGGGGTCTTGATGGAGGTCGTTTCTGAGACGTCGATACCTTATGAAAAGCTTAAGACGGCACTTGAGGTGCTGGATGAGCGGCCGGTCGTGATGCCGGATGTGTTTCAGCTTTGTCAGTGGGCGGCGGCTTATTATCATTATTCTCTGGGGGAAGTGTTGGCGGGTGCGTTGCCGACGTTGTTGCGAAAAGGGGCGGCGGCCACGTTTAAGCCGAGCGTGGAAACGCCGCCTGTTTTGTCGGAGGAGCCCGTTTTATGCATGAATACGCCGCAGCAGCAGGCGGTCGCGGCCATTTGTGAGTCACAGGGTCACTATCAAACCTTTTTGCTGGATGGTGTCACTGGAAGCGGCAAGACAGAAGTTTATTTGCGAGCCATGGCGGCTTTTTTGCAAGCGGGTCAGCAAGTGTTGGTGTTGGTGCCTGAAATTAGCTTAACGCCGCAGACAATTGCGCGGTTTCAGTCACGTTTTCCAGTGGTGATTGCGGCGCTCCATTCCAGCTTGACGGAGAAGCAACGGTTGCAAGCATGGTTGAAAGCGCGGGAGGGCGAAGCCAAAATTGTGATTGGCACGCGGTCGGCAATTTTTACGCCTTTTGCTAATTTGGGCTTAATCATTGTGGATGAAGAGCATGATGGTTCGTTTAAACAGCAAGACCGCTTCAGATATCATGCGCGCGATTTGGCGATTATGCGGGCAAATGCGTTGCAGCTACCCGTGGTGCTTGGTTCAGCGACACCGTCGTTGGAGACCTTGTTGAATGCGGAGCGAGAGCGCTATCGTTACCTCGCGCTGCCTGAACGTGCGGGTGTGGCGGAATTGCCGCGGTTTCAGGTGGTTGACGTGGGGCAGACGGTGGTGGAAGAAGGCTTGTCGGATACATTATTGCAAGCCATCAGTGACCATTTGGCGGCGAATAATCAAGTGATGCTGTTTTTGAATCGCCGTGGTTTTTCGCCGGTGTATTACTGCACGGAGTGCGCGTGGATAGTGGAATGCAAGCGTTGCGATGCGCGCATGGTCTATCACAAAACACCACCACGCTTGCAATGTCATCATTGTGATGCGCGGATGCAAGTGCCGGTCAAGTGTGGCGCGTGTCACGCCTCGGCCATGCAGCCGGTTGGTTTGGGGACGCAGCGTCTTGAGCAGGTGTTGGCAAGGCGGTTTCCTGACGTGCCCTTGATTCGCGTGGATCGGGATAGCACGCGCCAGAAAGGTGCGTTACAGGATTTGTTAGATCAAATTCACCGTGAGCCGCGAGCCATTTTATTAGGGACACAAATGCTGGCCAAAGGGCATCATTTTCCGCAGGTGACCTTGGTGGGGGTGCTGGATGCGGATAGTGGTTTGTTCAGCGCGGATTTTCGTGCGGCAGAACAGATGGGGCAATTATTATTGCAAGTATCAGGTCGGGCGGGTCGGGCGGAGAAGCCTGGTGTGGTATTCATTCAAACCCGCCATCCGGAGCATCCGTTATTACAATTACTGACCGGTCAGGGTTATCAGCCTTTCGCGCGTAAATTGCTTGCTGAACGGGCGCACGCATGGCTGCCGCCTTACACCTATTTTGCCGTCTTTCGGGCGGAGGCTTATTCTCAGTCAGCGGCGGATATTTTTTTAACTAATATACGGGCGTTAAGCAGGCCTTATCAGTCGGCGTTATCGGTGTTGGGCCCCGTGCCCGCGCTGCTTGCAAAGCGAAAAGGCTTGCACTGTCTGAATTTATTGATTAAAGCTAAAAAGCGCAGTCACTTGCAGCAATTTCTGGGCGCGGTCTTGCCGCAATTAGACAAGCTGCCCGCCGCACCCGCAGTGAAATGGGTGCTGGATGTGGACCCCGTGGAAGTGTAAGCGTGTTTTATTTGAAAGCCCCCGCCCTGTGGGGGTGTGTGACACCTGCTAAGCACAAGTGCTTCCAAGTATCGTCACGCTTAAAGCCGATTGACCTGACATTCAAGCCTGATATACTTGCGCGGTCAATTCATGCCGGGGTGGCGGAATTGGTAGACGCGCCGGTCTCAAAAACCGGTGAGGGCAACCTCATGCCGGTTCGATTCCGGCCCTCGGCACATCGTTTGGCAAGGTTTCTTAAGTACCACTGGCAACGAACTTCTAGCAACAACCTGCATGATCAAAGAGCGTGTCCCGGTGGCACAGCTGGATAGCGCAGCCCCCTCCTAAGGGGCAGGTCGGCGGTTCGAATCCGCCCCGGGACGCCAATCTAATCAATAGGTTGCAAATCAAAATTTTAGCGGGGAGTTGTATTTTTTAACTTGGGGTTAGCCGTGGGGTTATCCAATCCAATCGCTGCTCAATTATTTACAACTAATCATGTTGCTTTTCTGCCATACTTAAGCCATACTTTATATGTATTTAAGCAATCAACGATTAGGGGGTGCCCCATGTCACAATTACGAAAAGTTACGATGAATCTAACCGAGAGGGACGTCAGGAATACTGAACGACTCACAGAGCAGCTTCATACTCGTAGCAAAGCTGAAGCCGTTAGTGCTGCCCTTAGCATCACCACTTCATTAAGTGAAATGTTGCAAGGCGACAAAGAGCTCATTATTCGAGACAGAAAAGGCGACATTGAAAAAGTAATCATTCCAGGATTAACAGAAAAAGCGTAAGGGAACCAGATGACTGATAATCATAACCAACCCGACGATTGGGGTAGCGCCCAGGTTGGGCAACATTTTCAACCAAGAGCGTTGCACATCACCAAAGAAAACAAAATTATTTACCTTACTGTTGTATGGATGCTTGGCGTGACGGTACTGTTTTCAATGGCAGGAATAATAGGACTATCTTTTCTTGCAAGAGAAGTACCACAAGCGTTAATTGCGCTAGGCTCAGTCGCAGTGGGTGCACTGGGTAGCTTGTTTACACACTCCAAATAAAATACACCAATAATAGTAGACAGGTGGAGTAACCAGGCTTCACCTTGCTCGCAACGAAAATATTCGATGTTAACTGCAGATGTTAGTTACCATGTTTACTTAACGGAATAATTTTGGTGGTGGTTAGTTGCATAAGATAGGCTAAGCCATCAGGTGTCATTAGTTCTTTGACAAATGTAAATCCTGCCTTTTCATAACATCGAATTGCCCGTTTGTTTTTTGGGTCGACATCAGTGATGATTTTCTTAATGGCACTATTTTTAAATAGCATTTTATTGAAAGCGCATATCATTTGCGTGCCATATCCGCGATTAATATTATCTGCTTCACCTATGAATTGATCGATACCAACAGTTCCTTCTACTTCATCTGGCCACCATCCATCGCCCACTTTGTCGACATGATAATATTGTATGAAGCCAATAGGCATATCGTCTAAGTAAGCAATAAAAGGTACAACTATTGTATCGTCAATTCGCTCGCGATACTTATGTTTATTCACAAAGCCTAACACTTAAGCCTTGTATGAAATTAAATTTTAAATTCGTCCATTGTAGATTACGGTCAGTGTCAACGAGATTATCAATATCTTTGTTTAGACGATTAATTTCACTGGGTGCATTAGAAAATAATTTAACGCTCATGATGTTTGTTACAGAATCAGACAAAGTGCCGCTCATTTTAGCTGCAGCTTCTGAATTTAATCTCGCTAAGTTTTCTGATTTCTTTGCTGCCATGAAGGATAAGAACACAAATGCAATAGCCCAAACACTGAGAATAATGCCAAAAATTGGTTTTACTACAACAAATAAAGTTACGCTAGCAATGACCATTGCAATGAGGCGAGGGTAAAACCATTCATTAAAAATTCCAATAATTTGGTCTATATTGGAACCCATATCAAATATTTTTCTGGAAAGACTGCCAGAAAAATTATTTTGAAAAAATGTGTGTGAGTGCTCCATTAAATAAGTAAACATATCTTTGCTTACAGCGGCTTTAATTTCCGGATTTAATCTAAGGTTGATGTAATCATAGAGCCGGAAGGTAACGTTCAAGATAATTGACATTGATATGTAGAGTGCGGCTGGGATTAATATGGCGCTAATCAGTTTTGTCTGATTTTGCGAAAATTGAATGACATCATCGATAATAACTTTTAATAAGTAAGGGCTAAGTGACATTTCGCTTGCCCATACTAAAGCAACGATGAAAAATCCTGCCAGGTAGAGTTTTCTGTTTTTTAGGTATCGCCAAATGAGCGCAGTGAGAGTATTTGGCAGATATGGTTCAATTTTGTTCATTTAATACTACCCAAATGTTTGGTTTATGTTTAAAAGTAGGAAATCCAATAGCTCATTTAAATGTTTTTTGCCACATGGCGCCACGTCCGCCACTGCTTACAGAAATCTCGCCTTCATCTCGCATTCGTCTTAGTACCTGGCGAATCATATCTCTGCTAATACCCGGACAATCAGATTCAATATCACCAATAGAAAAGGGCGCCATTCTGCGATTGACCGCAGAGCGTACTAGTTCTGTTTTTGAACCTCTACTTGTTGTAATAACACCAACACGCTCTTCAAATTCTCGATAAGCTCGCAGTAATGTACCCCAAAAATAATTTAACCAGGGTCGTACATCGTGCTTATCTGTATGCCAATCATGTGAACTTGCTTCGAGTGTTTCATAATAGCTTTCTTTACTATCCTCAAAAATCCGTTCAAGACTGATATATCGACCCACTTGATAATTAAATTGATAAAGAAGCAATAATGTTAATAAACGTGACATTCGACCATTGCCATCGCCAAATGGATGTACACATAAGAAATCAAGAATTGCTAAAGGAACGAATATAAGCGCGTCGTGTTTATTTTCTTGTACAGCATGGGCATAGTTATGCGTTAATTGTTCCATTGCATTAGGTGTTAAATGTGCTTTTGTTGGAGTAAAGCGAACACGTTTAGTACCATCAGGATGATTTTCAATAATCTCGTTATCTGTTAACTTAAAACGACCACCGGGATTTGCAAGATAACGACATAATATCCCGTGCAATTGCAGAATAACATTTGCTGTAAACGGCATATGTTCACCGGATTTATGAATTAAATTTAATCCATCTCTATAGCCAGCAATCTCTTGTTCAGAACGATTTTTGGGCGCAGTGTCTTTTAGAACTAATTCTTCAATTTTTTTGTGCGGTAATTCTATGCCTTCTAATCTATTGGATGATTCACTGGATTCAATTTTTGCAACTAATTGCAGACTTTTAAGCGCTTCGGGTGATTGCTTAAAAAAAAGAGCCTGTTTGCCACGATATTCCCCCAGCGAACGCAAAGTAGATATTTGCTCAGCTGTGAAGGTTAAATTTTCGAGATATTCTGTCTTTAATGAACTCATTGTACTGAACCTTTTATTAAGTAGGTAATGTTGCCACACTTAATACCTACTTGTAAACAACCATTACCTACTTATTTTATATATATTTAACATATAATTAAGCTGTACACGACAAAAAGTAACTTCTCAAAAACCCGGGGCGGGGGAGACCTTAGAGGCCTGAATAATCATGTCGGGTAACCATTGACCCTGCCACACCATTACCTATAATCGTAGCGCCATGTATTTTATGGAAAATACTACCCACCAATTTAAGAGACTAGAATGGCTAAAGATATTAAAAATGCAGCCTATACTGAGCTTCTGAGCGCAATTAAAGCCCGTATCGCGAACGCACAATACGCGGCTTTAAAGGTCGTCAATAAAGAGCTAATAAGCATGTATTGGGACATCGGTCAGTTTATTACTGAGCGGCAGCAGAGCGAGGGGTGGGGTAAAAGCGTTGTAGAGCATTTAGCTAAAGATTTGCAGTCTGCTTATCCAGGGGCGCGAGGCTATTCATCGGCAAGTCTATGGCGGATGAGGTCATTTTATGAGGTTTATGCCAGAAATGAAAAACTCGCACCACTGGTGCGAGAAATAGCTTGGAGTAAGAACCTCATTATTATGGAGAAATGCAAGGACGACTTGGAGCGGGAGTTCTACATCCGCATGACGCGCCGCCATGGATGGACTAAAAATGTACTGATACACCAGATTGAAAATCAAACCTATGAGAAAACCTTGTTAAACCAGAGTAGCTTTGAAAAGACGGTCCCTGAAGCGCTACTCTCTCAAGCAAAATTGGCACTGAAGGATGAATATACCTTTGATTTTTTAGAGTTGGCCGATGAGCATAGTGAGCAGCAGCTAGAGCAAGCCATTCTTGCAAAAATGGAACATTTTTTGCGTGAGATGGGAGGTCTCTTTACCTTCGTTGGTAGTCAGTATCGGCTAGAGGTTGATGGGTGAGAATTTTTTATTGATCTTCTGCTATATCACCGACCCATGAAATGTCTGGTCGCGATCGAACTTAAAATAGGTGAGTTTAAGCTGGAGTATGTAGGGAAAATGCAATTTTACCTGCGGGCGCTTGATGTGCAAGTTCGGTTGGAAGATGAGAATTTTTCGATTGGGATTATCCTCTGTAAGAGTAAAAGTAAAACGATTGTTGAGTATACGCTGCATGATGCGAGCAAGCCTATAGGCGTGGCAGAATATAAACTCTTTAATCAATTGCCAAAAGTGCTGCAGCAGCAGTTACCTACGCCAGAACTCATTGCAACACTGTTGAATGGGATATGACGTTTGAGCTATCAGTAAAAATAAATAAAATGTTCATCCAAAATCTCGCCTGCGGAAAACATTTGCTAGCGCCTGCTCAAATGCCTTCACCCTCAATTTTTGTTTCACCTCATCATGCATTGGATTTTTCCAACCGTATCGATAATCACGGGGCCTAAGGCTGGCATAGGCCGCTAGACGGTGCTCTCGTTGCATATGACATACTTCTACGTCAATTGCTGACACAAAGGAATATGGCTCCGTTGATTCGTCTTGTTTTAACAGCCTTCTGCTTTTTTGTCGCCAGTTTGCAAAAGTCGAGTAAGAAATACCCGCACATTTGCACGCTGCTTTTAAGGTCAGCCCTTGCCTTACTGGCAATATTATTATCTTTCATTTACGTTCAGCCTTAGATTTATCTATCATTTGCCGCACGATTAATTGGTATTATATTGTTCGGTTCTTTAGCAATTTGATGCTCAACCATTTCTCCCCACGCTAACCACGCTGCCTTTTGTTCTTCTGCATAGGTGGCGCGTTGATAAGTAGCAACTAGCTTATTAAGCGGTTGGTGGTTTAGCATCTGTTCAATTACATGGGGCTGAACTTTTAAGTATTCACCCCATGCAGTTGCTGCTGATCGTCTGATGTCATGAACTGTGAACGGTTTCATGTCTGATAATGGGGCTGTGCTCGCTCTTTTCATGCTTTTTGGATCATCAGGTACTTTGGTCAATCTATTTATTGCGCTAGTAAGTGAGTCAGGGTGAATATGTCCTTCTCCATTATCAAAAACAAACTCAGATTGACCGGTCAAATTATTTAAATCGTTAATTAGATTAATTACGATTTGTGAAAGATAAATGGTATGGGCTTGTCTGTTCTTTGTCCTGTTTGCGGGCAATAACCAAATACCATTTTCAAGCTTTAGCTCATCCCAGCGCATGGCGGCTACTTCTGTTCTGCGTGCGCCTGTCAAAATAAGAAGTTTAATAGCAGTGCTAATGACAGGATTCATTGCTGGCTTGTATTCATTTTTGATTTTTAGATAAATTGTTTTATCTAATATTTGCCAT
This sequence comes from Gammaproteobacteria bacterium RIFCSPHIGHO2_12_FULL_45_12, assembly GCA_001801665.1. Lineage (GTDB taxonomy): Bacteria > Pseudomonadota > Gammaproteobacteria > DSM-16500 > DSM-16500 > Aquicella. The sequence continues at coordinate 10,264 of MGYH01000014.1, read as the reverse complement.
AGCATTTTTAATTCAGCCAAAGCTAAGACTCTATCGCGCGAGCGATTTGCACTTGCAGCAAAATCTTTTGGTTTAAGCATTCTGGCAGGATTGCTTTCGATTGAATGGCGAGTTAATCCGTAATCTAACATCAAATTTAATGTAGTGAGTGCCTTGCGTGTTTCTTCTTTGATTCCTTTGCGTGCCATGGCATCAAGAGCGCCAGAAAGGTGCGCGCGGGTAACATCTTTTGCAAATAAATTTCCAAGTTTTTTTCTAAGATGCAATCGCCAACGATCTTCATGGCGTTTAATCCAAGTGGGGGTAATTTCGCCTGCTAATTTCACAAATTCAATCCAGTCATTAAACAGTTTTTGCATTGTAATGGCGGAAGTGTTTTCAGCTTGCTTGGCAGCTCTTCCATGTCGTGGGTCAATGCCTTGAGAAACCTGATCATGTAATTCGGGTAGTCTGGCACGTGCTTCTTTTAATGAAATGTCTTTGAGTGAACCCAAGGTCATGCGAATGAGTTTACTGTCATTTGGTAGGCTAAATGAAAAGAGCCAGCTTTTGGCGCCGCTAGGGCGAATGCGCAAAAACAAGCCTCCACCATCGTGAAGCTTGTATTCTTTTTTTCGAGGTAACGCATTTTCAACTTTTTTTGCGGTTAGTTTGCTCATCAGTGTGTTCCCTAGATTTTGCAACGTTATGTTGCAGAATTAGCGCAAGAGCCTCTTGCGCAATTCGGGAGTCAGTGACTCCCGAATTGGTCAACAACCTGTTGACCAATTTAATTGATTTAAATTGTGCAGACGGTTCCGCACTAATTTGGGAGACAGTGTCTCCCAAGTCTCTGAATAGCAGTTATTAAGAATTTCTTAATAACTAAATTTTAATCAATATCACTAATTTTGACCTTATTTGAGTTACCCGGAAATTCCGGATAACTGACACGTATCCTATTGTTTTTAATGATAAATCAATTTGTGCAAAAGCCTTTTGCACAAATGCAATTACTCAAGGGGTTGAGTCCCAAGCTCTGCCTCGATTTCTTCAACACTAGGTAGACTTCCCTTCAAATTATCTGGTAGCGATTGAGTAAGTTGCGTCTCCCATTCTGCGACTGTAATTGGGCGGTTAGTGTCTCCTAGTGCGTACTCAACCAAAACGCGATTTTTTTCGCGTACCAGCAGTAAGCCAATGGTAGGTTTATCGTCCGGATGACATAACAATTTGTCTACGGCATGCATATACATCCCTAATTGCACTCCATCGCCAGGCTCAAAAGCGCGTGCTTTCAGTTCAATTACTACGTATCGGCGCAATTTAAGATGATAGAAAAGCAAGTCAAGGCGATAATCTTGGTCGCCTAATTCCAGGAGTATTTGACGGCCAACAAAAGCAAAGCCCTGTCCAAGTTCAAGCAGAAATTTTTGAACATGTTCAACTAAACCATTCTCTAATTCTCTTTCCCGACGAGGTGCGTCAGTGCCAAGAAAATCGAATAAATAAGGGTCTTTAAATATTTGGGTTGCATGATCGGAATCTAGCGGTGGTAATGTGGCTGGAAAATTGTTTGGTGCTTTGACAAAGCGCGCATGTGCTTGAGTTTCAATTTGTATTGCCAAAATATTGCCAGACCAGCCGTGTTCATAAGCTTTTTCAGCGTACCAAAGCCGATGTTCTGTGCTTTTAAGTTTTTGCAGTAAAACAAGATTTTGGTACCAGCTTAATTGTGCAAGAGCCTTTTGCACAATTTCGTGGTTAGGCCATGCAGCAGCAAATGCTCTCATGTATTTGAGATTGCGCGGTGAAAAGCCTCTCATTTCAGGAAATTGTTCATGTAGGTCAAATGAAAGACGATCAATAATTTTTGCACCCCATCCTTGTGCCTTCTGTTTTTCAAGAATACGTTGGCCTATGTCCCAATATAATAAAATCATTGCAGTATTGCTGGTTATCACAATGCGCAAACGCTCAGATTGAATACGATGCTTGAGGTCGGCTAACCAGTTAGGATAGTCTTCTGGCAGCTCAATTTTGGGCGGAGGAACAGGAAACATAACCGTGCGATCAACCCGCCCACGTTGTTTTCGTTCAGACTTGAGGGGGGTTAGCGATTTTTTGTTGGAAGACATGGATTATTATTGCTCCTTATGTCGGGGACCTAGATAGGTGCCTAAAAATGATTGGATTTGCGCGCATTCTATTGGACAACGCCAAACAAAGCAATAGAATAAACAGCTTATTTTTAATGGTTTTTTATACGAAAGCGGACTTCATCAAACACAAAACCTAGCGCCTCCTAAGGGGCAGGTCGGGGGTTCAACTCCCTCCCGGGAGGTTAGAATTATCAAAACAATCTTCCTCATCAATGCACTAGGCCAATTTCCATGCCCGACACTAAAGATTTAGCGCGGCTACTTTTTTTAAGAAAGCGGTTTCCTCGTGCGGGTGACTAACCTGAATCAGATTGCTATTCATGTCGTGTGTTTGCCATATTCTCCCAAAAACATTTCATTTCTTCTGCATCTTTGAAAATAATGCGTTCACGACAGTCGGGGCCTAAGTAATGATCAAGCAGGCCATCAAACAGTTTCCCGTTTAAGTGATCTGTTTCGTGCTGGAATACGCGGGCCTCCCACCCTTCCATGAGACGTTCAATTTTTTCTCCTGCTGGATTGTAAAAAGTCGCCTTAATCGCTTCATAACGCGTCACGATGCCAGTTGTAAGTGGAACAGAAAAGCAGCCTTCAAAAGCTTCTTTTAAGGCGGGCTTGATTTCATCTGCGCGAAGATGGGGAAGATAGGAAGGATTGATCATGATCTCTAATTTTTTACCTTCCCCTGATCCTTCCGGTGTAAAAATAAATATCCTTTTTTTAATTCCCCACTGATTGGCCGCCATGCCTGCCGCACTTTCATGAGCGCCATTGGCCGCTTTAAGTTGCTGAGGTAAAATGGAGTAACACATATCGCTAATCGTTTCATGAAGTAGCGGGTCCGTGAAGTCTTGAATGTCTGGCATCACTTCGCGTAAAATTAAACTAGATTTTTCGGCAAACAACAGCAATTTTGACATGCTTGATCTCTTTACTTAATTTAAAACACAGGTTGTCAGGAATAACTTTTTTAAAGTTCGTCCCATTAAGTTTATACAATCTCCTTCCGGCAGGCCAGCACGGCGGCACAAGCTATTCTTTGGTAGCCAGATTTCCCATGATGATGCTATTACGGAGTTGAGCGACCATTTCTTGCAAGCCACCAGGTGAGTGGGGTAGTAAAATGGCGTCAATTATTTGAGCTGACTTAAGGTTTTCTTAAGCTCATTTCTTTATCATGAGAAACACGCTTATTTCTTATCTGCCGCAAGTCAAGATGGTGTATCGATGATAATAAACCCTGAAATGAAAAGGCAGCTCATGCATGGCATAGATCACGTGCGTCAAGCCTACCGTACCATTGCGGAAACGGATGCATGGGTTAATCAAATTGACATGGAGGCATTGTTACCTGGGACGCATCAATTTGAGCACTTTATAATAGGTAAGATGGTTGTCATTCGCATTGAAAAATCACCTCAAAATAAAGTGACCGTTTTTTGTGACAATCAAGAAGTCGCAAGAGAGGCTGACCGTGGCCCATATCGAACAACGGCTAGTCTGACGCTTCACCCTTCTGGCGAAATTATTCAAGTGGGTGGACCGGATAAGATGTCATTATATGCTTCTCATTTAATACAGTTAGATAATATCTATAATCGTCTTGCGGCGTATAATAGCGATTCTGATATTAATAATTTATTAAATGCGCTACCTGCCGGATCGGGTAAGACATTTATTCAGGCATTGTGGTTTCTTTGCCTGAAAGTCAGTCATGTCAGCGGCATATTTGCAATGCCACAAAAACTGTTGGAACAATTTAAACGGGATTTGAAACGCTTATTGCCAAATACGCTACTGGATAATTTGCCCGCCGCTGACAGCCATTTGATTCAAGCACTTGATCAGGTTGATTGCGAACATAAACAAATAATCGTGCCAGCGGAAGAGTTACTAGATGACTGGTATGCAGAAATTGAGGCATTGAAGAGTCCCGTTGTCCTGTCACTGGATGAACAGCATTTGTTCATGGTGCAGGAAGTTCGAAAATTAAAAATCATACAAATGGTCGAAAAAAACTGGATGCTCTCGTATACGGCCACACCCGATAAAAAAACTTATCAGTTGGCCGGCGAAAAACCGATTGCAACCATGTCATCCATTGAGAAAGAGAAAAATGGTCAAGGCAGCATCCCCATTTTTGTGGCTGACCATGCTAGAACCATTGGTGATAAGCTGGGTGAGGCAGGTGGAACAATCAGGCAGCGTGTCAGTTTGGCTATGGCAAATATGTTTCAGCCGCCAATCAGCAGCGCCATCCTGAATGTGATGGAAAGATTGCCGACAATGGTTTTTTTCGATAAAAAAAAGCGAATGCGGAGGCCATCTGGCGATAAGATATTGCTTATTATTGATGATGGGGATGAGCTGATTAACCTGAATAACTATCTCAGAGCACGCAAAAACCATCACAATGCCAGCCAGATTTTTCATAAGACTAATGTTGCGCATGAGTTGAAGTTTGATGAAAACATGCCAATTGATGTTTATCAGGACGGTAATAAACGTGGGCGTGGCTTGCTTTATCGTGCGTTTAAACAGGAAGTGCGTCATTGCAGCACAGAAAATGGGATAAACTATTGCGCCATCGATCATCCGGAAAAGGAGATTAATAAGCAATATCTTTGTTTTCTAAACGAACAGTATCAATCAAAGATGCGATCATCCGGCCATGATCCAGATGAAAATCTTAAAATGATGTACGATCAGATTGAAATGAATGTGTATCAAGGACTTCTTGAATTCCTTTTGCGTCATGTCACGGGCTTATCTACCATTGACTTAAATAAATTAAGATCGACTTGTGACGGCGGAAAGCATTTAATGACGCTGTGTGAGACGAAATTTAAAAATACGGAAATAACGCAAGCTGACTATGAAAGGTTACTGCGATTTGATAAAGACAAAAATAGAAAAGGCATTGATGATGCCGGCGCCAGTCAAGTAGCCGAAATATTGACGTTGATGACGGATAAAATCAAGGCATTAGCGAACGAGGAAGATTCAGTAAAAAAATCAGGAATCCTTTGGAACATTTGTGAAAATAATGCATTGCATCCTTACTGGCTTAATGATCTTGGCATGTCCAATCATGAAAAATTAAAAGCATATAGCGCCACTCATGCTGCATTGTATCTGGTGGATCATGTGAATGGCGGCATGCCATTTACGCATTATGAAGAAAGCTACCAAACGATGTATGAAAATGGCATGTTAAAAGAGACGGCCAAAAAACGGCCGCACGATTTGATGGAAGAATTGAACACACTAAGCTATGAATATTTTTACGAGCCTGTTGCCGCACATTATAAGGTAAATGATAAGTTGGTAGGTCCGGAAACGGCCGAAACAATTGCCGATAATTATTTTTTACAAGGTCTGGTTGCCTTGTATGCCACTAATAAAAAAACCGAAGGGTTTAATGATGAAAATCTGGCAACCGTGATTCAGGTGGTGCCAGATGATGCCGATAGCCTGAATAATCCTGAGAAAATCATTCAGGGTGCTGGACGATGCAGAGGGTTTGATCCTGAGAAAGCACCCGTGGTGATACACGCCTATGGGGAGAAGGTGGTGCCCAGCTATGAGCTGACGCAGCTTGAGAAAGAAAATATTTATCCAGAATATTTTATGGGACTTGATCGCTATAAAAAGCATTTCATTCAGGCAGAAGGCGATGCATTAATTAACAAAATGGTGAGGTGGTATGAGGATCGCGCGAGGCGCGGCGAAAAGCCGAATAATCTGAAAATGACTCAGGCTCTTCTTACGGCGATCAATGAATGTTTACGCCCCATTAATAACCTTAACTCCCATGATCTGGATTTAACACGAAAACAGGCTAAAGAATTGTTTGCCGATATCAGGCAGGGCATCGCGTTGAGATTGAAGAAAATTAGAAAAGCGAGAGGGATGACACGGTTATCGAGGTGGGTGGGTACCCTGCTTTCATTGGGCGCAAGAGCATTATATGTGGCGAATAACCTGGTGACAAATATCAAATTAACGTTTATCCGGATAACGAATGCGGCAAAGCGTTTTTTCCATATCGGAAGTCCGAACGCAGTGGATTCAGTCTATGCCAAAGTGGTTCAGTCCGCTACCTTTAGCGAAATGGTTAAGTGCGGCATTGTCATGATGGAGGCAAACAAAACGATAAATATGGAAATGGAAAAAACTAAACAAAATATTTCTAAACATCAATCGTCTGTTATGAATGCCGAATCGAAACAAAAAATTAATGCTATTTTCAGAAAAAAAATCATGCCCGCATTTAAAAAAACACTCCCTCCTGAAAAGCATGCCGATTTTGAGGATGCATGCCGTCAATATGAGGGTTTTATCGAATTATATGAGAAACGACGTGACGATTTTGAAAATGCCGCATCAGCTGCTTTTGAAATCTCATTAACGGCATCTTATCATATTCTGCGCGATATCCCTGGTCTTGCTGATCTGTCTAAAGATGATATGCGGCACCCGGGTAATCTCATTCATGAAAAAGTAGATCATCTTAAGCAGCTAGCGTCTAAGCTGATGGTAGAGGAAGTGCATCGGTATTTAAAAAGCGATATTTTTAAGGAGCATTTTAGAGCGAATCTTGCTAGTCATGATGTTGATGAAGTTATCCGTGTTATTCGTGATGATAACAATTCAGAAGAATTAAGGGGAATCATTCAGCAGTGTCACGAAGAAACAAAACAGGCCAACGAAAAAGAGCGTGTCACGGTTGCAATGGAGAGGCTCCGGCGCTTTGTGAAGGGAAAAAACAATGACATCACGATGGAGTTGATATTGTCGAAAAATCGCTTCAATGAATTTTTTATGCGTCATTTTGCGCCCCTTGCCACAACGTTTTTTTCTGAAAACACACAGTTTGTGGTCATGGATGCGATGAGTCAATATAAGGACTGGTTTTCGGTTTTTGAAAAATATCAACCTGACATTGAGAAAATCAAACAGGCCGAAACTGAGGCAGAAAAGTTACAAGCCATGCAGTCATTATTGCCTGACATGCTGAGCTGCCTTGAGGAAGAGGAGCTGTTGCCAGAAGGCTACTTGAGGCAGTGTGAGCGCGATTTATTAAAAGCCTCAGAGCGGCACGCACAGCAATTAAGAGTCTTCTTGCAGACAGCTGACAGGAAGACAGTGGCTAGGCATTATGGCCGCGCAGCTTGGTCACAGGTGAAAGCATGGGCCCCGCCAGTCATGGGCATTGATCCGCCATTACGCCCGTCCATGCGCGAGCAGGTCAAGCGGTCGGTGCTGGCAGAGAAATTGCATGATCCGTATTTTATAAGTTTAGTGGAGCCATTTTTTATCGCGTCTCACTTGGAGCGGTTAAAGAAATCATTGGCTGAGACCGATACGTGTTATGATTTGGCGGGCACCCTGTTGGCAATGAACGGGCAGGAAGATGCTGCAAAGGTGGCATGCAATGTGGTAGAAAAGCTTAATGAACGGTTGACTTCGAAAAAGGAAGAGCCGATTTGTCTTTTGGATGCCTCGGTAAAGCAATCGATGGCGGCATTAAACGAGGTGATTAACGCTACTAACCACATCAAAAACGATATGGGCGATATCATGACGTTTGACGCAAAATATCAGCATCGAAAAAAGATAGAGGATGATCTTAAGGCGGCATTTAAAGATATTCATTGGATGGATTATTTTTACCATGATGATGGGCGACCTGTTGCAGAGTCGGAAAAAGATGATTTTGATAAGGTATTAACCCAGCTTGCAAGTCAGCTGATAAAGCGTGTTATTGCTTCAAAGGATCAGCTTGTGTCAGTGGATGAAGTCAATCGTCTTACATTGGCATGTTTGAAGCCACTATATCGAGAGAAAGTGATCACACTGACTGAACTCGTTGAAAAAGGTCGTCAAGAGTTAATGGACATGGCGGCTGAAGTATCTGAATTGGTTGATATGGAAGTCATTAATAGCATCATGAAAGAAATGGCCATGCCCATTTTAAAAAGCGACTCGTTCCAGTCTATTGTGAGCACGATACTGGGAAAATTAACCAAAAGGGATATAGTCATTTTTCTATCAGTATTGCCTGAAGGTAAGGGCGATGCGGGTTTGGACGTGCAAAAGGAGGCTGAAGCTATTTTAGAACTATTGAAATTGATAGCGGAGAAGAAGTATACCCGGATAATTAACAATTATTTTAAGTTAACGGCACAAGACATTTCTTCCTTTATTTCCGGCGCGAATGAAAATCTGAAAACCATTCGGGGTGTCAAATTATTTGAGTGGTTATCACGAATCGCGAAAGAAATTCATAATTGCCATCTGTATTACAACGATTATTGCCTAGATGGCATTGGGGAGGCACCCATGCCTAAATTAGTCGAAAGTGTCTCAAAAGAGGCGCAATCAGTTCGTTTTCGTCAATCATCGGCTGTCCATCAAGATATATTGAATTTGCTTTTCGTGGATGGCGTTGCTAAAAGCCGCCGAAAATTTAATGAATTGGTCAATTTTCAGAAACGGGGTGAGAGCCTGTTTTTACAGAAGCTTGATGAGGCTGTTGATGTCTATCAGGCGGCAATGAGTTATAAACTAGTCAATGTTCAGGGTGTGGTTTTGGACGGTCGGCGTGCATTGGCAAGGCATGCCGCCATGTTGAATGGGTTGAATCCGCTAAAGGCTGCTGCTGAAATGAATCATTCAGGCGATACGCTGGAAATTTTATTTAAGCTTGCCCAAAAGGATCCATTTAAACAAAGTGTGAAAAGGAACCTACAAAATCTCACAAATATGCAACCAAAAAATAATGAGGTAGATGCTAAATTAAAAGATCTAATCGCTCTACTACAAAATAACACATTGTCTCATGAAGCGCGGCTTCAATGTTGTCATGAGGAAAATAGGGCATCACGTCTCAAATGCCGCTAAAAGACAATCGGTCCTCACGGATCCAGTTTGGCCGTTTTAGGCGCTTTCATTTCCAGCAAGTAAATACGCCGATTATCACACTGTAATACTTTAAAGCGAAAATTTAATATTTTTGCACTTTCTCCACGTTTTGGCAGATGCCCAAACGCTTGAATAATGACCCCGCCGAGCGTGTCAAACTCTTCATCGTTAAGTGTGGTTTTAAAGTGTTTATTAAATTCCTGAATGGGCGTGCAAGCTTTGATGATGTATGAACCATCGTCTAGTTTTTTAATGTGCCCGTCTTCTTCATCAATATCATGTTCATCTTCAATGTCGCCAACAATTTGTTCCAGAACGTCTTCAATGGTGATTAATCCTGCCACATGTCCATATTCATCCAGAACAATGGCAATGTGATTTCGGTTAACCCTGAATTCACTCAATAAAATATCCAGACGCTTGCTTTGTGGTACAAAGGTGGCGGGGCGAATAATGTCGGCAATGTTAAAAGGTTTGTTATTTTGATGAAGGTAGTACTTTAATAAGTCTTTTGCTAGTAAAATACCTATAATTTCCTTTTCATCTGTGTCGTAAACGGGAAAGCGCGAGTGTCCGGATTGCATGGCAATGGCGAAGATGGCATCCAGTGAAATGAGCTGGTTTACCGTAATCATTTGACTTTTTGAAATCATGACTTCCCGTACTTGCATTTGTGAAACATGCAGAATGCGTTCAATCATGCCTAACATTTCCGCGCTCAATACGTCTCTATCTTCCGCATCCCTGACAATCTCTATCAGTTGCTCCTGATTTTGAGGCTCGCGCACGATGAATGCCGTTAAGCGTTCCAGCCACGCGCGTGGTTTATGCGTTTTATCATCACCTGATGTCTTGCTCATAACGGGTTGTTCTCACTGTTTAAGTAGGGATTCGGAAATCCCAGTTTTTTTAACTGATTAATTTCCAGTGCCTCCATGACGCTCGCTTCTTTCTCTGTTTCATGGTCGTAACCGAGGAGATGAAACAAGCCATGAATGACCATATGTGCCCAATGTGCTTCCTGATGTTGTTTGATGACCTTAGCTCGGGTGTCATGCGGCGCGGACAGTTGTGCTTCTTTGTTCACAATGGCGGCGCAAATCACAAGATCGCCCAGAATGGCTGTATTCGTTTCTGTCTCCATTTCTTTTGGCATGCAAAAGGGAAAAGATAAAATGTTGGTGGCGCCTTGCTTG
>MGYH01000013.1:31595-45948 GCA_001801665.1 Gammaproteobacteria bacterium RIFCSPHIGHO2_12_FULL_45_12 | reverse complement strand
CATCGCTAGAGCCGGGCATTCTACTCGCTATCCCTTCCTTGTCAACACCCCCAACCGCCCTTTTTCCTGTTTTTTTACTCGATCGTTACTTTCGCAAACCGACGCTTGCCAACCTGTAAAATGATTGTCGATTTTTCTTTTATTATCAAATTTCTGTCCTCTATTTTCTCGCCATCGAGACGAACTGCCCCCTGTTGCAACATGCGTATTGCCTCTGACGTGCTCTCAGTTAAACCCGTTGCCTTAATCAGATTAGCAATTGGCATGCCGCCATCCCCCACTGACACCCTGATTTCTGGCATATCATCTGGCAGTTGCCCTTTTTGAAACTGCGCCACAAAGGTGTCACGCGCGAGCTTGGCGGACGTTGCATCGTGAAAACGCGCCACCAACTCTTCCCCCAGCCTAAACTTCACATCTCGCGGATTCATACCGTCATTCACCGCGTCCCTCATTTGTTTAATGTCCTCCAGTGACTTAAAACTTATCAATTCATACCACAGCCACATGGTTTCATCGGAAATTGACATCACTTTACCAAATATTTGCGCGGGGGTTTCATCCACGCCTATGTAGTTACCCAGTGATTTGGACATCTTTTTGACACCATCCGTCCCTGGCAGCAAGGGCAGTGTGATAATCACTTGCGGCTTCAGGCCAAAATGTTTCTGCAACTCCCTGCCCATTAACAGGTTGAATTTTTGATCTGTTCCACCCAGTTCAATATCGGCCTCCATGGCAACTGAGTCATAACCTTGCAGCAGGGGATACAAAAACTCATGAATGGCAATGGGCTGATTTGAAGTAAAACGCTTATGAAAATCATCTCGTTCCAGCATGCGTGCCACGGTATGCGTCGCAGCCAGCTTAATTAAATCTACCGGCGACAATTTATCCATCCAGGTTGAATTAAACACAATGCGGGTTTTATCTGGATCAAGCACCTTAAATACCTGGCGCTCATAAGTGATGGCATTTTCTTTGACTTGTTCGCGCGTCAAAGGCGGGCGCGTTTCATTTCTTCCCGAAGGGTCGCCAATCAGCCCCGTAAAATCCCCAATCAAGAACAAGATGTCATGACCCAGCTCTTGTAGTTGCCGCATTTTATTTAACAGCACGGTATGCCCTAGATGCAAATCAGGTGCCGTGGGATCAAAGCCCGCTTTCACCCGCAACGGTTTGCCCGCTTTTAATTTCCCGATCAATTCTTCCTCAACTAGGATTTCTTCCGTACCACGACGAATGATGGATAATGCCTCATCAGCCATCCCCGCTAAAAAACGCGGGAAGGCTTCCTTGTTTCTATGCTGCGCAAAAGCAACGCTTTTGCTTGCACCAAAAGGGGGAGAACCGCGATCTCCCCCTTTGGAATCCCCCATCGCGACCTGTTCAGCGGGAATCGCTGATGCCTCATCAATCTTTGCCATCACTTGATTCTCCACTTTGACTAAATATGCTAAAACGGGTACAGAATTATGGCACAATACATCCTTGATGCGAGAGTGCTTATTAAGGGCGAATGACGATGAATGATCTATATATAGGCTTAATGTCAGGAACCAGTGCCGATGGCATTGATGCCGTATTGGTCGAATTTAGTCAAACCAAACCCCATGTCATCGCCACACATTACACCCCCTATCCAGAGACCCTGCGCCAACAAATTCTCGCCCTCTGCCAACCGGGCGAAAATGAAATTCAACGCTTAGGCGAACTTGACACGTTGCTGGGCACGCTGCTTTCAGAGGCCGCTAATTCACTCATTCACTCTCAATCACTCACGGCAAAAGCCATTCGGGCCATTGGCAGTCACGGACAAACCATTCGCCATGCGCCCAATCAGCCTCATCGCTTTACCTTGCAAATTGGCGACCCCAACACCATTGCCGCCTTAACCGGCATTACGACAGTCGCTGATTTCAGGCGCAAAGATGTTGCTTGCGGCGGGCAAGGTGCGCCGCTTGTTCCTGCTTTCCATCATGATGCCTTTGCCAGTGCCAGCACCCCTCGCGCCATTGTGAATATTGGCGGCATGGCCAATGTCACGCTGCTCCCAACCGCCTTCACCACCCGCCTGATTGGCTTTGATACTGGCCCGGGAAACGCCTTGCTCGATGGCTGGATACAAACACACCAGCAGCAAACCCACGACCAAAACGGCGCATGGGGAGCGCAGGGAACGCTACAAAAAACACTACTCACACAATGCTTGTCTGACCCTTATTTTCAACTACCGCCACCCAAAAGCACCGGCCGCGAGCATTTCAACCAGGCATGGTTACGCCATCAGCTAGCAAGCCTGCCCTCATCATTTACGCCAAGAGACATACAAGCGACCCTGACCGAACTAACCGCGCAAACCATTGTGAATGCCATCGCCTCACATCTCCCGAGCGGTGACATATTGGTGTGTGGTGGCGGTGCCCATAATACCTTTTTAATGAATCGCCTGACCGCACTCGCTGCGCCTGCCTTTCAAGTTCGCTCGACTGAAAGCGATGGCATACACCCAGACTGGGTGGAGGCCATCGCCTTTGCCTGGCTCGCAAAACGAACGCTGGAAAAAAAATCTGGCAACTTACCCAGTGTCACCGGCGCCAATCAGGCCAGCATTTTAGGCGGCATTTACTACGCTTAAACAGCCATTCCCGCTAAAAACCGCGGGAATGGCTTCCTTGTTTTTATGCTGCGCAAAAGCAACCCTTTTGCTTGCACCAAAAGGGGGAGAACCGCGATCTCCCCCTTTGGAATCCTCCATCGCGAGCTGTTCAGCGGGAATCGCTGACGCCTAAACTAAACCCACCAAGCCTTACACCTTTCCAAATGACAAACCATCACGCAACCAACGCTGGATTAAGGGTTCAAGCTTGTCAGGATGCTCACGTAACATGACCGTTGCCGCCTCTTGAACGGCTGGCAACAAAGCACTATCACGCATTAAATCTGCCACCCGAAATGACAATTCCCCTGTTTGTCGCGTTCCCAGCACTTCCCCCGGGCCACGCAGCTCCAAATCCCGCTGGGAAATTTTAAATCCATCGCTGATCTCCCGCATCACCGCTAAACGTTCTTTCGCTAAATTTGACAGGGGATATTGATATAACAACACACAATGGCTCGCGACGGCTCCACGTCCCACACGCCCACGCAATTGATGTAATTGCGATAAACCAAGACGTTCCGCATTTTCAATCACCATCACACTCGCATTAGGTACATCCATCCCCACTTCAATGACCGTCGTTGCCACTAATACTTGAATATCGCCCTGTTTAAACTCACGCATCACGGCTTCTTTTTCACGAGCACGCAGACGACCATGCACGAGACCAACACGCAATGCTGGCAAACAGGCTGCCAATTGCATTGCCATATCCGTTGCTGCCTGACAAGGTAAGGCTTCTGATTCTTCAATCAGCGGACACACCCAGTAAACTTGCCGCCCTTGCTGACAGGCCTCTCTTACTCGCGCCATCACCTCGTCCCGGCGTGATGCGGCCATCACAATCGTTGTCACCGGCGTTCTGCCTGCAGGCAATGCATCAAGGGTGGAACAATCCAGATCCGCATAAAAACTCATCGCCAAGGTACGAGGAATGGGCGTGGCTGTCATCACCAACTGATGAGGGTAATAACGGGTTTGCATGCCTTTTTCACGAAACAAGGCACGCTGCTCGACACCAAAACGATGCTGCTCATCAATCACCACCAGGGCCAGCCTGGAAAAATAAACGTCTGCTTGAAATAAAGCATGTGTTCCCAATATGATCTGTGTCTCGCCCTCTGCCATTGCCTTCAAGGCAATCGTGCGCTTTTGACCTTTTACGCTGCCTGATAAATAAGCGACCTTCACGCCTAATGATTCAAACCAGCGCTGAAACACGTGATAGTGTTGTTCTGCCAATAATTCAGTGGGTGCCATCATCGCTGCCTGAAAGCCATTATCGACGGCTTTCAACATAGCCAATGCCGCTACCACTGTTTTTCCTGAACCCACATCGCCTTGAACCAGACGCAACATGGGATAAGGCTTTAATAAATCCAGCCTGATTTCTTCAGACACACGTTGTTGAGCCTGCGTTAATTCAAAAGGAAGCGCCGTTAAAAACTGCTGGGTTAAGGTCCCTTCTTTTGTCAGCGACACCCCTGCCTGTGACTGAAAGACTTGCTTGACATGCAATAAACTAATTCGATGTGCCAGCAATTCTTCAAATACCAGCCGTCTTTGTTGCGCGGTCTCATTTTCCAGCAATGCCTGCATGGAAGTACCAGCAGGCGGCCGATGTACAAACTGCAAAGCTTGCTTCAAGCGAGGTAAGGCAAACTGCTGCAATAATACGTCGGGCAATAATTCAGGAAATGTCTGACTCGATTGCATCCAACCCAGAGCATGTGTTGTGAGTTTACGCAAATAATATTGGCTCAACCCTTCAGTCGCGGGATAAATCGGTGTTAAATGGGGATCAATGGGCGCGCTTCTGCCTGCCCTGATCAGTTGAAATTCTGGGTGCACCATCTCAAGGCCCATGGCACCTAAACGCGCATGACTATAACATCGCAAACGCACACCCGTTTTTAATTGCGCCTGTTGAAAACGGAGTAAATGAAAAAACCGTAAATAAATCGTGCCAGAGGCATCTTCCACCGCTAACAGTAGTTTAGTGCGGCCACGCAAAGGATGAGAGATAGCTGTTACCACCCCTTCAATCACCGCCTCTTCACCGGGCGTTATCTGTCTGATCGCCCGTAGATGCGTACGGTCTTGATACCGTGACGGGAAATGAAACAATAAATCAGCCACACAGTGCACGTCCAATTTAGCCAAATGCTTGGCAATCTGTTTGCCAACGCCGGGTAAATTCAAAATAGATAATGCCCCTAAACTTGAATTTGAAGCAGACACACTCAAACGTCACCACCTCTCTACCCTATCAACGAAATAAGCCGCACCTGGCAAACCCTGGCGTGCGGCTATTCCCGATTCCGCAACCTATTAACCAAGCGATTGTTTTCTATTTTTCAAAACAGGACTCCCAGATGCTTCTGGCAACTCTGGCGCGTTTAGGATTGAAAAATGCTTAACTAGGGAATGAATACTTGGCAGACTAGTCGATTTCACTCTGCCCTCAGGATCTTTTTCAATCATAGCGGGTGAAGAGGGTGGCGCAGGCGGCACATCTTGCGGCTCTCCCCCTTCCGAAACCACTTGCAGACCTTTCTGACAGTCTGCTTGAAACGCAGAAATAAATGCTTCAATTTCTGACATCACCTCCGCGATATTGCCCGCTATGAAATTGGGCACCTCACCTTGAATGCCCGCTGAAAAAGCAGGTAGCGGCACCTTGGTGATCATTAAAAATAACAGGTTGAAAACCCGATCAATCACATCAATCGTCAGCTTCAGTCGTTTTTTCGCAAACTCAATTTCATCCATGACCGATTGCATCATCATCATCATGTCATTCACAACCGAAATGTTGTAGTCACAGATCATACGGCGCCATATTACTTTTTTGTCGGGAGCAGGCTCTCTCTTCAGTTCATCATAAAGCGCGCGCAAATCCCCGTGCACTTGCTCCACATGCGTTTTCGTCCCCAAAAGTAATGCGCTTAACTCCCATTCTATCGGTGAAACATCGGCTTTAAGGAGGCGTAATATGCCTTTCATTGCTTTCTGCATGGGGCTTGACGTTGACTGCTTATCATCCGAAACCAACGATTCATTGCCTTCAGCATTCAAAGGCAAGGTGCTTTTCATTTCCAGCCAGCGAGACAACAATTGCTTTAATTGCGTCATAAAGTTTGCGATGACTTCTTCATCCACGTCCAGTCCATTTTGAAAATTCTCAATATTAACCCCCGCATTCCCGAGAGCGTTACCCCCCATCAACTCTTCCCGTGAACCAGGCGCCTCGTGATTGCCGCCCAATTTGTGCAGCTCAACCTCAGATGCTTCACCTCTGAAAAAACCGAAAACCTTTAATAGTGTCTCCCACATGCTGCGCTCCCTATGATTAGTTTCATTTAAAATTTAAACAAGTCCCTATCATTTTTTATATCACAGCCTCCTTAAGACTTTCTTAAGCGTTTGCCGTGAACAAGTGACACAAAAAAGCGCCTCAGAACCGCTTGAAACACAAAGCCCACCCGAAACCAGATGATCCGCCCAAAATCAAAATAAGGCACTCAGGGCAATTGACAAGGAATCGCCTGTCCGTATACAGTTCGCACTTCAATCCTTTGCCGGGGTGGTGGAATTGGTAGACACGCAGGCTTCAGGTGCTTGTGGGGGAAACCCCGTGGAGGTTCAAGTCCTCTCCTCGGTAAACAAAATATCTTTATCTTCATTACTTTCAAATGGGTTTCGTAGCATAATCGTGTCTTTTCTGTCTGGCCCAGTTGAAACAATATCAATCGGCACACCCGCCAGTTCTTCAACATGCAACAGGTAACGCTGCGCATTCACCGGCAACTCACTGAAGTTTCTGACACCCACCGTGGACGCCGTCCAGCCAGGTAACTCTTCATAAACAGGTTCACACTCCGCAAACAATTCGCTTTCCAGTGGCGGGTGCTGACAAGCCTCCCCCTGCAAACGATATCCCACACAAATTTTAACGGTGGGCAAACCATCCAGCACATCCAGTTTTGTCATGCACAAGCCCGAAAAACTATTCAATTGGTGCGCCCGCCGCAAAGCCACCATGTCAAGCCAGCCGCAACGGCGTGGGCGCCCGGTCACTGAACCAAATTCATGACCCCGTTTTGCCAAGTGCAAACCCACGCTGTCGTGTAGTTCAGTGGGGAAAGGACCGGAACCCACCCGCGTGGTATAAGCCTTGGTAATACCCAGAATATAGTTTAAATAACGCGGACCATAGCCCGCGCCCGTGCAAGCCGCTCCAGCAACCGTATTGGAGGAAGTCACGAAAGGATAAGTGCCATGATCCACATCAAGCAAGGTGCCTTGCGCGCCTTCAAAGATAATGTTCTCCCCTTCCGCGTGATACTGCGCCAGCAATGCGGAAACATCGGCGCGCATCGGTTTAAGCTTTGGCACCATGTTTAACAGGCTATCCCGTAATTCATTAAATTCCACCGCTGGCTGGTGATAATACTGTTGCAACATGAAATTATGATAAGCCAACACTTCTTCCAGCTTGTCACATAAACGTTTTGCATCAAACAAATCACCAAACCGTAACGCACGACGTGCCACTTTATCTTCATAAGCAGGCCCAATACCGCGACCCGTCGTACCAATTTTTGACATGCCTTTTGCTGCTTCCCGTGCTTTATCAAGCGCCACGTGATAAGGCAAAATCAACACACAGGCTTCGCTAATACGCAAGCGCTCTGTCACCGGCACACCACGGTGTTCCAATTCGCCAATTTCTTCCAGTAAGGCTGTCGGCGACAATACGACGCCATTCCCAATTAAACATTGCACATGGGCATGCAACACGCCGGATGGAATCAAGCGCAAAATCGTTTTTTCGCCGTCAATCACCAGGGTATGCCCCGCATTATGGCCACCCTGAAACCGAACCGTCACCGTTGCCTGATCCATCAGCATGTCTACAATCTTGCCTTTGCCTTCATCGCCCCACTGACTACCTAAAATGACAATACTTTTGCGCATGATAACTCTATTCCTTCTATTTATATCCGGGAGTGCGTTATGTGCCGGTGACAATCGCAACAATATCAGCTCCCGCAGAGACAGCCAATACCGTGAATGCCTTACGGTCTTCCTCCATCTTGCCTGCGGGAAAATGAACATACATTAATATGACGCGCTCACCGCCATCAAGGCGGCCATTCAAGACGATGCTCCGCTATCCTTATTTTCATTCATAAGAAGAGACGGGCTTGGCACTGTTCCCCATTGTTTTTACACCGTTACTGTGATTGCCGCTACCTGCCACACTGCTTGTCGTATTACTGCTATACTCAAACGGTGAGGCGACATTTCTGGCTGGCACAATGGTTGAAATGGCGTGTTTATAAACCATTTGGCTAACCGTATTTTTTAATAAAACGACAAATTGATCAAATGACTCAATCACCCCCTGCAGTTTAATACCATTCACCAAATAAATGGAGACGGGCACTTTCTCTTTGCGAAGTGAATTTAAGAAAGGATCTTGTAAAGATGGTCCCTTGGTCATGTTGTTATTCTCCCAGTTGAATTTTAATTTCCTCTTAACGAGGCCGCTGCCCTATCAAACCCCCGCCACCAACCTAAATATACCTTTGTTAATGAGGAGGTTATAAAAGAATCAGAGAATAACGAATATACCTCCCGCAAGCAAGATAGATATTGCATAAGACGTAATCGCACAGACAGACGCGTCAACCTTCCCTAGTATTTTCAGGGTAAAAAGCTGATCATTTACCCCTCTGATACAAAATTATATGTTATATTTGGTACAATATGTCGCTTTTTGAGAGTATTACGCCATGAAAAGGCCAGATCAGCCCGCATCACTCAAAACATGCAGCGTTTGCGGCATGCAAAAACCGCTGTCCGCCTTTCTGGAAGTGGCAGGCCCCAAGGGCAACACTTATGGCAATATTTGCTCGCACTGTCGAAAAGATAACCTCATTCAATCCCGACTCAAAAAGCCTGAAAAAGACAGAGACGCGTCCGGCAAAACAGGCATCCAGATCAACAGTAAATCAAAGGTATTCAGTGACACTGAACGGCGCGAAGAACGCCAGAAAGTCGAAGAAGAATATCATGAAGATCGTGACTTAAATGAGTTGCTGGCATTAAAAGTAGATGAAAAGAAAATTGGGATTGCACATAAAGAAAAAGAGCATCGCACGTCCTTTCTCAACAAAAGCACCACACTCGATACCAAACAACAGGCAGCCTCCAAAAGCTTTGCTGATAAAACAAAACAGGTCCAAAAAGCACTTCAACAAGATGACGCCTCAACAACTGACAGAAGAACGAAAGACATTCACTTTCATGTCCCTTTTGTGGCTTCGCAAACGGGAGAATTAAAATTTAAATCATCCGAGTATCAAAAAGTGCTAGCCTGGTTCGGAAAGGGTACCCCTAGTGCCAAACAGGTAAAACAAGTGCTGAAAAATCCTGAAAAATTTGGCGTAACCCCTGCTCCCTCAACCGATCAATTTGTTGAGAAAAACTGGAAAGGACCCGGGAGCCGAAAAACATAAGACTCGAGACTCTGCATCTCGCCATGCTAAACTTACTTACTTTTGAATCCAGTGCCCATTATTTTTTTGCGTTTCAAGTATGCTTGATAGTGAGAATTTTAAGGCGGCGATACTATATTTTCAATGTATTTTTCATACATTCTTCGAGAGTTATATCACTCCCTATTCAATATTTTTTCAACCTCAGCCCAAGGCAACCGACTGCCAGCATCTTTCATCTGTTGAAATGCAACACGCGCAACGTCAACAATAATTTTTTCACCTTGAAGCATTTCATCAACTAACCATATCGTGCCATGCGCTTCAACACTTAATTTTCCTGCCGCCTCTCGCAATGCTTTGTCACCTGTCAATAATTGACAATTTTCTTGTTTCGCAAGGGTCAATGCCAACAAATCATTGACGCTAGTCCTTACATATTTCTGACGCAAACTATAAGCTTCACTAACTAAATCACCACTCATGGTTTTACTTATTAGGCCAAATTGTAATAAATGACCATGCCTTTCCGCCAATTCTTCCTCAAACAAAATATCTGGCACCATAAATTTCCAAGGCAAGCTAAACATTGCACTTGTTAATCCTCCAGATTCAATATCAATTAATACGCTTGCGTCACTGATAATGAGCAACATCTTGGCTCTCCATAGCACGCAAAGACCTGAATGATTCAAGCGACATATTCATTAGTTCTGCGGCTTTCGACTCGCCAATATATTCTTCAGCAAGGGCATGAAAAATCATTTGATCAAAAATGTGCGTTACTTCTTTTGGATATTGTTGGCCAGGTTCTTTCTTCGACCAACCACGCTCATTGAATTCAGCGCGTACATGACAATAAAGATTATGAGATATAATTCCAGTCTCTTCCGCACGATGTAGAATGCTAGTCATGCTAATTCCGAACTCTTGTTTTAATAAACTTAACTCACGTGGCTCAATAGAATTGCGATGCTCGCCTAAAACGTTTATGAGAGACTGTTTTGGTAATAAAAATGCACCCGCAAATCTATTGCAGCAACTCTCTATATCCAAACCATCAGCAAGACGATTATCTAAAAGAAGATGGCCTAATTCGTGCGCCAAAGTAAATCGCTGTCTATCACCCGGGCGTTGATCACCAACGACAATAACAGGCATTCCATTAACTTCGGCATAAAGACCGTCAATTTTTGGATATTGCTCGTTATCAATTGCAAATACTTTTATGCCACGTTCTTCAAATATGTCGATCAAATCGGGGATAGGATCCGATCCTAAACGCCATTGATTGCGGACTTGATCAGCTAGTTTTTGAACCTCGTCAATATGATTGACTATCTTGGGCAGATTTTTAATTGAAAATGATTGTACGGGCGCGGATGGAAATAAGCTTTCTAATTCAACGCGACGCTCGACCTGATCTACTATTTTTGCAGTAATTTCTTCTAGATGGCGCTGTGGTATATCAGCATGCTTACGATAGTGAATGTTTTCCAATGTAAACCGTTCTGGCCTAAAAAAATATTCCGCTTTAACGTGCAGGACTTTCGCTAACTTGATAAGAATGTCTGAAGAAGGAGTCACCTCATTATCTTCATATTTCTTCACAGCAGCGTGGCTCAGCGCAATTTGTTCGCCTAAATCGCGTAAAGACAAACCTAATGCTTTCCGTGCTCGTCGAATTCGCTTGCCTAACATAGTTTAACCCTCGTAGTTTACATTTATAATTATATACTATAGTTTTGTAAACTTCAAATGTCATTAAAATCAAACTGCCAGACAGAATAGGTGTAAATTTGCATTTAAATCAATATATCAAATGCAGTTTTTCAGAATTCCCCCCCCCCCATTTATCTGCCATTGATCGATATTTAAACCAACTGTGAGCGATATCATTTCATCATGTGAATCTGAGCAGATCCCAGAGAAAATTCAGTCTAGCCGCTTCTCAAGCATGCCTGTCTCAGACACGACATAATCACAATCATTATGTGTAAATGAAACCAGCTTCTCAAACTTCAACGCGCCTTCCTTCACTTTAAGCACGGGGTTATCGCAGACATCCACCGTTTGCTCTGGCAACACATCTGCTTTTTTAACAACAATCGCCGCATAACCATGCTGAACTTTATTTGACTTTTGTCGTATCAAGGACTCCACATGCGCTTTATCGCCATAAATGGGGCGATTGACGCTGTACTCATAAAAAACCTTGGGAATTAATAATTTTTGCCAGGTCTGCAACAAGAGTCCCTGCGCGTTATAAAGATAAACCCACACCAACATTTCATCTTCGTGAACTTCATTTTTAATCGCTTTTTTAACTTCATTTTGCTGCAGTTGCTCTGTCACTGCTTCAATTTTTTTTTGTAGTGCTTCCAGTTTATCCCGAATAAATCGAAATTTTTCACCAATCTGAAACTGCTCGCGCAACGCATTGTCACGCTGCACGGCAGAATGCACCAATGCCAATAATTGCTCCAGTTCTTTTTGGTGATTATGCGGCATCATTTAACGTCTTTCAGAATGAGGCGGCATAAAATCATCACACGCTTCTGCCATTCGGGTCAGCTCCTCTGCAATGGTCAACAAATATTGAACAGATGCATTGGGTGACACGGCCTTCTCTCCTGGCGCTGCATTTTGCAACCCATCCCCCAAAAGAGAGGCCTGCCTCGCAATGTCGAGCAAACTTGTCTTGATTTGTGCTGTTAAAATTGATGCATCACTCATCACAACCATCCCTGATCGAAAAGATATTGCCTGTGTTCTCATCATAACATATGACCTCGCTTCATATGATGTACCACTCGCCCGATAAGCGGTGTTATCTGGCCTAACGCTAATCCACTGCTTTCACAACCTCGTCCGAGTTAATCTGAGGCGCCAGATCAGCTTCACTATCCTGAACGGCTTCAGGTGTCCCCAGCTGCTGATTCTGGCTGATCTGATAAGCGCGACGCTGCAAATAAGCATTGCGAATAAAGACATATTTATCCACGGCGGCCGCTTCAAGCACCGACTGAAACTGCAGTAATTGCGCGCGCGTGTCAATGACCCATAAACCAAACAATTGATAACGCAGGGAAGGCGGTTCAATGTAGGGATAAACTGAAAATACAAAATAATCAACAGGCAAGCCAATGCCGTCACGGACGGTGCGCGGCCCAAAGAAAGGTAATACCAGATAATTTGAGTTTTCATAACCCCAGTAAGCAAGCGTCAGGCCAAAATCATTCGAGTAAGGTTGCAACTGCATTCTTTGTGCAATATCAAACAAACCCCCGATGCCAATGGTGGTATTGATACCAAGACGCCAAAGATCATTGGCCATTTGATGAAAATGAAACTGTAAAATATCATTGGCGACGGTTGGCACCGTTGCCAGATTATTAAAAAAGTTGCTCACACCCATGTTAAGCGGCTTTGGCATGATCTTATTATAAAAAGTGGCCACTGGCTTTAATACCCAGGCATCCAGCTTTTCATTAAAAGCAAACATGCCGCGATTAAACTTTTCCAGCGGATCGTATGATCCTTGCGGTGCCGGTAAGGGATCTGCCGTCTGTGGCGCCAACAAACTTCCTGTTTCATCAGGGATAGGAACAACGCCCGATGCTTGCAACATGGGCGGTTCGGGCACATTGGACTCTGCTGCGTATCCGGCACTAAGACTCAACATCACTGCCACCGCCAAACTGATACCCTGTAACCCCTTGCACTTCATAGTTAATTCCAATCTGAACCAAAAGCGTAGTTTAGCGTTAGCAGACCAAGATAACAATTTCTCTGTTGGCTAAAGCCAGCAAGACTTGCGCCCACGAGCACAAACCCCAATAATAGTTGGCCAAAACACAGAAGAAGTGACACCTCATGAAAAACAACGGTCCACACCCCCTTCTGCTCATCATTCTGGATGGCTGGGGTTATCGGGAAGAAACAGCCGCCAATGCCATCGCGGCGGCAAACAAACCGCATTGGGACGCCTTTTGGAAAGCGTACCCTCATACGTTAATCTCCGGATCAGGAAAATGCGTTGGCTTGCCTGACAATCAGATGGGCAACTCCGAGGTCGGGCACCTCAACATGGGAGCCGGACGCATTGTTCGTCAAGATTTCACACGCATCGATGCCGCCATAGAAGACAAGCGCTTTTTTAGCAACCGCACTTTTATTCATGCGCTCAATCAGGCCAAAAAAAACCATCAGGCTGTTCATGTCCTTGGCTTATTGTCCAAGGGCGGTGTCCATAGTCACGAGCGTCACTTTCACGCATTTATCCAGTTGGCTGCAGCGTTACACATTTCCCAACTTTATTTGCACCCCTTTCTGGATGGACGCGACACGCCGCCAAAAAGTGCCATGGCATCGCTTGATGCATTAACCGCACAATGCCGTCAATCACAATGCGGCCAGATCGTCTCTCTCATTGGGCGTTATTATGCCATGGACAGGGACAAACGCTGGGAACGCGTACAACAGGCTTATGATCTCATTGTCACTGGCCGCAGTGAATTTCAGGCTGAAACGGCCGAACAAGCCCTAGCCCTTGCCTATGCACGGGGTGAAACGGATGAATTTGTGAAGGCCACGCGCATACAGGCGGATCACGCCCCACCAGTCACCCTGAAAAAGGGCGACCTCGTCATTTACCTGAATTTTCGCTCAGACCGTGCGCGCGAGCTGACGCAAAGCCTCATCGACCCCGCCTTTGATGGGTTTCATCGGGAGGTCTGGCCACAATTAGGCGGCTTTGTTTGCTTATCCGAATACGACGAACGCTTTAAGGCCAGCGTGGCTTTCCCGCCGCAGCCCATGGACAACTTGCTGGCTGACTATCTTAGCCAGCAAGGTTTGAAGCAATTACGTATCGCGGAAACAGAAAAATACGCACATGTCACTTTCTTTTTCAACGGAGGGGTGGAGGCACCCTACCCCAACGAAGACCGCGTCCTGATTCCCTCCCCCGCTGTCGCAACTTATGACCTGCAACCGAGCATGAGTGCCCCCGCTTTAACCTCACGCCTCATCGAAGAAATTAACCGTTGCTATTATGATGTCATCATCTGTAATTTTGCCAATGCTGACATGGTTGGCCATACCGGCAATTTCGAGGCGACTGTTCAAGCCATTGAAACCCTCGACGATTGTCTGGGCCGCATTTTAAACGCACTCTTTAAGG
>MGYH01000013.1:50-31584 GCA_001801665.1 Gammaproteobacteria bacterium RIFCSPHIGHO2_12_FULL_45_12 | reverse complement strand
GCACTCATCACGGCGGATCATGGCAATGCCGAACAAATGTGGGACACCGCCTCAAACCAGCCGCATACCGCTCATACCAGTGACCCCGTGCCCTTGTTATACCTAGGGCGCAGTGCTGAGTTTGTCAAAACAGATGGCAAATTATCTGATATTGCTCCAACCATGCTCTATCTGCTCGCATTACCCGCCCCAACGGACATGACGGGGAAAAATTTGCTAAAACTAACCTAAAGCCAAGTCGAAATGCTATACTGAGGCTAAACAGGTAACGGATACTTAAAAATGACTATTCGTGTTGCTATCTCAGCTATCTGCGTTTCCGTTCTTTTAGGCAGCGTCACTTTCCAAGCCCTTGCAGAAACCATGGATGCTTTGCCTGTCAGGCAATCACTCGATCAAGGACAAGTCCCTCCCGAGACAGTGAAACCAGCCATCACTCAAGAGGTCAATCGTGACAAGCCGCAGGGCGTGAGTGATGAAGACATCAATCGCTTCACCAATACCATTGTGCTGATCAAGGATTTTTACGTCAAACAAGTTGGCGACAAGAGCTTGCTGGACGATGCCATTCGCGGCATGGTGAGCGGCCTTGATCCACACTCTGAATACCTTGACAAAGAGGCTTACAAAACCCTGTTGATGACCACCAGCGGCGCTTTTGGCGGGGTGGGCATTGAAGTCACCCCCGAGTTTGGCATACTCAAAATTGTTTCGCCCATTGATGACACGCCTGCCGCAAAAGCCAACATTAAAGCGGGTGACTACATTGTCGCCATTGATGGCAAGCTAGTGAGCGAGATGTCCCTGCAAGATGCGGTCGAGAAAATGCGCGGCAAACCTGGCTCACAGCTTATCCTTTCCGTTTTACGCAAAGGAGAAAAAACACCGCTCACCTTCAAGCTCACCCGACAAACCATCCACATTGCCAGCGTCAAAACAAAAATGCTGGATGGTCACTTTGGCTATGTGCGTATTACGCAATTCCAGGAACCTACCGCCAAACTCATGCATGATGCCATTTTGGCGTTACAGAAAAAAAACCAGGGCAAACTGAAAGGCATTGTACTTGATCTCAGAAACAATCCTGGTGGTTTACTCGAAACGGCTGTACAAGTCGTCGATAACTTTCTAGATAGTAAAAAACTTCACAACAAATTCAAGGAATCCATTGTTTACACTGAAGGACGATTACCTGAAGCACAATACAGCGCAAAAGCAACGGGCAAAGACATCTTGAATGGCGCACCCATTGTCGTACTGATTAATGGCGGCTCCGCCTCTGCTTCTGAAATTGTCGCCGGTGCCCTCCAAGATTACCGCCGCGCACTCATTGTTGGCACCACCAGCTTCGGCAAAGGCTCCGTGCAGACCGTGATCCCCCTAGACAAAAACCATGCCTTAAAACTGACGACAGCACTCTATCACACACCTTCCGGCCGCATCATTCAAAACGTTGGCATTAAACCTGACGTACGGGTTGAGGACTTAACCGTGGTGAAAAACAAAAACGACCCGGATCTCACCATGATTGAACCCATCAAGGAATATCAACTGAAAAATCACTTGCCAGGCGCCACCACTACCAGCGAAGCGACTTCAATGGAGACTCTTTTAAATTCAAATGACATGGGTCTTGCCAATGATGACTTCCAGCTATTTGAAGCTTTAAAAATCTTAAGAACCGTTTATATGCTCAATTATGCGAAACGATAAACCACTTTAACCCGCCATCACCGCCTCAATTTCAATCAGTGCTGCCTTAGGCAGCGCGGCCACTTGCAGCGTGACACGCGCCGGATAAGGCTTTGAAAAAAACGTTTCCATCACTGCATTCACTCTGGAAAAATGGGACAAATCAATCAAATAAAGAGTGAGCTTAACGATATCCGATAAACTCCCGCCAGCCGCTTCACTGACCGCCTGCAAATTCTCAAACACCTGTCTTGTTTGTGCCTCAATATCGCCTGCCACCAAGGCCATGGTCTTGGGATCGAGGGCAATTTGGCCGGAAAAGTAGACGGTCTCACCCACTCGAACGGCTTGCGAATAAGGACCAATCGCCAGAGGTGCGTTATCGGTGTGAATGCTTTGTTTTTTCATTATAAAATTTGCCTATTTTTTCTTTTTCTTTATCTGCGTACCAGCCTGAGCTTTGTGCCTCTGCGTCAAACGCAGTACATTCCGAATGAAAAAGTATAAAGTCATCACAAAAATAACGGCGGGGAACATCAGGAAAAAATCCGACAGCCAATGATGCCTTGGAATTAATATGGCGACTGACGGATTCAAAGGATGATACCAGCACGTATATGTTTTACCGACCGTAAATTGCTGTAACTGACTTTCTGTTGCCTTGCGATGACGACTAAACGACATGTCCAGTCCATTATTCGATACCCAACGATTATATTGAACACCCTTCACATGATAACTAATTAAAAAATCAGGACGGTATTGATAAGCAGCATGCCCATGCGTTGTCAGCTTTTTGCTAATCATGAAACAGTTAATTTGCTGAAAACTTACTTTCGCTTGTATATCAGGCAAAAAATACAGTTTGTAACTATATCCCACGAAAAAAACACACGCCATCAAGACAATAAATTGCCCCAACAACCACATGACGCGAACCTGAACTTTAGAAAAATTAAATTTCGACATAAGTTAGATGGTAACTAACGGTCATGAAAATATCAATGCCGCTCGCCAGCCATTCCCGCTAAAGAACGCGGGAAGGCTTCCTTGTTTTTATGCTGCGCAAAAGCAAAGCTTTTGCTTGCACCAAAAGGGGGAGAACCGCGATCTCCCCCTTTGGAATCCCCCATCGCGAAATGTTCAGCGGGAATCGCTGGCCGCTCGCCCTCCCCGCGCATCAAGCCAAACGGCGGGGAGGGGAGACAGGCAGAAAAGACGCTGAGGCACAAAGTTTGCTTAGGCCGCGCCACCCTCTGATTTTTTACAGCAGCGTTTGTGTGAAAAACGCATCATGCCGTTATAAAGCAGGGCAAACACAAATCCAAACACAAATCCTTTTACCAACACCACCAACGCACGGAGTAAATCCCCCATATAGGTCGTCGCCAAGCCCATGTGATCGGCAGACATCATGGCTGGCATACCATACATTTTCACCCATAAGGACCAAAGCAATACGGCTAACGCACAAGTCAAACCAAATGCCACACCAAAAGAAACCGGACACAACCCTGAACCTTTTTTACCGTGCATCAAACACCTCCATGCCTTAAGTTAACGTTAGCCTTTCCTATTATCGGCTATACTATAATATAGTAGCATATAACTTCCTTCCTTGAGGCAATAGTGACGGACTTCAACACATTACATGACGAGATAAACCAATATCTTAGTCACGAACAAGTCAAATCCGTAGAGAAAGCTTATCATTTTGCCAAAAAAGCACATGGCGTGCAGGCAAGGCTGACCGGCGAACCCTATATTACTCACCCACTTGCCGTTGCTCAAATCCTGGCTGAAATGCGCATGGACGCACCCACCATCATGGCCGCCATTTTACATGACGTTGTTGAAGATACGGAGGTAAAACAAGCTGACATTTTAGAAACATTTGGCAAGGAAGTGGCTGATCTTGTTGATGGTGTCACCAAACTGACCCAAATTCATTTTGAAAACCACGCGCAGGCACAGGCAGAAAATTTTCGTAAAATGGTAATGGCCATGGCGACTGATATACGCGTCATTCTCGTCAAACTTGCCGATCGCCTCCACAACATGCGTACCCTTGCTTGTCTTCCACCCCATAAACGCCGCCGCATCTCTCTTGAAACGCTGGAAATTTTTGCGCCCATTGCCAACCGGCTTGGCATGCATGCTTTTCGAGTTGAATTAGAAGATTTAGGGTTCGCGGCATATTACCCCATGCGTTATCGAATTTTAAAAGACGCGGTTGCCAAAGCACGGGGCAACCGTCAAGAAATCATGGACATGATTAATTTACAAATTCGTGATGCCTTAAAAAAAGCAACTGTTTCTTCTGCCACCCTGGGCAGTCGCGGAAAACATCTTTACAGTATTTACAAAAAAATGCTGGAAAGGCATTTGCCGTTTTCAGAAATCATGGATGTTTATGGGTTCCGCATTATTGTCTATAAAGTCGATACCTGCTACCGCGTGCTGGGTGTACTGCATAGTTTATTCAAACCCTTTACACAACGTTTCAAAGACTACATTGCCATTCCCAAAGCCAACAGCTACCAATCCCTGCATACCACCTTGTTTGGCCCTTATGGCGTCCCCATTGAAGTTCAAATTCGCACTGAAGAAATGCATAAAATGGCGGAAAATGGCATTGCGGCACACTGGCTTTATAAAACGGAGAAAAAAGGCTTAAACGAAGCACAATCTCGCGCTAAGGAATGGCTAAAGAACATTCTTGAAATGGATAAAAGCTCCAAAAACTCTCTTGAATTTATTGAAAATGTCAAAATCGATTTATTTCCTGATGAAGTCTATGTCTTCACACCAAAAGGCCAAATCATCGAATTGCCAGCAGGCGCTACCCTCGTTGATTTCGCTTATGCCATTCACTCAGACATTGGCAACACATGCGTTGCAGCACGCATTGACAGACGCTTGTCGCCGCTTAGCACGCCCTTGATTAGCGGACAGCAAGTCTCGATTGTCACCGCGCCCGGCGCAAGACCCAACCCTGCTTGGCTCAATTTTGTTGTCACCGGAAAAGCACGCAGCAAAATCAAGCATTACTTAAAGAAACAACAACGCGAAGAATCCATGGACCTTGGTAAGCGTCTGGTCGAAAAAACGCTGCACATCTATGGGTTACATTTTGAAGAAATCACCGAATCCACGCTGCAAGCCATTGCCAACACTTCCCGACTGGACTCCATTGGGCATCTGTTTGAAGAAGTTGGCATTGGCAACCGTCCCGCGCTGTTAGTCGCTAAACAGATCGCCAAAGAACTGGATGAACCGGCTAGAATGGAAAGCGGTGACAATCAAGTGGCGCATCCTCTCATCATTAAAAGCACAGAAGGCTTAGTCACTAGTTTTGCCAAGTGCTGCCACCCCATTCCAGGCGATCACATTGGCGGTTTGATTAAAATGGGACAAGGCATTGAAGTGCATATGCTGCATTGTCCCACGCTTGAAAGTTACCTGCATCAACCTGATAAATACGTCACCCTTTCTTGGGAAGAAAATATTGAGGGTGATTTTTCTGTCGAGTTGAAAGTGGACCTAGTCAATCGACGCGGCAGCCTGGCAGGGCTCACACTGGCCATCTCTGAAGCCGAATCCAACATTGTCCATCTACGCGCGCAAGAAAGTGATCGGCACCATTTTCATGTGGATGTCACCATCTCCGTCCGCAACCGCTCACATCTGGCACGCATTTTATTGAAAATTCGCAAGCGCAAGGATGTCATTCGTGTCGTGCGTTACAAACCGCACAACGACGACTAAAATAAGGCATGACCTGCCAAGAGCGTTGACACCACCTCAAAAGCATCGTTCAATATCACCAGATCGGCGTCTTTACCCACTTCAATGCTGCCCTTTTGCCGCGACAAACCCAACACTCTGGCTGGCGTGCAAGTCGCCATATAAATGGCTTCCTCCAACGAACAGTGTGCAAAGTCAGCCATATTTTTAATGGCTTGCGGCATGCGCAAGGTACTGCCCGCGAGCGTTCCGTCAGTCAACGTGGCTCGGCCATTTTTCACGGTGACTGGCTGACCACCCAAATCATACTGGCCATCCCCCCTGCATTTAGCGCGCATGGCATCTGTCACCAACAATAAACGGTCTTTACCTTTAATGCGCATCGCAAGCTCCACCATGGCCGGATGCAAATGCATGCCATCCACAATTAACTCTGCCACCACTTCATTTGACAGCAACAACGCACCCGACGCGCCTGGTTCCCGTTGATGCATACCACTCATGGCATTAAACAAATGGGTTGCCTGCGTACACCCTGCTGTAATGCCTGCACACGTTTCTGTATAAGTTGCATTGGTATGACCGATTGAGACAATCACACCTGACTGACTCAGTGCCTGAATAAACGCTAAAGCACCCGAGAGCTCAGGCGCAAGCGTCACCACCTTAATAGTATCTTTTGCGGCTTTTTGCCAGGAACGCATTAATGCCATATCAGGTAACATCCGCTCACCTTGCTGCGCACCCCTTTTTTCTTTGGCAATAAATGGACCTTCAAGATGCACCCCTAAAATGGCCGCGCCCTCCAACGAGGCGGCTGCTTCAGAGACCGTGCTTAAAACAGCTTCAATTTCCTGGGGTGAAGCTGACAGGGTCGTTGCCAAAAATCCTGTCACCCCTTCTCTGGCCAAAGCACGGCACATGCCTTGCATGGCTAACACACTATTATCCATGACGTCATGACCCTCTGCGCCATGCACATGCAAGTCAATAAACCCAGGCACCATGTAATGATCGGCTGGATATTCATATTTGATCGCTGGCAAATGATGCTTAACCATATTGACCGGAATAATGGCCTGAATTTTATCCTCCTCCACAATCACTGCCTGATCACTTATCAGAGATTGCCCGATCAAGACTTTCATTCCCATATAAATACTGCGTGTCACATCCGTCATTTGTTTTCCTTTTGACTCGTTAAATATTGTCGCACTAACAAAATGGCCCCCGCCTCAGGCGTTGATAAACTGGCAGACAGCCGAGAACGTAAATGCAACGCCAAAAATGGCCCTAAAAAAGGGGCCACACTGCCAATTAACGAACAGGGCAACCGTGTCTCCTGATGGCATTGCCTCTTTTCAAGCGCCAAACCAATCTGGTCAACGGCACAGGCGGCACGCTGTAACAAGCTAACAGCCACTTGATCACCTTGTGCCGCTTGTGCCATCACAAGCGGTGCAAGCTCAGCAAAAGCCGTCGAGTTAGCCTGATTCGCCCACGTCACCAAGTTAGACTGATTTTCATTGAACGACTGATAGACCGCACTCGCTAGTCCTGATAAAGGCAGACGACCATCCAGCCAATGCAGCGTCACTTTGACAGCCTCCATTCCCAACCACGCGCCACCCCCCTCATCATCATGCGGAAATCCCCAACCGCCCACTTTAGCGACCTGGCCTTGCTGCTGCAAAAACCCCACCACGCCCGTGCCGACAACAATCACCGCGCCATCCCCGCCCTGATGTGCGCCAAGGCAAGCCACCTGGGAATCAGACGCGACCTTGAGCGTCGTAAAAATATGTGGGCGCTTGATAAAGGCCTGATACGCTTGAACGACTTCACAACCCGCTATGCCCATTCCAGCATGATAACAATATCCTTTTCCCTCGCGCGGAATGGATAATGACTGCAGCATGCCATTCACGGCTTCATCAATGGATTGCCATGCCTGATCAACCGACAAACGCATATTCGCAGGCCCGCCAACAGCACTGGCCAGCACCTGACCCGCTTCATCTTCCAGACGAACCACGCATTTCGTTGCACCGCCGTCAACGCCGATAAATAAATGTTGTGTTGACACGTTCATGCCTCAAGTCTGACTGAATCAACTATCATAACCAGCCATTCCCGCTAAAGAACGCGGGAAGGCTTCCTTGTTTCTGTGCTGCGCAAAAGCCACGCTTTTACTTGCACCAAAAGGGGGAGAACCGCGATCTCCCCCTTTGGAACCCCCCATCGCGATATGTTCAGCGGGAATCGCTGTATCATAACTCAAGATTGGGTTTGCAAAACAACAACTTTAGTCTATTGTTACTAAATGATTTGTCGAGGAATGCGGAATGTAAAAAAATCAAACAACAAGAGCAGGAGGCAACATGAAGCTAATCACTATTTCAAAAAGAAACTGTGAGTGCAAACTTTATTTCGATTGCGATGTTTTAAGTTTGTTAACGCCTAAACCGGCAACCAAGGAAGATGAAAATAAATTTTTAAGAGCATTTGCTTTAGCATGGGCCCAAACACAAAAATTTTCCAGCACCATTTATGTGACAGCCATCATCCAGCGTGATAGTGACCCTGCGCTTCCAAATTATTTGGGCCTCATCACTCAGACAGATCACACACTCTTTGAAAGACGCACCATAACCATTCAGAGGGAGTTTTTCGAAAGTTCGCTCCCTGTCGTTTATGATCTTCCCACCCCAAAGGAGAGATTACCACCTGAATTCCATAACAAGCTGCTTTACAATGAGTCTCGCGACGCACAATTACAAAGTTTAAAAACTGGCATGGCCAACCGCGTGTATGCAGCAGACCATGCCCCTTTACCACCGCCATTGCCAGAGCGCGAGCCTCTTTCCCTTTTTACCAAAGAAACATTTGAACTAACCATCGACAATGCCCGCCTGATGGATACCCGATTAGAACTGCCCAAGGGCACCATTTATGGCTTGCTTACCACGTCAGCTCAGACCATGAGTGCCGCTTTTGCCGAACAAATTGAAGGACAACGGGAACCACTCAAAAAGACAGCACGAAACCATTTAGCAGCCATCAACAGATTGATGACGGACAACCTACAACTGTCCAATGACAACTTATGCGCCCTTCAGCAATATGCTTCGACAGGATTGACCTTGTACCGGGGTGCGATAGAGGAAACGCTCACCACGCTGGATACACCAAGCGATGAGGAAAAACGTGTCGATGAATTAATCAAGAACTTACCGAATACCGCGCTTGACTATTTAACCCAGTTTGAATTTGGTAACAGTGTCGAGCTGGTATTGTTCATCAAGAAGGAAATTATTCGCGCGATGTATGACATTAGCTGCGACTATTTAACTCACGTATGGAACAGAACATCCGCCGCAGAAATGCTGGCCGGTTCCATTTCAAAAGAACAGTTACATCAAAAAAATGCTGATGAGTTTAGCTGCCATATTTGCAATTTTCTAGAGCTGAGTGACATTGGCACACTGCCCACCCTTGAAGAAATGTTTCAAAAACCGGTTCAAGCAAATGGGCAGCCTCGGCAAGCCATCATTGACCTGCCCTTGTATAGCTTTGCCGATTACGTTAATGACATTGCGAATCAGTGCGAACCTAGCAAAACAATGTATCTTATCAAAGAAACTTTTTCATATAAACTATATATGAAACTGAATGAGCTTAGGACTGAGCTTGAAAAAATTTTGGGTTACTCGCCTTTTGACATGGCGAGCAGAGTTTCCTACAAGAATACTTACTTCACCTTTACGGAGGCCACGTTAAAGCATGAAAAACAAATTGGCCTGAATTTTGCTGTTGCCCCTAAAACGTTTAAAGACTTAAACAATTTAAACAGCAATCACTTTTCAGTTAATTCAAAGAAATTACTTAGCCCTGAAGGTGTACAACAGGTTAGTCTGCTTAACAACTCCATGCAAGCCTTACATGACAATATTAGCATTTATGGAGAGGTGCTACTTCTTAAACAAAGAATGTCTAAACTCAGCAAGCAAGCAACGCAAATAGCAGAAAGCGCAACCCCGCTTTATGAAACCATCCGCCAAAAACGGGAGGCTATTATAGCTCAATTCCAACAACTTTCTTTAGGCGGCATTGATGAATTGTGGCCTGACTTTAACAAGCTGATCATAGAAGCTGAAAAGAAAAAACAGCACATCCTTGAGGCTAACGCCGATTTATGCAGCGAAGACAATAACGCACTTCAACACTTTGATTTGGCGGAACAAAAGCTGATGACATTTTACCAGCTTGATAAAAATAGATTGCAACCTTTCACTGACATCGTTGATTTTTTGACTGACACGATCCAGAAAATGAAACGGAATACAACTGCATTAACTGAAACCACGCATACACTGACCGAGGTTATGACATTACTTCAAAAACCTGAACAATATCAAAAAATTTGCGAGCAAGCCCTGTCAGACATTACGAACGCGCGCCAACTGCCAAAGCTACCGATAGGCACGGCCATTAACCAGCCACTGTTAGCCGAGGTGGAACATCATTACGCTATCTGCCATGTCATGGCAGAGACTGCCCTGAAACGCATCCTGTTTCTCTCTAGATCAAACGCGCCTAAGCCAACCACACTAGAAGAAGCGATCACCTCGTTGAGAGAACCTGAGCTCAAAAAGTTAAATGACATCATCACCTCGCTTACCAAAGAGCAGGAACAGCAACGCACTTATTTCTTACGGCACATTCTGGTAAACGCCATTTTAAACGTTGCTCACTGGAAAAAGTATTGTCGTTTCTTTCAATCAAAAGTCGTCAATAAGAATGGGACGGTTTATGACATTCCAAATAATATAGACGATTTGCTTGAGATCATTTTAAATCCGCAAAATGCAGATGACATCGCCCTGTTATCTGCTTTAAAAAAACATGCCGAAAACAAAAACCGACTGCAACCATCCGGTGGCATCCCAGCACTGTACCAGGCACTTCGTGATCTGAGCATCCCGCCTACGCCTTTATTTTTAACGGAATGCTTGCGCTTAAACGCTTTACCTGAACGCGTCGTGAGCATTGATATTAGCCAGCAATCTATTCAACGAGGATTAATAGCCATTCCCAAAAAGAGCTCATCTTCATCCTCCCACCCAAGCGAGGCCATCATGATTGAAAATGCATTACCCACTCCCCCAAAAAGTTTTTTTGGGCGTCATCCCGTTTTAAAGAAAGCACTGATTGGCGGAGCGATTGGGCTCGGTATCTTTTTGGTGGTCTGCGGCATTGCTGCCGCCGCTTTATTCTCTGGCGGCGTAGCCGCCCCCATTGTGTTTTTCACTTTAATTGCTGCCATCCAAACGCTAGGGATCACGGGTGCCATTTTTGGCGCCATTGGTACCATGCTTGGCTGCATTGGCGTGGGTGCGGGCATAGGCGCGGCCATTGGCCACAGGTCAGACAAAGCACCATCGCCTTCCACCCCTATGAAACTGCCCACTATCCCAAAAACCTTTAAGCAACCCCAACACCTTTCTTCCCCTATTCCTATTAAGGCCAGAACGACAAGCAAAGAAAGCGACCGCTCCAATGCTTCTGTTACTAACAGCCCATTCACCCTGTATGGGAACAGACATGCGTCAAGCCTGAGTGCCTCTAACGACAGAGTCGAACTAAAAAACCACGACAAGCAATGGAACACCCCATAAAGTATGCGCATTTATGCAAATAAATGTGCACAAAACGACATTTCCAAAAAAAATCCTGAGATTAACGCCCATAAACACAGGGGGGCGCGTTAATCCCAATGCTAAATAATCTTGTTCTTTCTGGTATACATCACTCATCATTAATATCTACCGACAAGGGATAAAATACCGTCAACGATAGACCCAGCACCGAAAATAATGGAGATACCCATAATTGTGTACCCAAGCGTAGATCATTTGAGGAAATGACTAAGGCATAATAAACCTACGATCATCACTGAAATTGTTGCAACGGTGACGCCTGTCGCCCCATACATAGCGTTAGTGATATATCGCAACCCTTCACTGACGGGCGTTTCACCACCTCTAGCCATAGCAGGCTGTGAAGAAGCAAACAATAAAGAGTAAGAAACAAGCTTTATTTTCTTCATAAAAAAATCCTTCAGTTTTACCGTTTAAAACTCTCTTCTCTCAGCATTCTCGCATGATCTCCACAGTACCAATCTTTACTTCTGGCACTAAATGTCACACTCCCAAGTTCTTCGCATTGTCTGCCATTTGAAAAGTATTGGCAGAATGCTGGATCATTACTTTCCACCTCCATTGTAAAATGCCATCCGCACATACATTGCTTTGGTGGCGTTGGATATCTTTTTCCACACTCCTGACAAACTTTACTTACTTTCATTCTGCGATCCTTCTTTGCATTTTCTACCTAGAATCTCCTCTATGACTACACATTCACCGAGGTATTGCTCAAATTTAATAGGATTAAACAGTGTTGCTGGACGAAGATATTTTTGCATGTCCGTGCCATGCCAATCACGGTACTTACGCGCAATAACAGCTCTATATTCATCAGCAGTAGCGCCCGACTTCATTGGGTTTGTAAGCAAATATAAAGAAACAATACGCCCCTCAATTCCAAGATTTTTAATTTTACGGCCTATATTACTTGTCCATATTTGTGGTGACACTTTTGCAAATTCACGCATTGCTGTCCTCGTATTCTGTTACAGGGTAATGATCAGGCGCTGATACATAGCGAGGCACTTCGCCATTGGTTAAATGTCAATGGCAATCGCATACCTGGAAGGCAGTTCATTACGACCGTTACACAAATGACGGGCATATGACGCAGAGATCTTTAGCTTGGCAATCAACGTGTTACTAAATCGAACAGCCTGCTGCCTCGTTAGCTTTTAAATGTATTCAGGTAAACTCATGGGCCAAGATGATACTATATGTATACATATAGTCAATACTTATTGATACTTTCAGTATCATTGTTATAATGCGATACATTTGGTATCGTTAGCAGACTTAAAACAGCCGGAAAACATAATGAGCACATGGGCAAACAGAATCCGATTGCGCATTAAAGAACTGGGGCTGACACAGGAAGAGCTAGCTGCCAAGCTTGGCATTACACGAGGGGCGGTTACTCACTACCTGGCTTGCAGGCGTGTACCGCCATTGGCGCAATTTCATAAGATTGCTACAGTGTTGAAGACTACCCCTGCTTGGCTGCAGTTTGGTGTAAGCCCGAGTGACACTAAGGCCGCCACACCCAGCAATAACACCAAGGTAGATAAAGTATATAACCGTGTCCCTATAATTTCTTGGGAGCAGGCGGCAAAAAATCATGATGGCCGTACAATAATCGAAGCTAAAAACAGTGAGCACTTACCCCACTTTTATACCGATCAAGCGCATTGGTATGCCTTACGTGTCAAAGGTGACGCGATGACCACCTCCTCCGGTGATAAAAGCTTCCATGACGGTGACATTATTATTATTGATGTAGAAAGAAAACC
This sequence comes from Gammaproteobacteria bacterium RIFCSPHIGHO2_12_FULL_45_12, assembly GCA_001801665.1. Classification (GTDB taxonomy): domain Bacteria; phylum Pseudomonadota; class Gammaproteobacteria; order DSM-16500; family DSM-16500; genus Aquicella. Next base: position 18,650 of record MGYH01000013.1, on the reverse strand, counting down.
TAAGCATGGTGATTTTGTCATTGCCATCTTACCTCAAACAAAAGAGTTGACCTTTAAGCAGTATGTCTTAGATGGTGGAACACAATTTCTGAAGCCGCTGAACCAACAATACCCTATGATCAAAATTCAAGATAGCAACTGTATCCGTGGCGTAATTACCCACAATATAACTTGTCATTCAAAGTAACCTTCTCTTACGCATAGCCATATTAATAGCTATGCGTAGAGATGATAGAGAATCACTTAATATGGACGATAAGCACATGTCAACTCACTAAAGAATGACATTAATTCAGCGATGAACTCCACCGGCCTTTCGACCTGAGATGCATGACCAGCGTTAAGTTTAACCAACTTAGCGCCTTTTATATGATCAGCAAGTTCCTGAGCATCAGAAGGAAGTGCAATCTTGTCTTTTTCAGCAGAGACAATGAGTGTAGGCAGACTAATAGAACTAACCCAAGGTTCGGCGTTAAACGAATATAAGGCATTTAACTGTCTCTCGTAACCGAGTGTTGTTTGAGGATAGGGATTGTCATTACTGCCCTGACGAACGATCTCCTCTAACTCTGGGCTCAAAAATTCTTCTGAAAAAGCCCAAGGAAGAATCTTACTCATAATGTTCGCCTGTGAATCCCCTGCTTTATGCATATCAAGCACAGCAGTAAAGACAGACTTGGAGACATCGTTAAATTTAATAAAAGTATTACATAATGCGAGAGATTTAATATCATTGGCATATCGATATGCTATCGATTGAGCCACAGCCCCGCCCAGAGAATGTCCAACTATATGCGGCATATCTAGACCAAGCTTTTTAACCAGTTCCATCGTTTCATCAGCCATTTTTTCCACATTAAATGGCTCTCCATTATCCGTGGTCTGACCCGCGCCTAAATTATCAAATACTAGGACGGTATGATCTTTTGCAAGCATGTCTAATACAGGCATCCATCCAGTGTGATCAGCTTTGAGGCCGTTAATTAAAACCACTGGATCGCCGTTACCGTGCAGCTCATAATAGTAGTTTGTTTTTTCTATTTGAATATTTGGCATAAATTTACCTCTTGATTAATTAAAAGAACCTTGCAAACCCAATATTTTTTCATCTTGCTTTACATTAACATTTGAAGCACCGAATAATATTCTCCCTTTTTTAATGAATGGAACCTCCACATATCGATAAAGTATTTCTGCACCTAAAATAGTTAGCATGGATGCCAACAAAATGTACGCTACGGTTAAATCTGAACTGATCTTAAAATGATAATATTGACTTGCTCGATACATTATTTCTTGAGTGCACGTCATCATCGGAAAATGAATAATGTAAAGACTATAAGAACGAGAACCGAGGTAGTCAGATATTGGGTTTAGTGTCGTATAAACAGAAATAACATTTTTCTCCATTGCAGATAAACCAACCAAAACAGATGCAACTAGGCATGCCAAAGGTATGACAATATTATTAGAAAACCCTAATGCAGTGACACTAGATAGAACTAAAACAAGTAGTAGTGTCAGCGTAGAACTGAACACATTATTCTCAACGCGTGAAAATAATTGCTTGAACCATGCCTGAATTGATAAATAGTAAACTAAACACCCATATAGCAGGCCATCACATCTTGATTGCGTTAAGAAAAGACTCTCAAATTTAGAAAATGGCCTAATAAAAAAAGTAATCATCAAAATTGCAGCCAATAAAATCAAAACGCGTTGTCGATTACTAGTCGTAAAAATTAGGAATAAAGGGAATATCAGATAGAACTGCTCCTCTACTGCCAGACTCCAATATGGAGATAACGTGAGAGCTTTATACGACCCATATGCGAAGTAATAATTAAAGGTATAGGTGAAAATTGATATGCCGGCTTCGATCGTATTTTGAAATGTGCCAAATTGTCCACTTTGATTAAAAAACGCAGCGCAAATCAGCACAAACATGAATACAATCCATGCAACGGGATATATGCGATAAATACGCCTTAAAAAGAAATTTTTAACGAAATAAGCAAGACCTTGTGGCGAATTTTTCAGCTCATCTATTTTTTCAACTATCATTTTAGAGATGATAAATCCTGATATAACAAAGAACAGATCAACACCTGTCCAGCTATTAGCCCATATATTCATTACAGATGACCCATGAACGTAGTCGGGATGAAAAGACCAGGGAAAAAATACACGAACAGCGTGCACGACTATTGTCATCACTACAGCAAATGCTCTGAGCTTGTCTAACTCTAAATTTCTCTTACTCATCATCATTACTCTCCTAATGTGAGCCCACAATGACTTAATCATACATGGGCCCACTCATTTAGCTAATTAGCAACCACTCAAATACTGCAACTCAGGCGACAAGAGCTTGCAATCGAAGTCAGTGATGTGATATTCAACAACATCATTTTTTACATATGAGTCTTCAGATAATATTTTCATAAGGAGCTTCTTATCTATTGACTTCGCCAAAATAGCGCCACCCAGTTTACTTTTTTTAGGCCCCGCAAATAAAAAGGTTCCATTATCAAAATATTTTTTTACCCATGCAGAATGCGACTCAGAATGAAGTAGTACATTTTCTGGAAGCGCGGTATAACTAACGTTTAGTAAGTACATTTTATATCTCCTAGTTTAAGTAAATAATTAAATTTCAATTGGGGCTAACATTTTTGTATTGGAAAGGTTCAATGCCGCAGCGGCACATGAAAGCCCTACACCAAATCCACACAAAACTGATTTAAATAACATGCCTTCTCGCTGTAGAAACTTTTGTTTTAGTGTCAAAAGAAGCGGTATTGAAGCCGAACCTGTGTTCCCAGTATTTTCAATTTCAATAGGCAAATTATTTTTATTTATCTTCATTTTTTTACGAAGATAATTGAGCATAAAGGAATTAGCCTGATGAAGTGCATATACACCCACTTCATCTGAACTCCAGCCTTTAACACCAAGTAATTGCTCAATAACAAAAGGTACATCTCGCAGTGCAAAATTCATCACTGCCGCTCCATCCATTAATATTTCAGGCTTATTGTCATCATTTTGTATTGTTTTAAGAAATTCTTTGCCAGAACCATCGGTCTTGATTGAAAATGCAATATTATCTTTACCATTTTCAACTAAAGTTGCCGAACCAGCATCTCCAAAAACCATACGGACACTCCGGTCATTCGGGTTAATTAGTTGCGTAATGACATCACCAGCGCACAGTAAAACCTTTTTACACCCTCCTGATGCGATTAATAACGATGAGACATACAAGCCATAAATATATCCTGAACAACCATAATTGATATCCATAGCGACAACATGCGTGGATAAACCTAATCTATCTTGTAACCTGACACTGGTAGCGGGCATAACACCATCAGATGTTTGCGTTACAAGTACTATCGCGTCAATTGACAACGGGGCAATCTGGTTAGTCACCATAAGGTGATTAGCAGCTGCATAGCATAAATCGGATGTTTTTATATGCTTTTCAGCAACTCTTACTTTTTTTACCCCAGTGCTTTCCATAATTCGAACCACTTCATTTTCACCATAAACTGACTTAAGTGATTCAAGGTCAAGCTGATTTTTTGGCATCGCGACTGCAATGGAACTGACTTTCACATTCTCGATAATGGTATTCATAATGCTTTCAGCTTAAGGTCAATTAAACTAAAGATATCACCTACCGTTTCACATTTATCAATCTCACAACCCTGCACTCTCACGCTGTAAATAATATCAACCGCTGCAATTATTGATATAACTACTAAGGAATCAATGGAATGCCCTTTAAGATCATATTTATCATTGAGATTACACCTATCTATCTCAAGGAATTTTGCTATCTCACTTAACAAATTTTCTTTTTTCATTTCAAATAACTCCAGTTATTCTTGTTTTTTTGAATCTTTCGCCATGAAAAATATCGGATGTAAAATCAATTTTTTGTGGGATTTTATAGTTTGATAGTTTTGGCTTGCAAAATTTAATCATTCTGCCATGAAAACTCATCAAATCCTCAGGTTCAGACAGCCTAAATTTAGCAGCAACAATATTTCCAGTTATCAAATTTGAAATGGGAAAAACTAACACGTCTTCAACGTTATCTATCTGCCTTAATACATTTTCAACTTCAGCAGGGTATACCTTGGAACCACCGACGTTAATAATGTCGGACTTCCTCCCAAGTATCTTCAAGCAATCACCGTATTCTTCGACTAAATCGCCCGTTTTAAACCAGCCACCATCTGCCATCGTATTTTCGCAATTTAAATAACCAACCATTGAAGATTTAGATTTAACTTCCAACATTCCATTACATATTCGTATATTAAATTCATCACTTTCATCAATTTTAATGAGAGAGGATGTAGGAGAAATTGAGCGGACAGGCAGTACACCCACTTCTGACAAACCATATGCCTGAGATAACCTAACCTCAGGGAACAAATCGTGTAATTTCAATAGAAGAAATTCTGGCATTATTTCAGTGCCATAATTAATAACCCGTAAGCTCTCCAGGCAGTAACTGTCCGTTGATTGACTCAAAAGCAGCAGATTTAAGAAAGTAGGCGTGGTTGTAAGCGCCTCTACTTTATGCCTCTCAATAGCCTGACATACTGCAATGACTGATCTATCATCTGGTATGACCAAACATCCACCATTAAATAATGTATAAAACAACGTATTAATTCCACCAATATGGTCAAACAATAAGAAACTGATGGCACGAACACACTTTCTATTTACACGAAATTTTTCAAGTAAAGGAAAAGCATCATGAAGGATTGCTTTGCTTACACCTGTTGATCCTGAGGAAAATATTACAACTCCTGGGTGATTTTTTTTTCTAAACTTAATCATCAGATCGTTCATTTGAACATGGCCAATTTTTGAATAAATTAATTTACCATCGCTTTCAAATTGAATGCTGTGCTGTAATTCAACTACCTTGCAAAATTCAGATACTGTATATTCTGACCTGTTTGATAACGGCAGCACCACACAGCCATGCTGTAATAATGCAATAAATAAAGCGACTGTATACGGCGAATAATCGCCTATTATAGCCACTGATTCTCCAGCCATTCTCCTATCTTTTATTACTAGGGAATATTTTTCAATCAAGACATTAATATCATGATATGAGTAGCAAATGTCTTTCCATACCATAGCTTGAGCAGCTGCGTATTTAATTATTTTTCCTCTCAATTCATCGATAATCATGACACGCCACCTAAATATATATTTTGACCTGTAATAAAGTCACTTTTTTTGTTTATATAAAAATCGATGACATTTGAAACATCTTGAAATTCGCCATAACGGTTTATCGCCTGTCTTTGAACAAGGGCTTGCATTTTTTCATTTGGAACTGAACGAATCAAATCCGTCTCTATTGGTGTCGGCCCAATAGCATTTACGGTAATATTAAATGGAGCGAGTTCTCGCGCTAACACTTGAGTTAGCGAAAGAATTGCAGCCTTAGATGCGGCATATACCGCCTCACCTTCAAGCTTTAAGGGTGTAGCAACGGTAGTAAAATTAACAATTCGTCCATACTTATTTTTTGTCATCATTTTCCCAGCTTCTCGGCAAAACAAAAACGTTCCTATAAAATTAGTCTTTAAAACTTCATTGACAGTAGATAAAGGAGTAATTAGGGCATGGTTCATTGATGCAATTCCTGCATTATTTATCACATTGTCAACTCTTCCGTATTCCTTGCGAACACATCTAAATAGATTACGCACAGATTTCTCATCCGATACATCAAGTTCAAAATGTTTATAATTTGGCAAGGACCAGTCTATTGAAGAACGACTACATCCAATGACTATGTGTCCCTTCTCAACATAATATTCAGACAAGTATTTACCAATCCCTTTTCTAGTCCCTGTAATTAATGTTATTGGCTTATCCATAAACAACCTCCGCGTTTAATAATGATTCAATGTATGCAGACAATGTGCCGACTGTGAGGAAGGGGCTTCGCCTTTGTGACATGGCTTTTTCATCTGCAAGAATGATAGATGACTTAAATTCATCCTCAATTTTTTCTTCCACTTTAACAATTAGAGTAACCAACGATATTGAATCTAACACCCCACCTTGCCCATACAATTTACATTCACTTTTTTGTTCAATTTCTAATTTATGGTCTAGTAAAATATTAAGTTCATTTGCAGCATTAAGAATTAATTTTTCAATTTTATTTTTCATTGTCATATCCTCTCAGTAATCAAACTGGTGCTATAATTTTCCAGTCTAAGTTTTTTGCTATTTCTTTTAATTTTACATCTCTAGTAACCAACACAGGATTACCAACTAGTGACAGCATTGGAATATCACTAATATGATCGCCATATGCATAACAGGTGGTTAAATCGACTTTCCCTAACCTTCGCATCCATCCAAATATTGCATTGCACTTTCCACTTCCAATGACAGGCTCACATGACAATCTCCCTGTATACCGTCCATTTTTTTCCTCCAATGAAGTAGCAAGGATATAATTCACATTCAATTTTTCAGCAATTCTACTTAAGCAAGGTAAAAATGATCCCGACACCAACACAATTTCAGCTTTATTTTCTTGATGCTGCATCAGTTCATCTACAACATTTTTATAGTATGAATTATTTACTATTGAATTTTTGTACCATTTATTGCCAACCATTTTAACAAAATGGCTTTCTTGGTCTGCATAGCATTTATAGTAAAGTTTATTTTGAAGCTCTCTCGAACGAGTAAACAAACCAAGTAAAAACGCTTTTGCTCGAAATAGTGAATATTTGTATTGCCCTATTATTGGCGATTTCGAATACCGCATTTCATAATAAAACTTTAAAAAATCAAGCATTGGCTTGCCTTTTACAAGAGTTCCATCTACATCAAAGAATGCGTAATATTTTGTTTCATTCGAACTTATATTATTGATAATATTAAGCATCTGCAGCATACACCGATCTTTGAGTTTTCTTACCTACCAACCCAATGAATAATAACCAGCTAAATAACACCAGCAATCCACCACCAAGGATTGTAATCCCATTATTAATGGCATTCAGATACCCGCCTAACATCATGACAATAACCGTTGAAACTGCTTGTATTGAATTAACCATACCCATTACCTGCCCTTGTTCATTATCACTTGCTTGACTTGATATATAGGAAATTAAGCCTGGTATCATGAAGCCCATTGACATTACAAAGACGGACATCGCCATATATAGCTCCAATGTACTACCAACATAAGCAAGAGAGATGATAGAAAATGCTACAAAACAACCAGAATATTTAATCATAGACTCTGGCTTTATATACTGAGCCACTCGCTGAACAACGAGGAATTGAAACCCTGCATATAATGCACCATTAAAAGAAAGTACATTTCCTATTTGCACAGTAGAAAAATGGAAATTCTGCAACAAGAAGGCCGGCATAAATGATTCAAACAACCACCATCCGCTCACAAATATTAGCCAGACTAAAAATGCACCTCCTAGACGGGAATCAGTAAGTGCAGAATATATTTGTTTTAATCCGCCAAGAAGTACAATTTTTTCACGTTTTGGTTGCACCAGTGTTTCTTTATATAAAGATGCTGTTGCTAAGGTTAGTAAAGCCAGCAGCAAACTAAAGAACCAGAATGGAGTTGCACTATTAAACCAGGAGACTGTCGTTGACTCAGACAAAATTGCCCCTAAAATTGGCCCCACAATATATGCTGAACCCATGGCAGTTTGCCCTAGAGCAATATATTTTGTCTTTGTTTTCTCATTGCTAATATCTGATAAACTCGCCTGTGCAATGGCAACATTACCCGCACAAAGACCGGCAAGTAAACGGCTTGCAAACAACACTATTGGCAGACTCATCTCAATAGCAAAGCCAGAGAGAATAAAGCCAACCAATGTGCCGAGTAGTGTACTAACAAGCAGCTTTTTACGGCCATAATAATCAGAGAGTTTACCAAATACTGATGCACCGACTATCTGACCAAAAGGGTAGATTGCAAGAAGAACTCCCATCCACCATAAACGTTGCGAATCCGACATGGCTACTGAGAATATAAAATTTGATTCCAGTAATAATTTTGGAAATATAACAACTACAGTTGCCATACCCATAAAATCTATGAATATGACGGTTATCAAGAAAAATAACGTCCATTTTTTACTTTCATTTACACTCACGTAATACCCTTTTTTTTTGATTTGTATAGTAATAATTAATTGATGAAATAGTCGCCTGAAAACATCTCAGGAAGTGTGTGCTTTATATATTTTCTATTTTTCATATTTGGTAAATATTTCTCGTGTTCAGACATATTTATACTTTCGTATCTTGTTAATAAACGAGTCATAGACGCAGTTTCCTTAATGTAGCGCCAAGCCACATATAATCTTTCATTGCTATATTCCCTTAAATTTTTTCCTGAACTTTTTCCACGTATCTCGTTAAGTAATCTCTCTCCCAAACTAGAAGCATCCTGCACACCTACATTCATATTGGCTCCACCTACAGGACTAAATTGATGCAGCGCATCCCCAGCTAAGAAAACATTTCCTTTGCTTGCAACATCAGCAATACGGTGGAAATAATTTCCTGATGTTCCCCATAGTATTTTGTTAAGTTTAAGATTGCTCGGCGCTCTCTCTAATAAAATCTCTTTAAACTTTTCAGAAATCTGGCCTTCTGTCTGCTTTCCAGATTGAACGCCTTTCACCGAGGCAATCATGCGACACTTTCCATTTGCGAGGGGAGCAACAATTAAATATCCATTTTCAGATAAATAATAATGAAGATGATTTATCTTGTTTTTAAATTGATGGATTATCTCTCCATCAATTAACATAAAATGAGCAGGGTATTTCTCTTGAGCACAGCCAATACCCGCCAGTTCCCTAACAGTACTATTTCCACCATCGCACCCAATTACATAGTTGAAGCTTTCACCCCATGTTTCACCATTCAATTTTGAAAAGTTCACATGTATATCACTTGGATTTACTTTTATATCATTAACAGAAACAGCTCGTTTAATATGAACACCATGTGATTGTAATTTGTCACTCAGATAGCATTCTATTTTTGACTGCTCTAAATGAAAGAAATATGGGTAATCTGGTTTATAATATTTATAGTTTATATTTATAAAGGGGTTTTTATTCCAATATACGTTCAACTCATCAAGCTTAAGTCCATTCTTACCTATACGTTGCCCAATTCCCAAATCATCGAATATTTTTAGCACTGGAGATGCTATATTTATAGCTCTAGGTATTGATGATGAGTGTTGACGTTTATCAACAATTTTAACCTTAACTCCATTTTTCGCTAACATACATGCCAGAACCATTCCTGCTGGACCCGCACCAACTATCAAAATATTGCCTCTCATCACCACCCCCTTAATTTAATCTTTGGCTTGAACTCAAGTAAGTGTTAATACACTGGGCCGCGAGATTTGATTCTTTTTCTTCAACATAATTTGAATCTAGGATTGATGACTTACATATCAAACTAACGCATTCTTCTTCATTCTGAATAAAAGTAATTAACATGCTGCATATTAAGTTATTACCTATAGATTTTTTTATCTCTACTATCTTGGCTATTGCTTCTACCTGTAGTGGAAATATAAATCTTTTAAAATCAGCGTTAACGCTATTGGTTAAAAAATTTGGCTTTCCAGATTTTCCATCAATTAGATATTTCTCAGAAATGGCCAACACCATCTGTCTGGCAGCTTCAATTACAACCATGCCTTGTATATGGTGGCCAGTTACGTGATCACTCATTTCTGCACAGTTGTCGTTAAGCATTAAATGGCATTTAAATTCACCATCACTAAGCTTCAATGGGTCAGATATCATAATATTTTCATTTTTTTGTTTGTGCGTAAGACACTTAGAACTTTTTTGATAAAAATCAGGGAAAATTATTTCAAACCTCTTATTTAGTTTCATTTTATTGATACGTTGATGTATTTTTTTGATTTGCATTTCACAGACTCCTTGACCAATGTAAATTTGATAATGATTGTTCAGTGTAATATTTCCATTGCTAACCATCTTTTCCAGCTGTGATATACCTATAATATTTTTATTTTTTGCAAAACATTTAAATTTATCACCTACCACAAATACCTTTATTAAACTTTTGTTATTATTTTTCATATTTTTAATCTCTTTAATGTCTTCCATTGCTTTTAAACTACTGACTTCCTAAAAATCCTTTAAACCACGCCGTCGTAACTCAAAACTTGCATCAGCTTTTAAAGTATTTAATGATTCAGTCAGATTTGATATTGATGATATTAAATACCCTATTGAACCAATACGATTAATGGGAATCACCTTACGGTTAGTCGCTTCGCCAACAACTTGACCTAAACTTTGCAAGCCCTGCAGAAGTGTCTCAATCACACTTTCAATATGCTGATGCATTTCAATCAACTCATCAGAGTTGTACACCAGTGCTGTTAGTCCATCTGATAAAACCTGATATCGCTTCAATAGCGAAAATATTTCAGTAAAGGGACTCTCTATATTTTTATATTCGTATTCTTTTTTTATTTTAGGACCCATCACAATCTCGTAGCTCCATAATACTTTTGCTCATCTATTTTTTTATGACTTGGCATATCAAGCATTCTTAAGCGCCCTCATATACAACTAAGTCTTTAAGGAGTTAAAAGTAGTCTAAAAGGAATATACTGTCAATTACTTTTAGAATTAAAAAGTAATAAAGTAATTTTGATATATAATCTATATTTTTGTATTTTCATATTTATAATATTTAACAATAAGTTATGTGAAAACTTCATATGTACTCAATTCTTGTTAAATCAAAAATATGATGTATAATTCCTTATATAATTATTTTTTAGGTATAGAGTGGTCGAAATGACAAATCTTGCGATAACATTGGGATCAATCGATGACCTGACAAATACACTCCGTCGGCTTATGGATGAAAGAAATATTACTGAGGCTGAGCTGGCACGGCGAACCAACATCCCACAACCAACCTTGCATAAAATTTTGTCAGGAAAAACTGGCGACCCAAGAGCCTCGACCCTTAAAGCATTAGCAGATTTTTTTGGTGTAACAATTGATATGCTTCTAACAGGTAGCGCATCAGTACCACCAATGACAACTACCGCTGCAAATACCCAATCAATCGCCATTATTTCTTGGTCTGACTGCCTTGAGGCCAGCAAGCTTATAAGAACGTTAGATTCGGTGAGTTGGGACAACTGGATCACTACCGAATATTCATCAACTAATGCATTTGCTTTAACCAGCAAACCCTCCATGGAACCTCGCTTCCCAATAGGGTCGACGCTTATCATTGATCCAAATATCACGCCTGAAGACGGGGATCTAATTGTTGTCCATTTCCCTAACACGAGTGAAGCAACGCTGCGCGAGCTGTCTATTGATGGCCCAGTAAAGCAACTAGTCCCCATATGCAAAAACTCCTCTCCTGAGACTTTTAGTGCAGAGATAAGAGATTTGGGTGTATTAGTTAAATCAATATTTAAATTTCACTAGGCAACAAAATGATCAAACATAGGAGATCCATGGAAGTTATTTATTTCCTAGAATAATTCAGCATATTTATTTTACATTTTAGGTGGTTTTATCTTATTATTAACAGAAGCGAAGATTAATATGCAGCACCTTAAATCAACGGATCTTTGCATGACAGTCCGGCTAAATGGCGTTATTGAATCAAAATGAAGCAGTTGATTATCCCTTTAAGCGTTATTGTTATAACAAAAATTAAGATATTTTCACAAACGAGACAGTCCCACTGATGACTAGCCAATACAACACCAATATGAGCATTATTTATGACGCGCATGCATGCCCGCCATTTGCGCCTAATAAAGATCTATCAGGCCTCGCGCGATACAAAGCATCCGGCGTTAATTTTGTTTCTGTCAATGTTGGTTATGGTGACATGTCTCTGGAAGAAGTTCTGTCCATCATTCATCGTTTTAGAGATTTTATCCAGATCAACTCAAATGAGTATTTTTTAGTTACAACGGCAAAGGATATTGAACACTGCAAACAAACCAAAAAACTTGGTGTTGCATTTGATCTCGAAGGGGTTAACTCACTAGAAAACCATATTGACATGCTTGACACATACAAAAAACTTGGCGTAAAACAAATGCTACTTGCTTATAATAAAAATAATTACGCAGCCGGTGGATGCCTTGACAATGACACGGGCCTAACAACTATTGGCGCAAGAATTATCAGAAAAATGAACGAATCAGGCATAGTAGTAGACTGCTCCCACGCAGGGATAAAAACAACATTCGACATATTTACACTGTCTGCACAGCCCGTTGTCTTTTCACACGCCAATCCCATGGGTATGCATAAACACCCCAGAAATATAACCGATGAACAAATTAAAGGATGCGCCGAAACAGGAGGAGTAATTGGCATAAACGGAATTAGTATCTTTTTGGGAAGCAAAGAACCAACTGTCTCCCTAGTTGCAGACCACATTGAATATGTTACCCAGCTAGTTGGCTCAAGCCACGTTGGCATAGGATTAGATTACATTCTGGATCATGATGAGGTAAAAGCCGCTGTAAAAGCGAGCCCACATCTATTTCCACATGAGCAACATTTTACTAATGTGGAGTTATTAATACCTGAACAAATACCAGCAATACTCAATGAACTTACCAATCGCGGCTATAAAGCTCATGAGATTCAAGCTATCATGGGCGGAAATTTCATGCGCGTTGTCAAACAGGTTTGGGGCGAATGAATAAAAAAATAAAAAACTTTCAATTTTTAATGCCACTAGTGATGCTGTATATCACTGTTGACCTTGCCTCACTAGTCTATTCATATAAAGAAATCAGCTTAAGCTTTATTATAATGATGGCCTCCTCCATCATTTTTCCACTAACCTTTATAATTAGTGACATCGTTACTGAGGTTTATGGATATAAAATAGCAAAAAACATGATATGGTGCGGGATCTTATGCGATTTTGTGTTTACCATTCTCACTTATCTAGTATCCCTAACCCCCTCACCCACAGCTAATCAATATAACGCCTACTATGTAGTACTGAACCCATTATTAAGAGCCATTACAGCTCAAACACTTGGTATATTTATTGGTGCATTTACGAATATTTACTGCATGTCAAAATGGAAGGTAATCTTAAAAGGCAAACACTTCTGGCTTCGAAGTATTGCCTCGTCAATTATTGGGGAGGGATTTGCACTAATTATATCAGTGCTAATCGCACTTGGTGGCATCCTATCTATCAAAACTATTATGTATGTTATTCTTTATGCTTATATTTACAAGATGGTTTTTGCTGTTTTTGTATCGCCAATAGGCCAAATGATTGCACAATTGCTAAAAGAAAAAGAAGGAATAGATGTTTATAGCTACGATAAAGAACTGAACCCGTTCAAAGACTTAATTCGCGCTAACTAATTCGCCGCACATGAGGCATTCTGCATTCTTTTCCCAGCTTTCAATAATTGAAATATGACCTGTTTCAAAATCAAATGATTGTAACTTTCCAAGCGATGCGGGTTTTTTGATGCCCGTCACTATTTTCAAGAAATCCGCAGCAACCAAACCACCGACAATTGAAATAAAAGGCATGATTGCGACATTAAGTGATGGAGCTGGGAAAAATCCATCCTGATTTAAGTAATCTTGAAAAATGCGACTAGACTGTCTAGCACCCACCTTCCAACACTCAATACAACCTGACTGACCCGGAACAACTGAATAGCAGACTGCATACCTATAATCTAAAGCTCCGCAAATAAATGGCTTCCGCTTATTAACACACGCAACATTCAACCAATCAATCATTTCGCCTCTTGGCTGATCTGCCGCATTGATTACAAAATCCCGCCCATCTATTAAATTTTCTATATCCAACGATGATGCGATTTTTAAAGAGACAGGTTCTATATTTGCGTCAGGATAAAAGGCAAGAATTTTATCCCTAGCAATTTCGGCTTTGAATTTTCCAATATCAGCTTCATTATAAATTACCTGCCGATTAAGGTTTGACAACTCAACTTTGTCAAAGTCAACTATCCGGATATTTTTAACACCTAATGCTGCAAGGTTCATTAATACACTTGAACCAACGCCACCCAAACCTAGCAACGTAACTTTTGTATTCTTGATTTTTTTCTGATGAGAGAATTTGTTTTCATTAGACTTACAATATGCTCCAAAAAACTCGGCATTTCTTGACCATCGCTCGACATCATACTCAGTCAAGCCCCCACGATCAAAAGTAGAGACATCTTCCAGAAGCCCTTCCGAATCAAGAAGCTCAAGCAACTCCTCGATATTTTCTGCATCTTCAGGGTAAATTTTTGACAGACTAGATTTAAGATCCTGAATATCACGACAACCATCCAACAACTGACATGCTGTTAGAACATACTTATTCTGATCATCAATTTCGATGGCTACCCCAGGACGAGCAAAAAATGAAATTTTGCCATTGCTGTAGCAATACTCAACGAATGGTTTAAGCCGTGGTTTCATTAGATTACCGACATAAATATATAGAACAAATAACAGCCATGCTAATAAGGCATGGCACTTCCTGCAATACTGACATTAACATACCTGACTTTGAATCTTGTGCTAACTTTCATTGTATTATCCTTAACCATTTTCATTTTTACACAATTAACATATCTTCAAAAGAAGATGTAACACAAAACTACCTATAAGTACACCCGATTTCCGCAAAAAACTTCTTATTTAACGAGGCGTAATTTTGGCGCTTGATATCCAATTATTGAGCTTGGCTTGCCTTTCAATCTATCGATTCCAGCAAGCATACCTATATAGCAAGCCTGCGATGGATCAAATGAACTAATAAGGGCAGGATCTTGAGCGATAGAAACAGGGCGTTGTGTATGAGTGGTATTTGTCCGCGCATCCAAGAATGAAATCATACCCTTTCTATCTAACGATAGCATTTTGTAACGACCCTTTTTAAAACGCAGCAATAATCCTTTTCGCTCCACAAAAAGACCTTTGCACTCTTCTGGTGACAAACTTGAGTAGTAGCCCAGCCAACAAGCCTGTATTGGAATTAGACGACACAGAATATTGGGATCACCAATTGCTTCAGCAATAGAAAGCTTTAAAATTGTACGCATACCTGGGCTATGAACTACAATCTCCTGAGTAGTCGTATTAATTTCCTCAATACGAATGTAATGCTTATCTATTGACCGGACCCACGCATATACATTCAACGAAACCTCAAATGTTTGGCGAATGAATGATTTAAAATGTTTAATTTTTAGCACAACTACTAACCTCTCTGTCAGCCGCCAACTGGCATGGCATTATAAAGATCATGCCAATATAGCACTCATCAATATACTAATCACGTCTCACAAATCAATGATCTTCATGCAAGACTCAGCTTTCCATCGTTAACAGCCGCACTATTTGATATCCTTTGCAACAACTTTATATACAAGAAAATTGTTGCAAGACATAAGAAGCCGAATGTAAAAAACACCGCTTGCGGGCCAAGCAGGTCATAGATACACCCACCAATCATTGGCCCCACACCTACCCCAATCATCGCCAAGCCAGTCGTTCCATAATAGGTGCCTATACGATTAGCAGGGGCAATTTTGCTAACTAATAGATCATTATGCGGCATAATCAGAGTTTCAGCTAACACGATAATTAATGAGGCCAATATCAATGCTGGCACTGCTAAAGACAATGTGATGATAAAGTACCCTGTTGCAAATAAGATCATAGCGTAGATACATATTGCTTTTTCTTCATAATGTTGAGATGCGTGACTAACCAGCACTTGAAGTGAGGCACAACCAACTGCATTAATGATCAGCATAAGTGAGTAAATTTGAATACCCTTCGGTAAAGTGGAACTAAGGTATAGGGGCAATGTTGAGTCAAGCTGAGAATATATTCCCAATATTATTGTGCTAATCAAAACCAGCAACAATAATGACCTATCATTTTTAATGGTGACTAATAAATCTTGAAGAGGTTTTGCGGATGAAACCTTTGATTGCTGCGCATGAGCACTATCGTGTAGCACAATCATGGAAATGCCGAACAGAATAAGATATGTGATACAAATTATTTTAAAAGGTAAATTTGAATTTGAAGTCGCAAAATATGCCCCCAACACCGGCCCAACTGCTGCCGCGCTATTTGCTACGCTGTAGCGCAGACTGAAATAAAACCTTCTCATTTCTGGAGTTGCTTCTGAAATTTTGTATGCCTTAAAACCAACATCAAAAAATGACCTAGTAGCACCTGTTAATGCGCTCATAATAAAAAACCAGATTATTGAATGCTGATAAAAAAAGAAATATATGAGGATCCCGCTAAAAAATAAGGAAAAGGCTATTGCACGTCTCACCCCATAGCGATCCACAAACACACCAGCCACCAAGCTGACGACTCCATATACCACTGGACCTACACCCACCACAACTCCGATGATTGCAGCGCTTATATGAGCATAGCTAGAAAGATATATTGCCAGAAATGGAAACATCATGAATTGACCAACTTTCATGATGAACAGCATTACCAGCATCACCCAATAATCTATTGTCACCAACTTAATTTTTTTCCCAAGCGACGCCATATTGCTTCTACTCTATAGACATACAATTACTGTTTACACAATATTTCTTCAATCAACACTCCCGCTATAACACTAACTATTGAGATTACCGCAGTCGTTATGTATTTTGAACTTTTCAATGATCTAAAGAGAGAAGATTTTAAAAATTTCCCAGAACAATCTGAAGATACTATGTTTGTCATTCTAATACCTGCACTGGCACCAGTCACAACCACTGCTATTACCATGATATTATTCCGCCCCCTCTAGCCCTAATAAAAACAACAGCCAAAATCTATTTTCTAAACCTAGGAAAATAATAGCGTAATTTTGCTCGTAAGCGTCCTCGCTCCTATCATTAACCATCTGGCGCCGCTAACTTACCGATTTAATTGGCGGCGTAACGCACTTAACGGAATACTCACCACACCGGCTGATGAGGTGCCTGTTGCACGCAGTGCCGGAGCAAACGCATGTGCGTAGGCCACTTCATACGTCACGGACAACACGTCACCTTCCGACAAATGAACTGCCTGCAACCCCCTTAAATCCGGCGCGCCCACCAACATGCCTGTCGCCCTTAATTCATGAATAAATTTTTCTTTCTCTCGATAAGTCATGGTATAGTGGCTCACATCTAATACCGGCTCCTCAAACCCCTGCTGCGCCAACCCATCCCCCAAATCGTGCATATCCCACAAGTTGGGCAGGTGCTCCTCAAAAAACATATCCCGCCATTCACACAAGGTATCCAGCCCAAATGCCGTTAACATCAACAAACCATTGGGTTTCAAGACACGGCGCCACTCTTTTAATGCTGCCTGGTAATCTGCCACCCAAGGCAGCACCAGATTAGCGCACACGAGGTCAACTGAGGCCGTTTGAAACGGCAATGCGTTAACCTCTGCCTGCAGGCAGACAGCAGGCACTTTTTGCTGCTGACTCCATTTGAGCATTGGCGCGGACAAATCAACCGCTGCAATGACGGCATCCGGATAACGCTCAGCCAAACGCGCGCTCACCCACCCCGTTTTACATCCCGCCTCCACAATCACACGCGGCTTCAACGTCACCCAATCCAGCCGCGAGAGCATTTCACCACCCACTTCCCGCGCCAAAATTGACGCTTCCGCATAATCAACCGGAGACCCACTTATGTTTTTAGATAAATTCATCATGCTGTATTCTCATCTCATCCAACCCATCACCTTAACCCTATTACCGCCTTGCTGCCTCTTGTGCGGCACCTCAACCCGCAACCCCCACTCTCTCTGCTCAGACTGCTACAAAGACTTGCCCATTTCAACCCAAAACTGCCCTCGATGCGCACAAAAATTACATAGCACCTCTGCCACCTGTGGTGCCTGTCTCAACCATCCACCTCCATTCGATGAAACCCATGCCTTATTCCCTTATCAAGCACCCATCACCCAGCTCATCACAAAGCTTAAATTTCAACACCAATTAAGCCACGCCAAGGCCCTTGGAACCTTATTCTGCGCTCGCATTCAAGAACACTGGTATCAAAGCAAACCCTTGCCTGACTTATTACTACCCGTCCCCCTGCACCCTGCACGCTTGCAAGCACGCGGCTTCAATCAGGCCGTTGAAATCGCCAAACCCATCGCCAAACACTTTGCCATCCCGCTCGATTTAACCGGCGTCAGACGGATTAAACCCACCGCCGCGCAAAGCGGATTATCTGCCCGCCAAAGAAAGCAGAATGTTGCTCACGCGTTTGCCAGCAACGAGGACTACACCGATCGCTCCCTTGCTGTCATTGATGATGTCATGACCACCGGCCATACACTCCGGGAATTATGCCAATTGCTTAAGAAAAAAGGTGCCAAACACTTGACCATCTGGTGCGTCGCGCGCAATGAATAGGTCGGCAAACGCGTATTTTTTAATTGCCCTATCCGTAAAGACACTATA
>MGYH01000012.1 GCA_001801665.1 Gammaproteobacteria bacterium RIFCSPHIGHO2_12_FULL_45_12 | reverse complement strand
CCACCATCAGGCAACGGTTATCGATCTTCGGCCAAATGACGCTTTTCGCCACGGGCATATTCTGGCGGCACTCTCACTTTCCGCCAAAGAAGTCCTTGCTTCTCCCAAAAAACTGGAAAAAATTCGGAAAAAAATGTTAATTCTGGTTTGCAGCAATGGCTCAGATTCTCAAAAAACCGCCCCTTTGTTAGCAAAACAAGGTTACAATGTCAAATATCTGTCTGGCGGCATACGCGCCTGGACAAACGCAGGCATGCCGCTTCTCAAGGAATAATCATGACAAAAGTTGTTATTTACAGCACGAATCACTGTCCCTATTGTCGTCTGGCCAAAAGCTTGCTGACAAGCCTCAAGGTGGCCTTTGAAGAAATCCGTGTTGATCTTGATGTAGACAAACTCAAGGAAATGATTTGCCTTAGCAATAAGCGCTCTGTCCCACAAATTTTCATCAATAACCAGTCAGTCGGCGGCTACGATGACCTTGCTGCTTTAGCAAAGTCAGGTAAACTCGATGGGCTATTACATTCCAATTAATGACAAGGGGAAAACCATGGCAAACGCCAAGCCAAAAACCGAAGAAACGCAATCAGGGCCACAATTTGAGATTCAACGCATCTTTGTAAAAGACCTTTCATTTGAAGCACCCAATACACCACACACCTTTGTCGAAGAATGGAAACCAGAAGTCACCTTGAACCTTGAAACCAAAAGCAACCGTATTCAGGACAACACACATGAAGTGATTTTATCCATCACGGCAACCGTAGCGACTGGCAAAAAAACGGCTTTCCTGATTGAAGTGCATCAAGCAGGGGTGTTCATGATTAACGGCTTTCCTGACGACCAGCTACATCAAATGCTTGGCAGCTTCTGCCCCAACATTCTGTTCCCTTATGCGCGTGAAGTCGTGTCAGACGCCGTCGTACGTGGCGGCTTTCCGCAACTCATTCTGGCACCCGTCAACTTTGATGCACTCTATGCGCAACATCTGGAGAAGCAACAGTCCGGACAAGCAGATAGCGGCAAAGAAGCCACCGCTGAGGGCACCAGCAAAGCCAATTAAAGCGAGGGCGGCTAGCCGCCTGACAAGGTGACATCACCCGTTAGGCGGCTAGCCGCCAGATCACATTCACCAAAGGTTCATGACATCATTTAGTTGATATAAGGAGTTGCTAATGGAAGGCCCAACCTTGAAACCTATTACCATTTTAGGCGCAGGCTCATGGGGAACTGCCTTGGCACTGTATCTGGCACGACGCGGTCAAACCGTCCATATCTGGAGTTATGAAATTTCTGAAATTGCCGCCATGCTGGCGGAACGCACCAATAACTGCTTTTTGCCCGGGTTTGATTTTCCAGATCAAATCCGGCCCACGGCCAACCTTGTTGAAGCCGTCAAAAATATTGATGACATTTTAATTGCCGTGCCCTCCATTGGCTTTCGCGAAACGCTGATCATGATGAAATCCTTGCTCACGCCCAACATTCGCATCACCTGTGCCACCAAAGGACTGGATGCTGAAACAGGTCAACTATTAAATGAAGTGGTCGAAGAAGTGTTAGGCAAAGAACGGCCATTCGCCGTGTTATCAGGCCCCTCCTTCGCCCGTGAAGTGGCGCAAGGCTTACCAACCGCCGTTTCCATCGCGAGCAAGCACACCACCTTGTTATCTGACCTGTCACACCGTTTTGACAGCCCCATTTTCCATGTTTATCCCTGCAACGATGTCATTGGCGTGGA
>MGYH01000011.1:29134-38141 GCA_001801665.1 Gammaproteobacteria bacterium RIFCSPHIGHO2_12_FULL_45_12 | reverse complement strand
CACAAACTTTCAAATTTTAAATTCGCTTCCTAACCTATTGTTTATACTGATGCCGACGTGCAGAATCGAACTGCAGACCTACTGATTACGAATCAGTTGCTCTACCAACTGAGCTACGTCGGCATGCTAAAGCATGCCCATATAAGGCAGGGGGGAGTATAATGAAAAATGCAGGCAACTACCAGCATGAATGCCATGCCTTTTTAAAATAATGCTCCGCCCCAAAAAGACCACGCCCCGCGCGACAGCTTGCTTTAAACCAGGCTCTGGCAAATTAGCCGCCACAACATGGCAGCATCACTTTTGCCCCATGCCTTTTCCTCTACGCCAACGCCCAAACCGCCCACCTCATTCACGTCACCACAAATATGGATGATATCGTAACCGATGCCATTGCGGAATTTAATTGTCATGTGCATGACGCAAATTCTACGGCATTGCCCTTACCTTGATGGCGGCTTATAGTCCTGATCTTTCCTCACGATACAAGGTAAACAGCATGCGCCGTGTTTTAACACAGCAGGGTTTTTCATTAATTGAATTAATGCTGGTTGTCGCCATTATTGGCATATTAACAAGCATGGCCATCCCTTCTTACCAGCATTACATACAACGTGCACGGTTTACTGAAATCATTACGGCCACCGCCAATTACAAGTTGGCTGTCTCACTGGCATTACAACAAGCCATTCCACTTTCCGAGCTGACGAATGGCCTGCATGACATTCCTGAAGCAAACTTTAAGCTTAAGTATCTTCAAAGCATCGTTGTTGAAAAAGGGGTCATTACGGCCACGGCGACAGCCTTGCTAAAACAAGCCACTTACTGCTTGTCGCCTGATGAAGAAGGCGCTCACTGGCAAGTTAGCGGCACTTGCCTTGCGCTGGGTTACTGCCATGAGTCATGAAACCTTGTCAGGTCTTTCAAACTGGTTATGCGCCGAGGGATTGCTCACCGCCAAACAAGCTCAAACAGCCCTTCATCATGCCGCGCAAAACGGTCTTTCACTGACCGCCTTTTTAGTACAAAAAAAAATACTTAGCAGCGAGGCGTTATTACGTTGTTGCGCCAAACGAGCAGTCATTCCCCTGTTTGATTTACAGAATTTCAATACGGGATGGGCAAAACAAACACTCGTCCCTGCTGCGCTCATTTGTCAATATCACGTTATCCCATTACAAATAAACGCGGGTTACTTGCAACTAGGCCTGTCAGACCCAACACAGGAAGCCGCCTTATCCGCCATCGCTTTTCATACCGGATTCCAGGTGAAACCGTCCCTGGTTGACGAAACCTTGCTGCAAACGTTAATTGCAACGCATTATCAGCCGCATTATTTACGCTCTCACCTTGAAACGACTCTGTCACATTTAAAACTTCAGGAACCTGAGGAAACACAAAATCCGGTGCAAGAAGCGCCCCATCAGGAACCCGTCAGTCACTTCATGGAACAGCTCTTAAAAGAAGCACTTTACAAACAGGCATCGGATATTCACCTTGAACCTCATCAACAACAATATCGCATTCGCTTCCGTATTGATGGCATATTGCAATTATCCACCTACATTCCGTCGCATCTGGCAAAACGTGTCCTCACACGTTTAAAATTATTATCCCAAATGAATATTGCTGAACATCGCCTTCCACAAGACGGGCGCATGTCCCTTTCACCCGACTCCCCCATTCACTTACGTACCAGTACATGCCCAACGTTGGCAGGTGAAAAAATGGTGTTACGATTACTAGATGCCAGCCGCTTACCACTGGCATTAACAGAACTGGGCTTAAACACATGGCAACAGGATAAATTAAGTCAAGCACTTGCAACACCTCAAGGACTTATTCTGGTCACGGGACCAACTGGCAGCGGAAAAACGTCCACGCTTTATGCCGCACTGAATACCTTAAACACGCTGGAAAAAAATATTTTAACACTGGAAGAGCCCGTTGAAATCAACTTGGCTGGCATACATCAAGTCAATGTACATCCCGCCATCGGCTTGAGTTTTGGCACAACACTCAAACATTTTTTACGACAAGACCCAGACATCATCATGATAGGTGAAATTCGTGATGCAGAAACCGCCAGCATTGCGCTGCAAGCCGCACAAACTGGCCATTTGGTTTTAGCCACCTTGCATGCCAATCACAGCCTTGATACCGTGCAACGTTTGCAATCACTCGGATGCGACTCACATCAAATCATGAGCACTGTCTCGCTCATCCTCGCACAACGGCTTGTCAGATGCTGCTGCCCCTTTTGCAAGGAAAAACAATCTTCCTGCACTGCGCAGTGCAGTGGTTATAGGGGTCGCATTGGCATTTTTGAATGTTTATCCGTTTCTTCCACCGCTTCTTCCGCCCGTCAAAAATTGTCTTCTTCCTTATTTGAGCAACTTAAACATGGCCAACCCTTCATGACACTGCATGAAGCGGGGCTTGAAAAAGTGGCCGCGGGCATCACCACACACCATGAACTAACGCGTGTTCTTGGCCCAGCACCGGCAAGCCTCATCCAGCCTAATTAAATGGACATCATTTTCATGCGCATTTTTCCCTCATGGCTGCTTCGCTTTCATCAACGAACCATTCGCGTGTCTGATATTTTTCTTTTTTTAAAACAATTTACTTTACTAATGACAGCCAGCATTTCCATGACAGCATGCTGTGACATATTACTCAGTCAACAAACGCATTTCAGACTGCGGTCTCTCATTCGCACATTAAAGCAAGATCTTCTGGCTGGAAAATCATTATCCCATAGTCTCAGTCGTTATCCCCATTACTTTGGCCCTTTAACATTTCAACTTATTCAATTGGGAGAACACACCGGAAATCTGGGCGGCATGCTAACCCTGCTCACACAGCATCATGATAAACAGCTTGCTTTCAGGCGCCGCCTCAAACAGGCTTTGTTTTACCCTTGTTTGCTGACTGTCTTTGCATTACTGATGACCGATGGCATGTTTATTTTTATCATTCCACGGTTTGAGGCATTATTTCATGAGGCAAACATCGCCATCCCCGCCTTGACTGCGCTCATTTTTCATCTGGCAAATGGCTTGCAGACATTGCACTGGCTGCTTATTTTACCCCTCCTCTTTTTGGTCAAACGATTGATTCTGCCCAAACCCCTTGCTTCACCCAGACCACGCTTGCAGCACATGCTGATGCAAGCACCTTTAATATGCCGGTTTTTTCAAAAATTGGAGCTGACCCGTTTCATTCGTCATCTGGCCATCACTTATAGTGCTGGCATTGCGATTGTTGATGCACTGATTCTCTCCTTAGGTGACTGCCATCATTCACCTCTTACCACTGATATTGCCACTTTAAGACGCCAAATCAATGCTGGGCACAGCTTGCATCAAGCACTCGCCTCAACTCAATCCTTTCCACCTCACCTAATCACCCTAATAAAAATTGGTGAGACTTCCGGATCGCTTGATCGCATGCTGCATCAATCGGCTGATTTGCTTGAATCTGACCTAAACGCCTTGTCAGAGCACATGACCCAACTGCTTGAACCCTTGATTATGCTGGTGCTTGGTGTTTTAATCGGTGGATTAGTGTTGGGTCTTTACTTACCCATTTTTACCTTAGGAAACGCCATTTGATGATGAGTACTCTCAATTTTCTAGCGGATAACCCAAACGCCTTATTGTTAGTCATGGCCATTCTCTCTCTCTTTATTGGCAGCTTTCTAAATGTTGTCATTTATCGTTTGCCGCGCATGATGGAGCAAGGCTGGAGCGAAGAATGCCGCCTGTACCTCGGTTTAAAACCGCACACCGAACCTGAAAAAATCAATTTATGCTTGCCCTTCTCCCACTGTCCACAATGCAAAAAGCACATTCGGCCCCTCCACAACATCCCCCTCCTGAGCTATCTCTGGTTGCGCGGCAAATGCGCGTATTGCCATGCACGCATTTCAATCCGTTACCCGCTGGTTGAAGCACTCACTTGTGTCATGTCCGTTTACGTCACATGGCGCTTTGGCGTGTCATGGTCATTACTGGCTGCCTTACTGTTTACCTGGATCATCATCAGCCTCACTTTCATTGACCTTGATTTTCATTTACTGCCCGACCAGCTTACCTTGACTTTATTATGGCTCGGCTTGCTTTTCAGCTTGCATCCCGTCTTCACCAACAGCCATGATGCCATTCTGGGTGCCATAAGCGGCTACTTGTTATTTGCAGCCATCCAGTTTACGTTTAAATTCGCCACCGGCAAAACCGGCATGGGACAAGGCGACTACAAATTTCTGGCGGCGCAAGGCGCGTTTCTGGGCTGGCAGTCACTGCCACTCATCGTGTTGCTTGCCTCATTGAGCGGGTTGTTGTTCACCCTCACCCACATGGTATTTAAACGTCAATTTAAAAGTGTGCCATTACCCTTTGGGCCTTATCTGGCATTAGCAGGCTGGATCGCGATGCTTTGGGGAAATGATATCATGCAATATTATTTTCAATTAACTTAGGCACGTTATGTTAGTGATCGGCTTAACAGGCGGCATTGGCTCAGGCAAATCAACCGTTGCCGCCTTATTTGAAAAGCTGGGTGCGCCCATTATTGACGCTGATGTCATTGCACGACAACTCACACAACCCCACCAACCTGCCTTCACCCGCATTATTGAACACTTCGGGGACAAACTTACCCAAAGTGATGGCAGCTTAAATCGTAGATTATTACGCCAACTCATTTTCGCAGACACCACTCAACGCCGCTGGCTGGAAAGTTTGTTACACCCTCTCATCCGCGAATGCATTCAAGCGCAATTAAACAAACTGAATGCACCTTATTGCCTGATCGTCATCCCCTTGCTGGTTGAAACGGGTGCTTACCCCTTTCTGGACCGTATCCTGGTGGTGGACACCCTTAAAGAGCATCAAATAGCGCGCGTCGCCGCACGCGACAGACTGAGCGTGCAAGACATTCACACCCTACTCCAAACACAAGCCAACCGTGAGCTGCGGCTATCACTGGCAGATGATGTGATTCACAATGATCATGACCTGACTGATCTGATGCCACAAGTCATGCGCTTACACGAGCAATACGCTCAAAACAAGACAGCCCCCACGACAACGAAGTAATACGCTTTATTCTCACTATCCTCGCACGATTATCTGTCCAATCGGCAAGCAATTCATGTTATGATTGCAAAACGCCGTTGAGGTAGCTGAGACAAATGAGCCAAACCATTGTTTACGAACAGCCGCTGAATGAAACAATCCGTGCCTGCTTGCGGCTGGAACAGCTATTTCTTGAAATTGATCATCAAATGACTGACCCCTCCGTCTTAGGCGCAAGAAAAATAATATCTTTAATAATCAACGTATTACATCTTCTTGACCGGCCAGATCTCAAAGCAAAGCTTGCCCGCGAACTCGCTCATCATTTAAGCAACCTGCAACGTTATGGCAGCTCACCCAACCTTGACGCGAACAAATTCAAGCTGCTCACCCAACAACTGGAAGAACTCTCGCACAATCTGATTGATCGTAGTGGTAAAATTGGCCACCGATTGCGCGATATTGAGCTGTTAAACACCTTACGAATGCACTTGGCAAGCCCTGGCGGTGGCTGCAGCTTTGACATCCCCCTCTATCACTACTGGCTGCAACAAGCTCCCGATATCCGTCAGGCAACCCTACGGGACTGGCTGAGCGACTTTGAACAGATCCGCGCTGCCACGGCACTCATTCTGGATTTAGTCCGTCAACACACGAAAATTGAGGAAAAAACAGCCATACACGGCTTCCATCAGGAACTGCTGGACCCCCAATCCAACCTGCGCATGATCTGCATTAGCCTTGAGAAACACTTGGCCACATGGCCTGAAATCAGCGTTGGCCGTCACTTTTTGAGCGTGCGATTTTTCACACCCTGCATTGAAAAACGTCCTTCCCAATTTGTCGATAATTTAATATTCTCCATCGCTTACTGTCACGCATAAGCAACCAGCGCCGAGGCACCCATGACCCATCCCAAACAAGTCGCCTGCCCCACCTGCAGCACCTTCACCCCCTGGTCACCCAAAAACCCCTTCAGGCCATTTTGCTCTGAACGGTGTAAATTGATTGATTTGGGAGAATGGGCAAGCGAGTCACATCGCATTGCAGGGGATAAGATAGACCCCAACGAACCCTCCGAAGGTGATGCATCAAAATAAAGAATAAGCTCAGGCTGTCGCAGGATTGGTTCACCTGCAAAACCGCCCAAACCCCGAAATAAATCGTTTGTATGTACAATACCGCTATTTGACAGGTAACCTTATCTTAAAATAATGCACCTATAAACGAGAGATAAAGAGAAAAAGCCATGCCTATCAATCAAGAGAAATGCTTTAAACAAATGCTTCTTAACGCGTCTATAACAGAGGATGCAGGCGCGCTGATACCGGATGATTGGTTTGACCATCTGGGTGAAATAACAGCTAGCTCGCTTAGCGGCGATAAAAAAACAAGCTATCTGAGGCGTTTCTACATCCATGCGGGTAAGGGTTCAACTTACTCTTTGAAAATGCAACTAGAGGAATCATTAAAACTAATTTATTTAGCTTTAATAAACCCAACATACTCAGACGATCAAAAAAATACTATCGTATTTAAATTCCAAGAAGGCGTGCCGAACTGTACGCCTGGTTTTCACGATAGAATGAATGAGTTAGTCATAGGCCTTTCTCCCGCCACTGATTTAGATGCTTTGCTTTCTAAACTCCGTCAGGAAATTGTTAATCGGGCCGCAACACAAACGACTGATGAAGTACATACATTCAATCGGTTTTTTGTGGTGGCACAAGCCGATGGTTATGGCGTGCGTCCATTTAATCCAGACGATCGGTATCGAGGCAACCTACCAGATGCGGCCATTCGCGCCAAGCTCAGAGAAATATTTAAACAGCATTACACTTTTTTCTCTATATTACATTATTTACAAGACCAACTGAGCGTCATGTTACAGCGAGTTGCGTATATTGGGAGAAGAAGCGGGGATGAAATACAAGAAGGGATAGACAAAGGAAAATATAAAGATTATAGCTTAAGCGACTTTAATAACATCATGAAAGCACTCAGTCCATTTTTAGCTGTGGGCGATCTTGATCTGGCGTTAAGCCCAGAGACGGCCATCATTCACGAAGATATCGGTAGTGTGATCGATATTAATTGGCGGGGCATCATTTTAAACAAGCTAAAGAAGGACGATTATTTTATTTTCACACCAGCAGATGAGGCGCTACTCACACTGCTAAATGATGATAGCGTGTCTCCTGCTGAATTCAAAAGCAAGCTAACCGCCTTATCCGATATACCTCTTTTAAGAAAAAGCGGAGATGTCACAACCTGCTGCCAATATTTCAAATCACTTTCTAATGACAAAAAATGGTTTTTAATTGAAAAATTTGTTGAGAAGACGCCAACAATAGAAAAACGAAATCAGCTTGATATTATTTTAAAAGCGAACCCGGATATCGCAGCATGGCTTGATCAACTCCCTGAGTTTCAAGGGTATTATGTTTTTGGATTACCTCCTTCTCGCAATGAAACAAGACTCTACTTTGCCGCAAAACGGGGATATACCCTGATAGTCAGATACCTGTTATCTTCAGGCGGTCATGACATCAATGCCGCTGTGACAAATGGTGCCACCCCACTTCACATCGCCGTACATAACGGTCATCTTGAGGTGGTGAATGCCCTTTTAGAAAATGCTGACATCAAGATCAATGCCGCTTTGAGGGATGGCACCACCCCACTTCACCTCGCGGCACATAACGGTCATCTTGAGGTGGTGAATGCTCTTTTAGCAAGAGATGGCATCAAGATCAATGTCGCAGGGATGAATCGCGTCACCCCACTTTACATCGCCGCACAAAATGGTCACCTTGAGGTGGTGAATGCCCTTTTAGCAAGCGATGACATCGACATCAATGCCGCTGTGGCAGATGGTGCCACCCCACTTCACATCGCAGCAAAAAAAGGTCATCCTGATGTGGTAAATGCCCTTTTAAAGAGAGATGGCATCAAGATCAATGCCGCTTTGAGGGATGGCACCACTCCACTTCACGTCGCGGCACATTACGGTCATCTTGAGGTGGTGAATACCCTTTTAGCAGGAGACACTATCAACGTCAATGCGACCATGACGAATCGCACCACCCCACTTCACATCGCGGTACATGACGGTCATATTGAGGTGGTGAAGGCCCTTTTAGCAAGAAATGACATCGAGATCAATGCCGCTACAACAGATGGCACCACCCCACTTCACATCGCAGCAAAAAAAGGTCATCTTCATGTGGTGAATGCCCTTTTAGAAAAAGATGGCATCGACATCAATACCGAAGCGATGGATCACATCACCGCACTTTACATCGCCGCACAAAATGGTCACCTTGAGATGGTGAATGCCCTTTTAGCAAGAGATGGCATCGACATCAATGCTGCTAAGACGAATGGCGCCACCCCACTTCACATCGCCGCTAAAAATGGTCATTTTCAGGTGGTTAAAGCTCTCCTAGCCGCACCTAGTATCAAGATCAATACCGCCAAGAAAGATGGCGTCACCCCACTTGACGCTGCACAAGACAATGGACATCCCGATATTGTTGCGGCCATCTGTCAAGCAAAACTGCTGCCGCACAAAATAGAGATGGATCAACGAAAAGGTAAGCATTATAAAATATACAAACCATAACCATCACGATATTGAAAAAAGGTTAGTCACGTATCCTGTCAAATGCAGCCAACACGCGTCCTTCTGGTCGTTCACCTAACTTTCTCATGGGTGAGGCCGCCTTTGCGTCATAATCAAAACCATCCAGTAAACGTTGTTCAATCTTTCCGCCTAAAACACGCTCAATGCTTCGCACCTCTGACGCATCTTCAGCAGAAATCAGCGTAAAAGCTTCGCCAAATTTTTCAGCGCGGCCCGTTCGTCCAATGCGATGAATATAGGTTTCGACTGTCGAGGGAATATCAAAGTTAATGACATGTGA
>MGYH01000011.1:0-29094 GCA_001801665.1 Gammaproteobacteria bacterium RIFCSPHIGHO2_12_FULL_45_12 | reverse complement strand
GCAGCGACGTGGCGCTAAACCCTACCTGTTCAAGTTTTTGCGCCACTTTTTTGGCACTGTGCTTCGTGCGCGTAAAGACCAGGACGGATTGGATGGTGGTTGACTTTAGTAACGCAATCAGCAAAGGAACTTTTAAATGTTTCGCGACAGGAAACAGGGTATGCTTCACGGTTTTGGCAGCCTTGCTTTCCGCCACTTTCACCATCACCGGATTCACTAAAATATCATGCGCCAATTCATGAATCGCCTCTGGCATGGTTGCTGAAAATAATAACGTTTGGCGCTGCTTTGGTACAAAGCGCAATATCCTGCGTATGCTCGGCAGAAAACCCATATCAAACATTTGATCTGCTTCATCAAGCACTAGGGTTTTGACTGTCATTAAATTAATGGTGCGCTGCTCCACATGATCCAGCAAACGGCCTGGGCATGCGACGACAATATCGACTCCTTGCTGCAAGCTCTTAATTTGCGGCTTGATATTAACACCGCCATAAAGCGTGACACTGCCAAGCCCTGTGCCGTGAGATAATTTTACAATTTCTTCATGAATTTGCTGCGCCAATTCCCGTGTCGGGGCGACCACAAGGGCACGCACACCTTTTGTGGTTTTATCTTTTAATAACCCTTGTATGATTGGCAAAACAAACGCCGCCGTTTTACCGGTACCCGTTTGCGCGAGCCCCATGACATCTCTTTTTTCCAAAATGGCTGGCATGCTTTGTGCCTGGATGGGTGTTGGCTGCGTATAACCTTGTGCCTTAATATTAGCGTTAAGACGCGCATCGAACTGAAATGATTGAAAACCCACGAAAAACCCTCTGATATTGATAAAAACAGCTTATTGTTATTTGTTCAAGAGATTCTATCATGTTCAAAAATCTTACGAAAGTTTTATTTTACAGACAGCAGATGCGTTCGCCTTGTTTGGCAAGCCACCTTTTTGGTGCCCCTAAAGGGCGTTTTAGCATAAATCCAAACTGGGTGGATCAGGCGTTTTTTGCCCTAATCCACCAAATTGGTGGATTACGACGCAAAAAGCGCGTCTAATCCACCCTACATTAACATCAAAATGTGTAACATTAAATTGATGGAACAAAGCCCCGCCAAAGCCTTGTCACAATTAAACTCAATTTAATCAAATAGATAAAGAATTTTTGCCGCATTGTTGCCTAAATTATTTTTGGAACAGGATCGTCATTGCGCGAGCGTTTTACGCGACGACGGAAGAATGTATGCAATATAATGACTTATGACTTACAATTGCTTCGGCGGAAAAACGGCCTCGCAACGACGAATGACACAACAAAGCCTAAATTATCATTAATGAAAGACTGTTTGCTTGAAATATTAACTGAACGAGCTAAAATTTCATGAAGGTTGCCATCATCAAAATGACGATAAAAGCAACAGCACCCACTTAATCAACCGCATGGGATATCAGGAGGCGAATAGACGAATGTTTATTTCTATTTTACAAAAACTGGATGCAGGCAATGCCACATTTTCTGAAATGGAACAAAAATGGTTATTCAAACAGATCCCGGCTTTTTTAGTACATATTAATCTGCCTTATAGTGCTTTATGGTTACTTGAAATACTTAAAATGAAGCCCAGCCTATTATTGAAAAATAACGATGAATTAAACATTAATAACTTCTTAAGAGCACAGAAAGTATTTGGTTATTATCTCCTGTGGTACATACTCCATGAAGTTGATGTGATAACTGATCCTTCTTATAAAAAAATATATAATTTTATCCTGAATTACTTAAAAGAAAATGATAAAGAAAATTTCCGATTTGAATTATTAGGCATTTGCGACAGCGTTACAGAAGACAAGTTTATAAAATCAGTCCCTTCTTTAGAAATTTTAAAGAGTATTTTTCCTCCCGAGAGGATAGAGATATCGAAATCAGATTTATATATCGAACTTCTAATTAATAAAAATTTCAAGCTAGCAAAAGAATTAGAAGTCAATAACATTGACACTGTCTGGTTGATTCGGATTTTAGAAGCCATCATATCTATTGTAGAAGAAGAAGAACTTGAATCGCTAAAATATTTATATGATTTAATTCCAATTTCAATTCTAAAAGATCTACGCATGAAGAATAGAACTGAAAAAGATATTACTTCATTATTAAATAAAATCATGACGGCAAAGGAGAAATGTCGTGATTACAGGAATTTAAACCCATCTGAAATTAACGAAATTTTATTACGGACACCTATTAACCAGCTTCCATCTGAATTACATTGCTTTAGTTTTCTAATCAAAAAAGGCTTTTATTCCAAAAAATCTGATAATATAACCATTTCTCATAAGAGTGATCGACTTTTTAATAGTCAACAAAAATCTACGGTAAATCCTGAAACATACATACCAAAAAGCGACGATATTTATTATGCGCTCATGAAGTTACCTAAAACTTACCTGTCAAATATCGGTACTGATTATTATTCGTTGCTGGCGTTAATGCAAAGTTTTTATTTACAATCTATGCCGCTTGAAATGTTTATCGAAAAAGACTCGAGTCGGCTAAATAGTATTGATTTTTTGGCATTTTGGAATAACGACCTTGTTAGATTGACAGGAGAGCAAATATACCAAATACATTTATCCCAAAATAACAATATTCGTTTTACGACTGATCAAATCATATTTTTATCAGAGCAAGGCGTCGAATTTACAAATGAACATATCATGAAGTTTAATTTTGCCATGAAAAGCGGTCATTTTTTTACAGAAAAACAAATTATTGATTTATGGACAGATAAGGTGGCTTTTACCGGATCAAATATTATCGATATCATCCTAGGCTTGCATAACAAACGGAAGCTATCCACCGAACCTTCGTGCTTTGATGAAGAAGGGCAACTAAATCCCTTGGTTGCTCTTGCACGGTTAAAAAAGTTAAAATTTACAGGCAAGGAGGTTGAGTCTCTTTTAAAGTCAGGATTTGTTAGAGAAGCTAGGGAATTACTGGCACAACTTGACGATAGTAAAGAAAGTGATTCGATAAAGACTGTTTTTAACAATTCGGTGAAATGCAGTGAGAGTTTTTCTTTATCCCCCAACGAATATGTCTTCTATTCTTTTGCAGAAAAACCCAAGGATAATTTTGATCAAACGGTTTACCAAAAACTACTGTGTGTCACTGCTATAGCATGTCAAATAGAAAACACATGGGGTCATGTAAAGTGGGCGCGTCAACTGACTGTTTTGTTTAATAGCTTTGAAAAAGCTATGCAGTATCTTGAAATTTATAAAAAAAACAACCCTCATTCCGCAGCCCCCATTCATGATGCCTGCCAATTTGATCTACCTAACTATGGTATTTGGGATGTAAAATCATGGAGCGATATTGTTTTAAAGCATCCTAAACTAATGAAAATTTTACCCAGCG
This sequence comes from Gammaproteobacteria bacterium RIFCSPHIGHO2_12_FULL_45_12, assembly GCA_001801665.1. GTDB lineage: Bacteria > Pseudomonadota > Gammaproteobacteria > DSM-16500 > DSM-16500 > Aquicella. Next base: position 25,684 of record MGYH01000011.1, on the reverse strand, counting down.
CAGCCCGAATCGAACAGGAATTAAATTACCACCCAATTCATACCAGACGACTTATTCATGAACGGAAATACGCTCAAGAAAGTAATTTCATTAAAAGAACTTCTATTAAAGAGGCATTAATTAGAGACATTTATCATACGTCACTCAACAGAAAAAAAGTTGAGCTTAGTCAATCCAATGAAATGAGCAAAAAAGCCGTAAAAAAGGCTGCAAAGAAAATAGTGACCATAGAGAGTGCTAGAAATGAACTCATATCAAGAGACATCACATTAATCTCTTATAGTCAATTACTAGAAAAAGCAGCTCAAATTGGATATAAACGCCACAAGGAAAATCCCCTCCTTGCGCATCTCTGTATAGAACAATTCGTTTCTGAAAGTATTTTTAATGACATCTTAACTATAATGCATGAAACGCAACCTGAAGCTTCAGATGTTCTTCCAAACATTCGTATTGAAGGTAAGGAATTAAGGCAAGATAACTTGTATCTTGTCAAATTAGACAAGAACGATCCTAGAGGTTGGATTCTTGGGCACTACACGGGATGCTGTCAATCCATAGGGAGGCATGCGGAACAAGCTGTGATTGAGGGCATGCTATCTCCAATCGCTTGTTTTTATGTCATTTGCGATACAAAAACTAATGATATTGTTGCTCAATCTTACGCCTGGCTTAGTGAAGAAGGAAACCTAGTGTTTGATTCACTCGAAACATTAAGACGGAAAGATGCACCCCGCCTTGTTGAATTTTTTATAGCCGCTGCTTATCAAATGAAGGGTCAACTCGTTCAAATTGATGGAAAAAACAAAACCATTGAGCGCATTCATTTAGGAAAAGGGGGCGGAACACCCAGCCGGCACTTAACAATGCAGCTTGATTCAGCAAAAAATCCGCTTCTTCCAGCGAGTGGGTATCGGTATGGTGATGCCAATGAACAGTGGATACTGGTTAGCCCTGACTGCAATGCTTTTAATATAGAAGCCTATTGTAAACGCTTTCCTCATCACAATGCAGTATCCGTTAAAAAAGATGATCTCGCCATCACATACGGAATTGACACATATGTTAACCCTGGTCAAATGAAGAAGACGCTATCTGTTAAAAGCCGCACACGTCAACTCTTTTTTAATACACACCAACTCGTTCAAAGAACCTTACGCGAATCACCCAATAACCCCTTACTTGAGGAAGGAAATATTGATGCGGCCAATAAAACGAGAGAACACGAAGGTGAATACTACATCACTATTTCGCTATTAAAACGTTTAATTGATATTCAAATCCGTCAAAAATCGGAAATCGAAAACTCGCATTATAACGCTAACAACCTATTTTGCATTAACATAAATGATGATAAGAATGCTTTTTCAAAACAATTATTTGAACTGAATCTAGCATCTGGTGAAGACGCTAAATTTATTATAGTGAACCACTGTCATGCCACAACCTGCTATGTACGAAACGTTGATGGAAAAATAAAAGTATTATTAGTCGATTCTGAGCCCTCAAATAATGCTTATGATGATTCATATCTGAAAACAATACTACGCGCCCTACCTTTTTCGAAAATATTTATCACTTCCACTCAATTACAACGAGACTACTCAAGCTGTTCGACTTTTGCTATAAAAAGTTTGATGTATTTTTCAAAGCATGGAAATGAAATTTTTCCCCTCGTTGATAAACGCGAAAATTTCAAAAGTGAACATGATTCTATTGCTATTCTTAAACCAGAAAAGACACCGCCGAAATTATTAAAAATGTGTCAAACTCGTCTTGAACTTGATGCTACCACATTGGATACATCCGTTAACAAAAAAAATACGTTAAAAGAATATTACCAGAAACATCAAAAAGCAGGTTTCAATACAGCCGCATTATTCAAGACCTATCAATATTTTCATCTATGCGAAAAAAGCCTAGTTGAAGAACTACGGAGAGAAAACCCGTAAAATAGCGGTTCTCTAGCGTTGTTGTATAAATTATTTTTTGAACAGAACCATCATTACGAGGAGCGTTTTGTGCGACGAAGCAATTGTATGTCTCTGACTGTATCAACAACAAAATGCCATGACTCATCGTCATTATTTATAACTAGCCATTTATATCATGACAACCATCCAAAGAAGAAAAAATAAAATTCTTCTTGTTGAATCAATAAATCCTAATTGCATGATCTATGCGCTGGGTTACCAGAAAGTCAAAGACTGGATTGCCGCGTCGTAAAAAGCACTCCTCGCAACGACGAAATAATAAAGACTAAATTGCCGCGTCGTAAAAAGCACTCCTTCTAAAGAACCGGCCATATAATCACTCAATGATTATTGGGTTGCAATTACCTTAACGCCTAATGATTCAGCGATATCGGTAAGCGTTATATTCTGACCTGTCGTCAATTAGTCAGCATGAATTTCGGACCATGTAAGGCGCTCTTTGCCGTAATCCACCAATTAAATTTCATTTTCTTTATTCAAAAGTTTATCAATTAACGGAACCGTTATCTCAATTCGTTGTACTCTCTGTCATTCCCGCGAAGGCGGGAACCTATTTCACTGTCATCTTCAGTAATCTATCCATGAGAAAAGTTTTATGCTGCAATATAATGTTTATAGCCGACATTTCCACGATCTTTTGGCGAATTATTAAATTATAAAAAATCAGATTTGATTAAAATGTACAATTTGATGCGTCATTCCCGCTAACTGTGTCATTCCCGCGCAGGCGGGAACCCATATTGAATAGGCGACAGAAGTAAAATTAGAAATAGGTTCCCGCCTGCGCGGGAATGACACTTCAAATTGTACATTCGCAAAAAGATCGTAGAAATATCGGCATTAGATACTTCATTCACTTTTTCCAGTACTCAGACATTTTTCTATTTCATTATCCTTAAGTTGACGCCTATGCGCCTTCGCGGGAATGACAAATTCTAATATGTTTCAAAGTCTTAAACTGATCCTGCACAATACTGACATTGATTAGGTTGTGCTAGATAAAGCTTGCGATAGCGGAAAAATGCTTCATAAAAAACGGGGCGAAAAGAAATGAAATTTGATTCGGTGGATGACGGCAAAAAGCGCCTAATCCGCGCCCTACATGGTCCGAAATTCATGCTGACTAATTGTCAACAGCCCAGCCCCTAGCTAGGATATAGCAGAGGGCCTTCGTTGGAGTGCCAACCTACGCCCGACACCTCTCTACTTTTTCATCAATTCCAGCAACGCTGTCGTCACACGCAAGGCCGTATCTGTTTTTAACAAGGTGTGTAGCTCTGTCAATCTTGCTTGAAGTTGTTCTACCTTTTCAGGGTGCTGCAAATAATTCAGCATTGCCTCACACAGCGCCTCAGGCGTTACCTGATCCTGGATGAACTCAGGCACCAATGCTTCATTCGCCAATAAATTTGGCAACCCTGCAAAGGGGATTTTCACTAATTTCTTCGCCAGAAAATAAGTTAGCTTTGACATGCGATAAACAATGATCATGGGCTTTTTAAATAACATGGCTTCCAGTGTCGCCGTGCCTGAGGTGACCAACACCACATCGGCTGCCGCCATCACCGCATGAGAACGCCTAGTAAACCACTGAAGCGGCAACTCTGGCGCCACCCGCTGATAGCAAGCATAAAAATCCTGATAACGCGCTTCGTTAATTTGCGAGGTGATAAATTTTAATTCGGGATTCGCGCGCCACGCGAGCAATGCCGCGCGCAACATTGGCTCTGCCATATACCGAATTTCTTGGCGGCGACTGCCTGGCAATAATGCCACATACCTTACCTTTTCAGCCACACACAAACTTCTGCGAGCCGCCATCGTATCCGGTTTTAATGGAATCTGATCTGCCAATGGATGCCCCACATAGCGAACCGGCACATGATGCTCTTCATAAAACGCGGCTTCAAAGGGGAACAACGTCAACATCAAGTCCACTGCTTTGGCAATTTTTTTAATGCGGTAACGGCGCCATGCCCACACACTGGGACTCACATAATGCACCACTGGAATACCGGCACGACGAAGCTTGAGTTCAAGCCCCAAATTAAAATCAGGCGCATCAATCCCGATAAAAATATCGGGCGGGTGTTTAATGAAGTGCTCACCAATATCATGTCGCAATTTGATTAAATCAGGCAAGCGTAACAGTGGCGCAACCAAGCCCATCACCGCCAAACGTTCCATATCAAATAAGCTGTGACAGCCGGCCGCTTGCATTGCCGCGCCACCAATCCCTTCAACTTGCAAATCGGGACAACGCTCACGCAAGGAATGAATTAAATTCGCACCCAGCAAGTCACCTGATGCTTCGCCCGCTAAAATGCCAATTCTCAACGCACAATCCCGGCACTTGAGGCTTGAATAAACTGAAAAAGTTGCTGTATTTCCGGTGTTTCCTGTTTTTGTAATTCTTCAAGCGCACTGGCCAGTGTCAGCCCATTGCGATATAACACTTTATAGGCACGCCTCAGTGCTTTCACCGTTTCCACCGCAAATCCACGGCGCTGCAGACCGACCATATTCAAACCATAAGGCTTAGCATAATACCCCGCCACCTTTAAAAAGGGCGGTACATCTTTGATGACAACTGAATTAGTGGAAATGAAGCTATGCGCCCCAATACGACAAAACTGAAACACACCCGAAAATCCGCCAAAAATAACGTGATCTTCTACTTTGACATGACCCGCGAGCGACGCATTATTGGCAAATACAGTGTCATTCCCCACTTCGCAATCATGCGCAATATGCACATAGGCCATCAATAAATTCCTATTTCCAATGCCTGTGTGACCGCCTCCCTGCACCGTGCCGCGATTGATGGTGCAGAATTCACGTATCACATTGTTATCACCCACGATCAGCCATGTTTTCTCATTCTGATATTTTAAATCTTGAGGTGCTTCGCCAACGGATGAGAATTGATAAATTTTATTATCGCGGCCAATACGCGTTGGACCCTGTATCACGACATGCGGGCCAATCCATGTGCCTTCTCCAATTTCAACCTCCGGCCCAATCACAGAATAAGGACCAATATGAACATTTTCAGCAATTTTTGCTGTTGGATCAATTATCGCAGTCGCATCAATCACAACGTTAACCCCTTTCACTGACTTTGCGTGCACTTAAAAATTCGGCTGAACATGTCAACTCATCGCCAACATAAGCGCTGCCTTCCAATTTCCACATCTCACGTTTCGCTCGAATGACTTTCACTTCAAGACGCAACTGATCACCCGGTTCAACCACACGTCTGAAACGTGCGCCATCGATGCCTGCAAAATAAAAAAGCACACCATCAGCAGGCGTTGTATTCGTCGATTTATAAGCCAACACACCACCTGCTTGCGCCATGGCTTCCAGAATCAGAACACCCGGCATCACTGGCCGATCTGGAAAATGCCCCACAAAATAAGCTTCGTTCATGGTCACATTCTTTAACGCCACCAGAGATTTCCCCAAATCAATCTCAAGCACCCTGTCAATCAATAAAAAAGGGGGGCGGTGAGGCAAAAATTTTAATATCTCATGGATGTCCATCACAGGTTTCATGCTTTTTCTCTCTCTTCTAGTTTTTTTAACTGTAACTCTAATGCTTTAACACGCTCAATCAGGCTTTCCATGCGATGAAATCTGGCATTATTTTTACGAAACTCATGGTTTGGGACCGCACCCACAATGCCAGATGAGTAGATACCTGGCGTCAAAATAGATTTTGTGACTGCCGTCATGCCGGTAATCATCACTTCATCACACACAATCACATGTCCGGCGAAACACGTTCCGCCACCCACCATGCAATGCTTGCCAATCACCGTGCTGCCTGCAATGGCAACACAACCGGCGATAATGGTATGCGCGCCAATTCTGACGTTATGTGCCACTTGAATCTGATTATCCAGCTTCACGCCATCCCCAATCACTGTGTTTCCAGTTGCACCACAATCAATGGTGGTGTTTGCACCAATATCAACATCCTCTCCAATCTCGACTGAACCCAATTGCGGCACCTTATACCAAGTGCCTTGATTGACCGCAAATCCAAACCCATCCGCACCCACGACCACACCGCTTGCCAGATGGGAGCGTTGCCCAATCACCACGTCACGATACAGTGTGACACGCGCGTCTAATTGAACACCCTCCGCCATTTGCACCCCGTCACCGATCAGACAGCCCGCGCCAATGCGGACATTTGCGCCAATCACGACGTGATCACCCAGCACACAGTTCGCACCGACGCTGGCACTCGCATCAATCTGACAATGCTTGCCAATCACCGCAGTGGGATGGATGCCTGACACAAGCGTTTCAGGTAGCACAAAATATTCCGCGATTTTCGCATATATAAAATGCGGATCCTGACAAATCAGTGCGTTAGAACGGCAATTTTTGGCATCCGCCTCAGTCACAATCACAGCTGATGCCTCGGTGGTTAATAAGTGCTTGCGATAAAGCGAATTAGTCAAAAAAGTAAGGTGGCCAGCACAAGCCTGCTGAATGGATGCCACGCCTGTGACCCTACAATGTGGATCACCCTTGATGGTGACATTCAACCCTTGAATTAATTCCAATAATGAATAAGCTTTTTGGGATGACTTCATCTGATTGGTTGATCTCTTTTAGACTTGCAAATAAACAAAAAAATCTCCCCCTGTAAAGGAGGAGATTCCTTGAACGCGTCATGCAATAAATTGAGCATTAACTTCCAGCGTTAAACTGCTTTGCCACATCTTTGGTTAAATCACTTTCATCCGCCGCAAATACAACTGCCTGGGAATCAAGCACCAAGGAGAATGACTGGGATTTTGCCATTTTGGACACAATGCTGTTCAGGTCACCCATGATACCTTGCATGATTTTGCCCTGCTCTTTTTGTAAGTCTTGTTGGTATGCCACCACTTTCTTTACCAAGGTTGCCCTATCATCAGAAAGTTTCTTCTGCGTGGCATCTCTATCTTTCTGGCTCATGGTTGGCGCTTCTTTTTTAAATGCTTCAAGGGCAGCTTCCAGTGATTTTTGTTCATTACCAATGCTGGTTTGACGCGCTTTAAACTGACCTTCCAGTTTTTTACTCAATTCGGTTACACGCGGTGACTCTTGCAATACTTTTTGCACATTCACGACCGCCACTTTAATTGACGACATGCTCGTATCTGCCGCCTGACTCACACCCACGCCGGCGACTAACAATAATGCACCCGCCATAATGCTCATTTTTTTCATGATCTTCATCTTACTCTCCAAAATAAAATTAAATGACAGTTTCCCTTTACAGACGATCAAAAATGCACCACCACACTTTATGCCCACTCACCAAACTCAGCGTACAGAGCTCAGCTTGTATCTGTTACAGAACAAAGCACACAATTTTAACATGTGTAAATACCATGTCTATCAGAAATTGGCTCCCAATGAGAACTGAAAGGCTTCGCCCTCATTTTTATGCTGTTTATTCAGCGATTTAGCTAAACTTAGTTCAATTGGACCAAAAGGCGTCAGGATATCCGCTTCCAAACCCACCGAATACCGAATAGGACCCGCATCCGTACTCTCACCACCATAACCGCGATTATTTAAAAGTGTATAAACATTACCCGCATCCACGAAAGCAGAGGTACGCAAACTGTCGGAAAGATGATTGGGGAAAATCAGTGCCACACTGGCATCTGCCAACATATTACCCCCCATTGCCAACCCTTTGGAATCAAGCGGTCCCAACGCATAGCCCTGATAGCCGCGCACCGAATCAATGCCACCCGCAAAATAATTTCTGAAAAATGGAAAATCATGGACACCATGCAAGCCATTGCCATAGCCAAGATTCGCTTTACTCAGCACGATATATTGATCGGCAATCAGGGGTTGATACCATTTTCCTTGATAGTTGAGGGTATAAAATGTCAAGGAATCACCGGACAGTGGCAAATAGGTATCAAGGAAAAGGGTCTGCCAAGTACCGCTCGTCGCAAACACCGCTTTATCACGACTATCACGCGAAAAACCCAGCTTCAAATCCATCTCCTGAAAACGTCTGCCATGGCGCATCACAAAATCATTAACCTGATTGGACACATTCCCTGAAATTAAATTCACCAAAACATTTTGATATCCCAGCCCCGCCTGAATGCGGCTATATACCCCCATTTCTTGACCCACAGGAATACCATAAAGCACGCCCGCATCATATTCATTGGTCGTATAACCATTGGTGACACCCGTTCCAACCTTGGGATCAACACGAGAGAGGGATAAATTGAAACTGCGGCTAATCCCATCAATGGTGTAATAGGGATCCGTATAATCAATGCCATAAAACTGTTCATATTGACTGCGAGAAAAATTTAATCCCAGTGTATTGCCAGTGCCAAAGAAATTCTTTTGATTGATGCCCGCACCCAGCATGGTGCCATACAGTTGAGAGTAACCCAGCTTGGCGGTCGCTTGGGCAGAACTATCTTCTTTCACTTTATAATTCACATCGACTTCATCGTCTTCATCTGGCACCGGTTTAACCGACATATCCACATTACGAATATAAGGCAACAGGCTTAAACGATGTTTGGCATCATCCAGTTTGACAGTTGAGGCAGGCGCTGCTTCCCATTGCGTAATTTCACGACGCAGCACGTCATCATTTGTCCGGTTGTTATCTGAGAAGGTAATATGGCGCACATAGACACGCTTGCCGGGCTTCACCTCAAAGGTGACAAAAACTTCATGTGTTTTATCATTAATGTCGGGATGCAACCCAATGCTGGCAAACATATAGCCCTGCTCACCCAAGAGCCTGGTCATTTCCTTCTCCGCATCCATGATTTTCTGTCGTGAAAAAACATCTCCCGGCTGCATTTTAATCGCGTTGTCATAATCCTTGCGCGGGAGAAGCAACTGGCCCTTCAACTGATAACCTTTGATGGTGTAAGGCTGTCCTTCCTTCACAATCATATTAATATAAACTGACTTGCGATCTGGCGTGACCTCGCCCTGGGCTGAGCGCACTTCAAACCGCACATACCCATGATCCAAGTAATAGTTACGCAATTTTTGCAAGCTTTCATCGAGTTTTTCTTCTGAATAACGGTCTGTCTGAGTGTAAAAGGTAATCAAGCCAACGGGTGTCATATCCAGCTGTTTCACCAGCGTATTTTCGTCAAAAGCATGATTGCCAATGAGGGTAATCCGGCGAATTTTGGCAACCAGACCTTCTGATATGGTGATCATGACCATGACACGATCTCGCGGCATGGGGGACACTTTCACCTCGACACGCGCATTGTAGTAACCCTGTTGATAATACTGATTCAGTAAACTCTTCTGAATTTTCTCCAAAATGGCTGCGTCATACACACGCCCTTCCACCACATCAAGCGACTTCATGACCGACGTCAGCTTATCAGTTGGAATAATGGCGTTACCTTTTATTTTTAATTGCCCAATGGTAGGACGTTCAATCACCTGAATGATTAAGGTTCCACCATTCCGGGACAAGGTAATGTGCTCAAAAAAGCCGGTTTTATATAACGCTCTCACAATGGAAGCTGTCTGGCCCGGCTTTAAAGTCTGGCCGCGCTTAACTGGCAAATAACTCTTGACAGTGTCAGGAGAAATACGCTGCAAGCCTTGAATGTCAATTTTTTGAATCACAAAGGATGGCTGCGCCCACGCACCCAACGACAACTGACACACTAACATTAAAATATAAGCAAGTTTCTTCATTGTATGATTAATTTTTCATTGCAAAAAGTTGGGCCCATTATCTTGGCTTTTTCATTTAAAATCCAGTTCTTTCCAATAAAGCAACGCCCAAAGCAAAAATGGGCGCAGCCGCCGTCAGGCTATCAATTCTATCCAGCAAACCACCATGCCCTGGCAACATCGTCCCAGAATCTTTAAGGCCCGCCTCGCGTTTCATCATGCTCTCAAACAAATCACCCACCACCGAGAACAGCGTGACAATCAACACAAATCCAACAAACCACCCCCAAATAACACCCTTCATCCCGCTTGCCCATAAAACGGCAAACGCCAACACCAAGGAAAACACCAAGGCACCCGCTAACCCCTGCCAGCTTTTACCAGGACTCACGGCTGGCACCAATTTGGTTTTGCCCCACTGCTTGCCGATAAAATAAGCGGCTGTATCTGCGCCCCAAATTAACACAAATAAAAATAACAACAACGCAATGCCATTCATCTGGTTTCGAATAAAATTAACAGCGGCCCAACAGGGAACGAGTACAATGAGACCCATCAGCCCACACACAAAAGCACGCGATGACCACCAGCCTGTCGCGCGCGGATAAACCATCACCAGACCTGCCACCCCTAACCACCAGATAAATGCGCTGGCCAAGATAACGCTCGCCGGAACAAACAAGGCATTAAAAAGTGATAACAACACAATCAGCAAATAAAGCACGCGCCAGGCTATGGATGTCACACGCATTAAATTCGTCCACTCCCACGCGGCTACCAGCACCAGCAACGCCGTTGCCAGACAAAAGTAAGGGGGGGACAAATAAAATATCGCCGCTAACACCAGCGAAACCAGAATGACAGCCGTCAGGATGCGTTTATGTAACATGGTGCTACTCCCCAAGTAGTGGCGGCTTATCGCTGCTACTTTGCCCAAAGCGTCTTTCTCGCCCAGCAAAATGTGACAGCGCTGCTTCTAATGCTTGCTCATCAAAATCAGGCCATAATGTGTTTGTAAAATATAATTCAGCATAGGCTAATTGCCACAACATGAAATTGCTGAGACGCAACTCACCGCTTGTGCGAATGAACAAGTCAGGATCAGGCAAATCCGCAAACGACAATTTGCTGGTAATGTGGTCAGGCGTAATCGCCGCGCTGCTCAATTCGCCGCGCTCAACCTGCACGGCCAACTGACGCGTTGCCTGACAAATATCCCATTGACCGCCATAATCCATCGCCATGATTAATATCATGCCTGAATTGGCGCGCGTCAAATTTTCAACTTCAAAAATTTTATCGCAGAGTTTCGGATTAAAGTTTTGTCGGTCGCCAATAAAACGCAGTTGAATATTGTTCTCGTGCAACATGCCCACTTCACGTTCAAGGCTCTTTAGAAAAAGCTGCATCAAATAACCCACTTCCTGATCGGGTCTACGCCAGTTCTCACGGCTGAAGGCGAACAAGGATAAAACCTTGATATTTTTTTTGGCACAACACTTCACAATCCGGCGCGCTGCCTCCACACCTGACTGATGGCCTGCCATGCGCGGCAAAAACCGCTGTCTGGCCCACCGACCATTTCCATCCATCACAATTGCGATATGCCGCGGCAAGGTTGATTCAGTCATGTTAAAACCACACCCGACTTTATATGGACATTAAGTCCGTTTCTTTGGCTGATAATAGTTGATCGACTTCTGCCACGAACTTATCCGTAATTTTCTGAACCTCATCACTTAAACGACGCTCTTCATCTTCGGTCATGTCTTTGGCTTTCAGTAATTCCTTTAATTCGGCGTTCGCCTCGCGACGCACATTGCGGATACTGACGCGCCCCGCCTCACCTTCAGCGCGCACCACTTTAATCAGCTCCTTTCTTCGTTCTTCATTTAAAGCGGGCATGGGCACACGAATCAAATCGCCTGTGCTAGTCGGATTTAATCCCAAACCTGAATTCAGAATGGCCTTTTCAATCACGGGCACCATTTTCTTTTCCCACGCCGTAATGGTCAGTGTACGTGCATCACTGACAGTCACATTAGCCACCTGATTGATGGGCATGTCACTGCCATAATAGTCCACACGCACATGATCCAGAATGCTGGGCGTGGCACGGCCCGTTCTTAATTTGGCAATTTCAGTTTTAAACGACTCAATGGTTTTACGCATGCGGGTTTCCGCATCTCTTATAATGTTATGCATCCCCTTTTTCTCCCGCTTGCTGAATCAGCGTTCCAACGTCTTCTCCCAATAAAATACGCTTTAATGCACCTTGTTTATTCATATTAAAAACCCGCAACGGCAACCCCTGGTCCTGACACAACAAGATGGCCGTCAGATCCATCACGCCCAAACGCTTATCAATTACTTCGTCATAGGTGAGCTTTTGAAAACGCTCTGCTTTAGGATTTTTAATGGGGTCTTCGTCAAATACCCCCTCAACTTTGGTTGCTTTCAGTACCACGTCAGCACCGATTTCAATGCCGCGCAATGCCGCCGCGGAATCGGTTGTCACCAAGGGATTGCCGGTTCCCGCCGATAAAATCACCACACGACCCTGCTCCAGTTTTTCCTGTGCAATAGACCGATCATATTGATCCGCCAGACTGGGGATACCAAAGGCGGACATCAAGGTCACATGCAAGCCTTTCTTTTCAAAGGCGTCACGCAAGGCAAGGCCATTGATCACGGTCGATAACATCCCCATCTGGTCTGCCGCAACCCGATCAAACCCGACCGCACACAGGTCAGCACCCCGAATCAGGTTGCCGCCGCCAACCACAACCGCCACCTCCACACCCAATTGCACCACGCTCACAATTTCCTGAGCAATACGGGCAAGTTTACTGGCATCAATGCCAAACGGGTGATCCCCTTGCAGTGCTTCACCGCTCAACTTGAGTAAAATACGTTTATAAATTGATTGTTCCTTGGCATTTTCCATAAAATCTGCGCTCTTCGTTAAGTTAACCACCAGCCATTCCCACTAAAAAACGCGGGTGGCTTCCTTGTTTCCATGCTATGCAAAAGCAACGCTTTTACGTGCACCAAAGGGGGAAGAACCGCGATCTCCGCCATTGGAATCCCCATCGCAACGTGTTCAGCGAGAATCGCTGGTTAGCCACACATAAAAGCAAGGAGAGGGCTAACTGCCCTGCACTTGCGACATGACAGATTCCTTGAAATCTTCCGTCACCTTTTCCATGCCTTCACCCACTTCATAACGATGAAACGCCAGCACTTTGGCGCGTTGTTTGTTGAGCATGCTACCCACCGTCACATCCGGGTCTTTCACAAATGGCTGACCCACCAAACTCACTTCATCCATAAATTTCTTTAAACGCCCTGCCACCATTTTCTCTATGATGTCTTGCGGCTTGCCGCTGGTCAGAGCTTGCGCCATGTAAATTTCTTTCTCTTTGGCGATCACATCGGCTGAGACATGATCCGGTGCAATCACCATGGGACGGCTTGCCGCAATGTGCATACCGATGTCCCGTGCCAACTCTTTATTATCACAATCCATCTCAACCATCACACCAATGCGGCTACCATGTACATAGTGGCCAATGGATTTGGCCTTATCGCTGCTTAATACAGCACGGCGAATCTGGATATTTTCACCCACTTTGGCGACCAGTTGCTGACGCGCTTCCTCAACTGTCAGTTTGGCCTGACCTTCCAGTGGCAATAAGGACAGTTTTTCAATGTCGGCCGCCTGGTGCTTCAAGACAGTTTCAGCAACAGCGTTCACAAATGCCGCAAAATTGACATCCCGTGACACGAAATCCGTTTCACTGTTGACTTCCACCATCGCTGCCCGATTGCCGGTTTCTTTAATGGCAATGGCTCCTTCAGCCGCGATACGGCCCGCTTTTTTGTCTGCTTTGGCGCGGCCTGACTTTCGCAGCTCTTCTACCGCTTTCCCGATATCGCCACCGGTTGCCTCAAGGGCGCGCTTGCATTCCATCATGCCAGCACTGGTACGTTCTCTCAGTTCCCTGACTAATGCCGCTGAAATTGTGACGCTCATTGATCTTCTCCTCTGTTATTTAGCGGATTTGCCAGCATCAGTCTCTTTATCTTCGGTACTCGCCGCCGCATCCGCTTCCGCCGCAAGCTCAATAAATTCATCATTAATTTCCGTGCCCTCTTGCATGCTGACTCTCGCTTCCAGAATGGCATCCGCCACACTGCTTGCATAAAACCGGATGGCGCGGGTTGAATCGTCATTGCCTGGAATAACATAAGTGATGTCGTCTGGATCATTGTTGGTATCAACCACACCCACGACAGGAATGCCGAGCCTGCGCGCTTCTTGCACTGCAATTTTTTCATGGCCCACGTCCAGCACAAATAAGGCGTCTGGAATACCGCCCATGTTTTTGATCCCGCCAAGACCAATCATTAACTTATCTTTTTCGCGGTTTAAATTAAGAATTTCTTTCTTCGTCAAACGTCCAAACTTGCCGCTTTCGAACATGGCTTCCAAATCTTTCAGGCGCTTGATGGACTGCCGGATGGTCTTATAATTTGTCAACATACCGCCTAACCAACGACGGTTGACGTAGGGCATTTTGCAGCGCTCGGCTTCTTCCTGCATGATGTCTTGTGCGGCATATTTCGTGCCTACAAATAATACTCTGCCTTTATTCGCCGCAATATTGCCCAGAAAATTCAGGCTATCTTGCATTAATGGCAAGCTTTTTCCCAAATCGATAATATGAATTTTATTACGGGCACCGTAAATATAGGCTCCCATTTTAGGGTTCCAGTAACGGGTCTGATGGCCAAAATGGACACCGGCTTTTAACATGGTTTGCATGGTGACTTGCATGGTATTTCCTCTCTGGGTTAAGCCTCCGCCGATCCTGTTCACCAACTTGTTGACTACCGTCAAAAAGCACCCAGTGAAAAGTATTGATAAGCGTGTGGACTATTAATTACTAAGTTATGATTGCTTACTAAAGCTCGTCTTTATACCATACAAGCTGGGTAATCAACAATATGCCTGATGCACTTCATTTAACTGAATAATCTTAACACCCCGAAGGAGAGCAAAAATGTTTCAATTACCACCGTTACCTTACGCCATGGACGCCCTCATTCCCCATCTCTCCAAAGAAACGCTTGAATATCATTATGGCAAACACCACCAAGCCTATGTAAATAATTTAAACAACCTGGTCAAGGACACGGAATTTGCCGAGCTCGGACTGGATGACATTATCATGAAAGCACAGGGCGGCATGTTCAACAATGCAGCCCAGATATGGAATCATACGTTTTACTGGAACAGCATGACACCCAATAGCCCAGGCAAACCAGCAGGCGCATTGGCTCAGGCCATCAACCAGACATTTGGCTCGTTTGATGCTTTCCAAAAAGCATTCACCCAATCCGCCACGACTTTGTTTGGCTCTGGCTGGACTTGGCTGGTTAAAAACGATCAAGGTGAGCTTGAAATCATGAATACCGGCAATGCCGATCTCCCCATGAAAGCCGGTAAAATAGCTTTGCTGACTTGCGATGTCTGGGAACATGCCTACTACATTGATTACCGCAATGCACGCCCAAGTTACCTTGAAAACTTCTGGAAGCTAGTCAACTGGGCATTCGCGGAAAAGAATTTTAGTTAAACCGCTTTTAAGACAGTTGCCAATGCCGTTCATCCTGAGGAGCCTAGCCCCTCGGGGCGGATCAGCTATCGGAAAAGAACAGTAACCCGTTCATGCCGAGGAGGGTGCGGAGCACCCATCTCGAGGCATTTTCCAGGGCCTGCCGCCAATTAGTCAGCATGAATATAACGCTTACCTGACTTGGACTTTGGACAAGATTAGATCAAATTATATCCACACCCGATTATAGTTGACCGCCCAAAAAGAGTAATCCTCAATAATTTGATATTCAGCCGATTTCTCGTTACAGACCATCAGGTCATCCAAGGGTATATCGAAAATTTTTTTATCGCTGGTTCGTGAAACCTGCACGATAACTCCATAGACGGGATCAACAGATATTAATTAACCCTCCAACCTTCGACACATGGTGGAAAATTGTTATACATGTGTGAATATGCTCGTGGAAAAAGGGTCACCATAGGCAAGGCTGGCGTTCTCACACCCACACAGGCGCGCGATATGGCACTATCCATACTAAGCGACGCATCTAAAGGGATTGACCCTCGCGAGAGCAAAAAGAAATATTGAGTATTGATGACTTAAAAAAACCACATGAGTCATATCCAAGAAATGAAGATATCGCCACTATATTTTACAAACGAGGATGGGTTGAGGGCTGGGGAACTGGCACGTTGCGCATGATTGGTTACTGCGAAAAAAATGATACGCCCGAGCCAGAGTTCAGCGAATACTCAAGTGGCTTTGCTGTTACTTTCAGATTCAAGGAAGCGATGAGCACGGTGCCTAAATCTACGCATGCTCTGCAACCCGCATTAACCGCTAGACAAGAGCAGATCCTAACTATACTTGGCACCACAAACACCATGAGCGCAACTGAAATTCAGGGCAGATTAAGCAGCAAAACAAGCCTCAGAACCGTACAAGCTGATCTCACCACGCTTAAAAACACAGCTCTAGTTGAACAAATCGGAAAGGGACCAACAACCTTATGGAAAAAACGTTAAGGCGAAATCGCGCAGAATCGCGCAGAATCGCGCAAATCATACTTATCTAATTGATTTTTATGTAATTAAATTAAGCTTCGTGGAAAGGAAACGGAGGAAAAATGTCAATTATTAGATTATTACTATTCCACATATTAATATCAGTCCGCGGGATAATTCTTGGTATTAGCAGACTATTTGCATTCATGCTTCTTGGTACATGGCTGTGCACACTGTACATCAAAGAAATATCAGAAGTGCCGTTGGCTGTGAAAGTAATAATGTTTGCGTTTGGTATTATTTTTACATTTATATATTGGTTTTATGACGATCTGATATTTTATTTCCAGCCTGAAAACAAGGATATTACGCTTTACAGATGAATAAAATAATTGCTGGGCAAGTCTGAGCCTGCCCAGCCAATCTATTTATAACAAACCATGTTCTGCAAATGAATAAGTTTCTGTCAGCGTAACCACGATATGATCCAGCATCTTAACATTAATGATTTCCAGAACTTTCTTTAGCTCGGATGTCAGACTCTCATCTGCACTGCTTGGCTTGGCAGCACCCGACGGATGGTTATGCGCCACAATGATCGCTGCCGCGTTGAATTGTAGTGCTTTTTGTATAACGCACCGAGGATAAACCACCGCTTCGTTAACTGTTCCTGTAAACAATCTCTCAAATGAAAACAACCTGTGCTGGTTATCCATAAACAAAGCTGCGAAAACTTCATTTTTCTCTTGCGCAAGTTGCAACCGCAAATAATCACACACCGGGCGAGAACTCACAAACTTCTCCCCAGCTGCATATGTTAACCTTTCTTCAAGACATTTTAACGCTGTTGCTATAATCTTATCCGCATCTATCACATTACAAAATTCATTCATAAAATTCTCCTTAGAAATTGATTTTTTGAACTTTGCAGCCTTTCCGACTGCGAACATGAAGCGTCACGTCCGTAGCGCGTTGACAAGGGTCGCGCTTTCCAGCGACTTGCGAAGCCCTTGTCAAGGTGATCGGATGTGATAAGCTGAATGAGCAGTAGGAAAGGCACCGGACTCGCTAACGCGCGCGAGCGAACGGGATTGATCGAACGACTAAGGCAAAATTACAAACGGATACAATCAAGAAACACGATGATATTTCAATAAAATATCATCGGGGTCAAAAGACCCCGCCGTTCTAAATTACCTTAATCTTCACTTGGCAACATAATGGTCATCGCAGCGGCCTCATTCAAGCTTGAAAATGAAACCAATTGAAATGGATTAACTCGTGTAAATCCAATCACGTATTTTTTGGCAAAATCCTGAAATCTGAGATTTTGCTACTTTAATCCAGATTTCGGCAGCAAAGGCTATCCAAGTTCCTTCAAAAAAGCATTGTGCTTATTGAATGCCACATCAATTTTCTGCTCAAGCTCCAATAGCTCAGCATGCACTGCCTGCAGATCAATTTCTTTCTCTGGTTCCGCTGTGCTAATGTAGCGAGAAATATTCAGATTATAGTCATGCTTATCTCTAATATCTTCTATTGAAACACGCTTCGAATAGCGATCCTCTTCTTTACGAAACTGGTAGGTTGAGACAATTTTCTCAATATGCTCCGGCAAGAGCTGGTTTTGTCTTTTCCCTTTTTCAAAATGTTGGCTAGCATTAATAAACAAGATATCGTCTTTTTCATGAAATAAAACTTCACAAAGAACACCATCCAGCTGGATATGGCTAGTAAGCTTATTCGACATACCATTTGGTAGAGACAGTATAATATTGCATATCCTCAATTTATCATCAATCATAATGCTTTTAACTTCAGCCATGCCTTTTGTGAAACCAGAGAAAAGGCAAAAAAACTTACTGGCCTGGCTATTTATATCATCTATGTTCTTACGGCATACCATCGATGTCGATATGGTTAAGGCATACTGGTTAATTGGCCATGAAATTGTGGAATAGGAAATTCTACCCCAAGTTTCAAATAGATAGCCAATTATGAAAATCCGCGACAGTGTCGCGGAAATTAGGACACGCGCCATTAATCCCTAATTTGTCTTGGTCTCAATACATCCTTTTGATTCCCCAATCAGCCATGCTCGCCAGCTTGTTTTAAATTGATCCTGATTGGTGGCGGCATAACGATAAAATTTCTTCAAAAATAGCAGCCTCTCCAAGGCTGGTTGATATTTGAAGGAATCTGGCGATGGTAGAATTGTCAAATCTTCACCCCCCAAAGCAACCTGTCTCGCCATAATATCGTGAAAACTAACTTTTTTAGCGTTGTGCAACATATCATACAGTGCCATAAAAGTAGTCGTACGACCTCGGCCGCCACGACAGTGGAAATAGAGCCATTGTGAGGGCGGGAAGTCCCGCACCGCCAGCATAAATTGATCGACCTGATCATCCGTTGGCGCATGGTGATCTTGCACATAAAGTCGTTGATAAGCATACCCTTTTTGCGCCACAAACCTTGCCTCTGACAAAACCGCCTGCACAAGGTGCTGGCTCGGGATCGCTTGAACCACCACACCCGCGGGTGACTTTTCGACAATTTGAAAAACCGTGACAACTGCTTGGCGACTCAGATCTTTAAGGCGCAAGGCCTGATCCTGATTTACCGCTTGCTGTGTTTTCCCAGCATTGGCGGCATTTTCCGGTCCGTACCAACTGATTCCTAGCTGGTTTAACAAACCATGGGACTCCTGTCGCAAATCAAACACCTTAAGTGGCTGATTTGCAAACCGTTGCATCATCGCCTGCCACTCGTCTGGTGAATATTGTGCGCTGCCTGCGATGTGCAAATCCGACAAACCCACTTGGTTCACTTCGGCTGGCAAGGCATCCGAAGAAGTTCGAAAATTTTCTGGAAGCGATTGTTCTTTATCTGTATCAGACACCAATAAAATTGGGGGATAACTTGCTTGCGCCGTGGCTTGCAAACTTGCCACCGCAAGAACAACACAAAGCCATGCACGCAAAAAACAATTTAACATGGTACAAACAATCTCATCAGAAAAAATTTATTTGACAAAAAAATGTTTTTCAAAAAGCTTCGCTCGCTCTCGCAACACGTCCATCTCATCCAGCAAATCCAGCACCACCACCACACCTACCCAGTTTATTTCAAGGTCTTGCTGTAAACGCAAAGCCGTTTTTAGTCGGCTTAGTTGTTGTAAATCAAAATGAGATTCCTGATCCCTTTCCCGTTCTGGGCAGATAATTCCATAGTCCACCAACTCTTGTGTCAACGCAACGGATATATGACAAGCCTCACTCAACTCATACACCGTCAGTGAAGTCGAAAAATCATGTTCCGTCACGATCAGTACCTCTTCTTTCTTCATAAGCGTCTCTTACGATGACCAGTTTTTCCGTGGGTCAAATGGCATGGATGCGGCCATTTTCTCATATACCTGACGTTGCTCTGGTGTGGTCGCAGTGGGCACCAGCACTTGTAAAATGGCATATTGATCGCCAGATGCGGTCTTCCCTGGCATGCCGCGACCTTTTAACCGTAACTTTTGGCCGCCTTGCGACCCTTGCGCCAGCTTCAAGCCCACCACACCGCCCAAGGTGGGCACCTTAATCTCGGCACCGAGCGCGGCCTCCCATGGCGTGACTGGCAGGGTGAGATAGACGTCATGCCCCTCTACTGAAAACAGTGAATGCGGCTCAATATTCACTTCCAGATACAGATCACCTGCAGGCGCACCGCCCATACCAGGCGCACCCTGCTTTGCTAACCGTAAAAGCTGGCCCTGGGACGCCCCTTTTGGAATGGTGACTTTTAACGATCGGGTGTTTTGATGCATGCGGCCAGATGCATCCGCCTGAGGCATCTGCAATTGCAATGTTTTCGTCGCACCGTGATAAGCATCTTCCAGGGAAATGTTGATACTGGCCTGCTGGTCGCGCCCGCGATGTTTAACACCATGAAAGCCGCCACTCGCACGACCCGCACCCTGCGCGCGACCAAACATTTGCGAAAAAAAATCACTGAAGTCCGCTTCTTCTGCAAACCCGCCCGCATGACCACCATGACCACCTTGAAAAGCAGACTCCCAACCAGGTGGTGGTCGAAATTCCTGGCCGGATTTCCAGTTACTTCCCAATTGATCATACTGACTGCGTTTTTCTGGATCTTTTAATACTTCATAAGCTTCCTGCAGATTTTTAAACTTCTCTTCTGCATTCAGTTCCTTACTCACATCCGGGTGATATTTACGAGCGAGTTTACGGTATGACTGCTTGATCACCTCATCAGAAGCTTTGCGATCCACGCCCAAAATAGCATAATAATCTTTATATTCCATGTGGATCTCAACACATCAATAATAAATGAACGTTACACTTCTTCCGGTAAACGTACTGTCAACACATCACAGGTTGCCCCATGAAGAATGGCATTGGCCGTTGAACCTAGCAACAACGACAAACCGTGGCGTCCATGACTGCCACAAATAATCAAATCCGCGCCCACTTCTTCTGCAATTTTCAGGATTTTGGTTTTGGTGGGGCCCACCTCAACAAATTGATCCGCTACCGCCACATTCAGCTTTTCACCTAAGGCGGCAATGGATTGGCGAGACTCTTCAATTAACTGCCCCTCAATATCTTCAATGCCCAAATAAGCATAACTGTAACCTGGCAGCGGTTCAACGACATGAACAATACTCAGTTTGGCGCCCGTATAACCACGCACACCCCGCACTTTTTCAACAATATGCTCTGCATCTTCCGACAAATCCGTCGCAAACAAAATATGCTTATACATAGCGCACTATCCTTCTCACCGTATTTAAAAAACAAAGCCGCCACAGAGCGGAACCATCACACCATTGCCGTTGCCTTACCAAACACAATTTTATCTTTTTTAAATCCAATATGAATTGTATCACCCGGTACAAACTTGCCGCCTAATATTTCCTGCGCCAGCGGGTTCTCGACATGTTGCTGAATCGCTCGCTTTAAGGGCCGCGCGCCATAAACGGGATCATACCCCGTTGCCGCCAAATAATCCAACGCTTCATCCGCAATGGTAATGCCATATTCGCGTTCCATTAAACGGGCACGCAAGCGATTAATCTGAATTTGGGCGATGGTTCGTATCTGCTTCTCATCGAGCGGATGAAACACAACAATCTCATCAATACGATTGATAAATTCAGGCCTAAAATGCTTGCCGACCACCTCAAGCACCGCATTTTTCATTTCAAAATAATCACCGTGTTTTGAGATGTCATGAATTAATTCCGAACCCAAATTCGATGTCATGACAATGACCGTATTGCGAAAATCAACCGTACGGCCCTGGCTATCTGTCAAACGGCCGTCATCTAATACTTGAAGTAAAATATTAAAGACATCCGGGTGGGCTTTTTCCATTTCATCCAATAACAACACGGAATAAGGTCTACGTCGCACGCGTTCTGTTAAATAGCCCCCCTCCTCATAACCCACATAACCAGGCGGCGCGCCAAGCAGTCTGGACACGGAATGCTTCTCCATGAACTCAGACATATCCAGTCGAATCATTGCCTCCTCGGTATCAAATAAAAATTCAGCCAGCGATTTACATAATTCGGTTTTACCCACACCCGTTGGGCCTAAAAATAAAAACGAGCCAATCGGCCGATTGGCATCAGAGAGCCCCGCGCGCGAACGCCTGATGGCGTGACACACCGCATTGACCGCCTGACTCTGCCCAATAATACGTTGATGCAAGGCATCTTCCATTTGCAATAATTTTTCTTTTTCACTTTCCAGCATTTTTGTCACCGGAATGCGCGTCCAGCGTGAAACAATTTCCGCCACTTCTTCATCCGTTACTTTGTTACGCATCAATTGCAATTCTGTTTTGGGTGTCTTTTCGGCCGCTTGAGATAACTGTTTTTCAAGTTCTGGAATGCGTGCATATTGTAACTCTGCCATGCGCGTTAAATCCCCTGAACGACGCGCTGATTCAAACTCGCTTTTGGCCTGCTCAAGCTCTGTTTTAATCGCCTGAGAATCTTGCAACAATCCTTTTTCAGCTTTCCAGATGGTCTCAAGCGCCTGATATTCTTTCTCTAGCTTATTTAAATCGGCTTCCAGTTTTTCCAAATGTTTTTTTGAACCCTCATCCGTTTCTTTTTTTAATGCTTCGCGCTCAATTTTTAACTGAATGATGCGTCTATCCAGGTTGTCCATCACCTCTGGTTTGGAATCGATTTCCATGCGGATATTACTGCCCGCTTCATCAATTAAATCAATCGCCTTATCAGGCAAATTTCTATCCGTAATGTAACGATGCGACAGGGTTGCCGCCGCGACAATCGCCGAGTCGGCAATTTCCACGCCATGATGCAATTCATAACGTTCTTTTAAACCGCGCAAAATGGCGATGGTATCTGGAACCGATGGCTCATCCACCAGCACTCGCTGAAAGCGGCGCTCCAATGCGGCATCTTTCTCAATGTATTTTCGATATTCATCCAGCGTCGTCGCACCCACACAATGCAACTCCCCTCTCGCTAACGCGGGTTTCAACATATTACCCGCATCCATTGCACCATCCGCTTTGCCAGCACCTACCACCGTATGCAACTCATCTATGAATAAAATAACCTGGCCTTCCTGTTTCCCTAATTCTGTCAAGACTGCTTTCAGCCGTTCTTCAAATTCTCCGCGAAACTTTGCGCCTGCAATTAACGCGCCCAAATCAAGCGATAACAAACGTTTGTCACGCAAGCCCTCAGGCACTTCACCGTTCACAATCCGCTGCGCCAGCCCTTCCACAATGGCGGTCTTGCCAACCCCAGGATCACCAATCAAAACAGGGTTATTTTTGGTGCGGCGCTGCAACACCTGAATGGTGCGACGTATCTCCGCATCACGACCAATCACCGGATCAAGCTTGCCTTTTTCCGCCAGACCCGTTAAATCGATGGTGTATTTATTCAACGCATTTCGTTGATCTTCTGCATTCGCATCCTGCACTGTCTCGCCTCCACGCGCTTCTTCAATGGCTTTTTCGATGACGTCCATTTTAGCGCCGCACTGCCGCAACAAATCACCTAAGCTGCCTTTATCTTGCAGGGCGGCCAATAAAAATAATTCACTTGAAATGTATTGATCCTGACGCTTCTGCGCGAGCTTATCGGTCAAATTCAAGGTGCGGCTTAAGTCATTTGAAATATGCACTTCACCACCTGCGCCTTCCACTTTCGGTAAGCGCGCAATCGCATCATCCAGAGCGGTTCGTAATGACGGGAGATTGACCCTGCTTTTGGCCAGCACCTGACTCACACTGCCGCCTGGTTCATCCATTAATGCCTTCATCACATGCAGCGACTCAATCATCGACTGATCGAGGCCTAATGCCTGCGACTGCGCGTCAGCTAATGCCGCTTGAAATTGACGGGTTAATTTATCCATTCTCATTGTCAGTCACCTTTATTATCATCTTCATTTACTAAAGATGAGGGCTACTTCAGGAAGATCAAGGCCGCCTCTAACTGTTATTTCCTAGCAACGGAGGCATGCTCAAGGAGAGCCAACACGCACAACAAGACAGATTCAGATTGCCTATTCGCCGAGCTATAGTAGGTAACCTGGCTTAGGTTACAACTGTCCTGAGGAGCGTTTTTTGCGACGAAGGATCTCCTGGTTTTTAGGAGATTCTTCACTTCGCTCAGAATGACGGCTCATTTTTGTAACCTATGCTAAGTTACCTACTATTGCAGCTAGCCTATCAGTATAAACTATTTATGGAGGGGAAAGTTCAAGAAGCGTATAAAATTTGGGCCGTCTGCGATTCGAACGCAGGACCAACAGGTTAAAAGCCTGCTGCTCTACCGGCTGAGCTAACGGCCCATGTACTATACACACAGCGAAGTCGCTTATATTACTGTTTCTGAAAAAAATATCAACGCCCTTCGACGTCTCCCCACAAATATTTATGTAATTGAATTTGAAGCCGAACCGACAAGCGATCTTGCAGCATCCAGTCAGCCAACGCGCCTGCTCGCAATTGCTCGTGACTAGGCGAAAATAATACCTGACATTTATCTGTCAATTGATACGCCGATAACACCTCTTTGGCCCATTTATAATCAGATTGATCGCAAATGACAAATTTGACTTGATCATGTGGCAACAATAACGCCATATTTTCCCAACAATTCTTTTCGACTTCCTTTGAGCCTGGCGTTTTAATATCAATCACCTTGACTACTCTTGCATCCACTTTACCAACATTGATTGCTCCGCTTGTCTCAAGCGATACTTCATAACCTTGATCACATAATCTACTTAACAAATTTAAACAGGGTTTCTGTGCCAACGGCTCACCACCCGTCACCGTCACATAATGTGCCTTATATTGTGCCACTTCCGTCAAAATGTCTTCTATTGAACATAATGCGCCGCCCTGAAACGCATAAGCTGTGTCACAATATTGGCAACGCAATGGACAACCTGTCAAACGCACAAACACAGTCGGCAAGCCGACTGTTCGCGTTTCTCCCTGAAGCGAGTAAAATATTTCAGTGAGACGCAATTTTTCCACTAATGCCCTGCTTGCTTAATCTGCTTTAACTGTTCTTTTGCAAGCCGTGCGGAAGACGTGCCTGGGTAATGGTTGATCACTGCATTTAACGCTGACTTGGCCTCGGACCAATTGGACTGGGAGGCTAAAATCAAACCGACCTTCAACTGCGCATCTGAGACACGCGGACTGGATGGATAAGACTTCACCACCGTCTTGAACTCAACTAAAGCCAACTCATGTTTCCCTTGCAGTCCAAATAATTCACCCAGCCAATAATGCGCATTGGATGCAAACTGACCCGTTGGATATTTATGCAACATATCTTGCAGCACTTTGACCGCGCCATCATATTGTTTTGCTTTAATCATAGTATAAGCAGTTTGATAAATTTTCTGCTCTTCTGCGACATTCGGCTGGTCATCTCGCGCCGTTTCTTTCGCCGCTTCCTCTTTCTTCACGGGTGCGGTGACCGCCGCCATTTTGGGTGGTGTCTTCGCTTGAACGACTTGACGACGCAGAGCCGCCACGTTTTGCCCACTGTCTGCGGCCAGCATTTTCGCTTTTTTGCTGGCAGTTTCCACCGCCTCCGTCACCCGCTTATCCAAATCCACATATTGGGCTTTTTGCTGCTCTTCCAGCTGTTGCAGTTGATGCGTTAGCAGTTCCACCTGCCCTCGCAAAGCTTGCACCTCTGTTTGCAGGGAGTCCACTCTCGGGGTCACATTGGTAGTTCTGAACGTATCAATCTGTTGCTCCAGCTTTTTAACACGCCCATCGAGACTGCTCGGAGATGTGTCCGCGCTGCCGCCCAAAAACGAGCTTG
>MGYH01000010.1:14395-29261 GCA_001801665.1 Gammaproteobacteria bacterium RIFCSPHIGHO2_12_FULL_45_12 | reverse complement strand
TTTGCGATTCGCGAAGGTGGCCGTACGGTCGGAGCGGGTGTTGTTGCTAAAGTAGTAGAGTAATCAAACCATGGCTATTGGAAGAAAGAGTCAAAGAATTAGAATCCGATTAAAGTCCTTCGACCATCGGTTGATTGATAAATCGACAAAAGAAATTGTGGAAACGGCAAAGAGAACGGGTGCGCAAGTGCGCGGGCCAATCCCTTTGCCAACACGCAAAGAGCGTTATACGGTTTGTGTTGCTCCAAATGGCGATAAAGACGCCAGAGATCAATACGAGCTTCGTACGCACAAGCGTGTGGTGGATATCAATCGGCCAACTGATAAAACGATTGATGCATTAATGAAGCTTGATCTGGCAGCGGGTGTTGATGTTCAAATCAGCGTTGATGCGGAAGATTAAGTTAGCTTACATCGCATGACCCATTAAAGGTGATGCGAGCCCAAATAATGGCGTGGCTTTATTTGCTTATATAAATTAATGATGCCTAGGTGAGGCGATAAAATGACAATAGGTTTAGCGGGTAAAAAACTTGGGATGACAAGAATCTTTACTGAGGACGGGTCTTCCATACCTGTCACGGTGTTAGAACTGTTACCAAATCGTATTACACAGATTAAAACAATTGAAAATGACGGTTATAACGCCATTCAGGTGACGACAGGAACACGCAAAGCCAATAAATTGTCTAAAGCTGAGGCAGGCCATTTTGCAAAAGCGGGTGTTGAGCCCGGCAATCAATTGTGTGAGTTCAGGTTTGAAGACGTCAAGACGATTGATGGCATGCTTGTCGGTGCTGAAATGAAAGTCAACCTTTTTACAGAAGGTCAATTTGTAGATGTCTCAGGCATCACGAAGGGCAAAGGTTTTGCAGGCTGTGTCAAGCGCCACCATTTTCGTATGCAAGATGCAACACATGGTAACTCACTCTCTCATCGCGCACCGGGTTCAATTGGTCAGCGACAATCACCAGGTAAAGTTTTTAAGGGTAAGAAAATGTCAGGACACTTGGGCGATGTGAAACGAACCGCCATGTCCCAGCGCATTGTCCGGATTGATGTTGAACGTAACTTGATCATGGTCAGGGGTGTTGTTCCTGGAGCACAAAGCGGGTTTGTTGTGATCCGTCCTGCAGTAAAGAAGAGCGCGTGAGGAGACGACCATGGAATTAAAGTTATCAGATTCAAAGAAAAAATTGGAAGTGGCGGATGATGTGTTTGCCTGTGAATTTAATGAATCATTGATTCATCAAATCGTGACGGCCTATATGGCTGGTGCGCGTGCTGGCACCAAATCACAAAAAACACGAGCTGAAGTGAGTGGTGGCGGTGCGAAACCGTTTAAGCAGAAGGGAACAGGCCGCGCTCGCGCAGGTACGATTCGCAGCCCCATTTGGCGTACGGGTGGCGTGACATTTGCAGCCAAACCACGTTCCTTTAAGCAAAAAGTGAATAAGAAGATGTATAAGGGCGCGATTCGATCCATTTTTTCTGAGTTGATACGTCAGGAACGCTTGATGTTGGTTGATACCTTTCAAATAGCCTCTGGCAAAACAAAGGAATTAGTGAAGAAATTACAAGAGATGAAAGTAGAAGGGCAGGTTTTGATTGTCTCTGATTCAATTGACGAGAGCTTGTATTTGGCTTCACGTAATTTGTTTAATGTTGACGTCAGGGATACGATAAGCTCTGCTACTGATCCCGTGTCATTGGTCAGAGCCGAAAAAATAATTGTGACGCAAGCTGCAATGAAAGAAATAGAGGGGTTGCTGCAATGAATCAGGAAAGACTATTACAAGTCATTTTGACGCCTCATGTTTCGGAGAAGGCGACGATTGTCGCTGAAAAATATAATGAATTTATATTTCGCGTCGTACCCACCGCGACGAAGCCTGAAGTCAAAGATGCCATTGAGTTTATTTTCAATGCAAAAGTGAAAGATGTTCGTATCGTTAACGTACGTTCAAAACGTAAAACATTTAAAAGTATCGAAGGTAAAACGAAGGGTTGGAAAAAGGCCTATGTCACTCTTCAAGCCGACCAAAAGCTGGATATGATGGGAGCGCAATAAGGTCAGCGAATGCGGTGGTGGGAGATTACCCACGCCGGAAACCTGCCATGGCGTGAATTTGGAATTGATATCAAGACAATAAATTGAAGTTGAGTTGAGGATTTTATGGCAATTGTGACGCTTTCACCTACATCACCTGGGCAGCGATTTACTGTCAAGGTTGTTAATAAGGATTTGCATAAAGGCGCGCCTTATGCCCCCTTGTTAGTCAAAAAGTCGAAAACCGGCGGTAGAAACAATCAAGGCAGGATTACCTGTCGGCATATTGGCGGTGGTCACAAACAAAAATATCGCTTGATTGATTTTAAGCGGGATAAAGATGGGGTCATCGCCAAAGTAGAACGTTTGGAGTATGACCCAAATCGCAGTGCGAATATCGCACTATTGTTGTATGCGGATGGGGAAAGACGATATATGATTGCTCCTCGCAATTTGAATGCGGGAGATGAAGTGGCTTCTGGCCGTGATGTGGGCATCAAGGTGGGTAATTGTTTGCCATTAAGCAACATTCCAGTGGGAACAACCATTCATTGCATCGAACTGCAACCAGGTGGCGGCGCAAAGATTGCTAGAAGCGCGGGTGCGAGTGTGCAGTTGGTGGCCCGTGAGGGAGAGTACGCCACTTTAAGACTGCGATCAGGCGAAATGCGAAAAATATTGGTCGCCTGCCGTGCTGTCATTGGCGAGGTTAGCAACGCTGAGCATAATTTGATAACGTTGGGCAAGGCGGGGGCAACACGTCATAGAGGTGTGAGACCCACTGTTCGAGGGACAGCGATGAATCCCATTGACCATCCACATGGTGGCGGCGAGGGGCGAACCAAGGGCGGAAGGCATCCCGTTTCACCTTGGGGTGTTCCAACCAAGGGCTATAAGACACGTCGAAACAAGCGAACCAGTAAATTTATTGTAAAAGTTTCGAAATCAAAGTAAGTAATTGTAGGTTCAACTGATAATAAGAGGTGACAAAGTGCCACGTTCAATTAAAAAAGGACCATTTGTAGCTAATCACCTGATTAAAAAGGTTGAGAAAGCGGTTTCAGGAAATGATAAGCGACCCATTAAAACATGGTCCAGAGGGTCAATGATTGTGCCAGAGATGGTTGGCTTAACCATCGCTATTCATAATGGCCGCTTGCATGTTCCTGTTTATATAACAGAAAACATGGTGGGATATAAGCTAGGTGAGTTTGCATTGACACGTACTTTTCGTGGGCATTCTAGTGATAAGAAAGTTAAAGGCGGCGAGACCAAAGAGTAAGCATCCGATTAGAGGATTTGAGAATGGAAGTTGCAGCAAAATTAAAATTTGTTAGATTGTCGCCACAAAAGTGTCGATTGGTGTGTGATCAAATTCGCGGGTTACCCATTGACCGCGCGCTTGATATTTTAAAATTTAGTTCAAAACGTGCGGCAGCCGTCCTGAAAAAAGTGCTTAATTCAGCCATTGCCAATGCTGAACACAATGAGGGGGCTGACATAGACGAGTTAAAAGTGGCGCAAATTTATGCCGATCAAGGTCCAACATATAAACGTATGCAGGCCAGAGCGAAAGGACGTGGGACCCGGTTATTGAAACCCACTTGTCATATTACAGTCATTTTATCGGATGGGGAGTAATCGGTAATGGGTCAAAAAGTTAATCCAGTCGGCATACGTTTGGGTATTGTGAAAGACTGGGCATCAAGATGGTATTCATCCTCAAAGGATTTCTCAGATACCTTGTGTGCCGATCTTAAGGTAAGGGAATACTTGGGTAAACGCTTGGCTCAGGCTGGTATCAGTCGAATTCAGATTGATCGCCCTGCCCGAAATGCAAAGGTTACTATTTACACAGCTCGACCCGGTATCATCATTGGAAAAAGTGGTAAGGAAGTTGAAAATTTGCGTGACGATATCAGCAAAATTATCAATGTTCCGGTGCATGTGAGCATTGAGGAAGTTAGAAAGCCTGAATTAGATGCAAAATTGGTTGCAGAATCTGTTGCCCAGCAATTAGAGCGCCGAATTATGTTTAGACGAGCCATGAAAAGGGCTGTGACAACCGCCATGAGATCGGGTGCGCTTGGTATAAAAATTAGTATTAGCGGTCGTTTAGGGGGGTCAGAAATTGCCCGAACAGAGTGGTATCGTGAAGGTCGGGTACCCCTTCAGACTTTTCGCGCTGATATTGACTATGCCTTGGGCGAAGCCTTTACTACCTATGGTGTGATTGGTATTAAGGTCTGGATTTTTAAAGGTGAAGTATTAGGTGATAAAAGTGCACAAGGTGAGATCGCGGAAAAAACCGCTAAGCAGGAGAAATAAACCATGATGCAGCCAAAACGAACAAAATATAGAAAACAGTTTAAAGGCCGCAACCGTGGTGTGGCGACAAGTGGCGCCAAGGTCAGTTTTGGTGAGTTTGGACTGAAGACACTTGAGCACGGCAGAATTACAGCTCGGCAGATTGAAGCCGCCCGTCGCGCCATGTCTCGCCACATCAAGCGTGGCGGCAGAATCTGGATCCGGATTTTTCCTGATAAGCCAATTACTAAAAAACCATTGGAAGTGAGACAAGGTTCAGGTAAGGGTAATGTTGAATATTGGGTAGCATTAGTACAGCCCGGCAAGATGATGTTTGAAATTGAGGGTGTTGCAGAAGACCTTGCAAAAGAAGCATTAGGTTTAGCGGCAGCTAAATTACCAGTGAAAACAGTGTTTGTAACGCGGACGATAATGTAATGAAAGCAACCGACTTGAGAGCAAAAAGCGTGGAAGAACTTAAAGGTGAGTTGATCGCCTCCTTAAGGGAACGGTTTAATTTGCGTATTCAGCGTGGCTCGGGGCAACCGCCTAAGCAGCATTTATTTAAGCAGGTTAAACTGACCATTGCACGTATCAAAACCATATTAAATGAGAAAGGTTTAAGCGTATGACCGAACAGAAAGGTGTCGAAGATACAAAGCCACAACGAACAGTCATGGGGAAAGTCATTAGTAACAAAATGAACAAAACTATTGTTGTTCAAACGGAACGCAAGGTAAAACACCCCTTATATGGAAAATATTTGCGCCGTTTCACCAAAATGTATGCTCATGATGAAGGTAACGAGTGTCAGATTGGCGATTTGGTGAGGATTCAACAAGTGCGTCCCTTATCAAGGACAAAACGATGGAATCTGGTCGAGGTGGTTAAGAAAGAAGAACAACAATAATTTCAAATAGTTATTATTCCTTCTTTCCTTCAATAGGATGTAGGGCATAAAAGGCGAAAATAAGTTTTTTTAAGCTTTTATTTTTGATTAAACATGATAATATTGCGAGCTCAAAAGCTTGCGAATAGTGAAGTTGGAGTTAAAGCATGATTCAGATGCAGACAGTGCTCGATGTGGCTGATAACAGTGGTGCACGTCGTGTCATGTGTATAAAGGTATTAGGTGGATCTAAACGCCGGTATGCCGGTATTGGTGATGTTATCAAAGTTTCTGTTAAGGAAGCTATTCCGCGCGGCAAGGTGAAAAAGGGTGACGTGCTGAACGCTGTTATCGTCAGAACCAAAAAAGGCATTAGAAGAGCTGATGGTTCCTCAATTAGATTTGATGAAAACGCAGTGGTTCTTTTAAATGCCCAGATGCAGCCCATTGGAACACGTGTGTTTGGCCCCATCACCCGCGAATTACGGAATGACAACTTCATGAAAATCATTTCCTTAGCTCCTGAGGTTATTTAAAAGCAAGTAAAGAGAGCGATTATGAAAAAGATTAAAAAAGGCGATACGGTCATTGTGATTGCCGGAAAAGACAAAGGTAAAACCGGAAATATTCTGACTGTCCTTGACGGCGGAGACAAATTTTTGGTGGAAGGGATTAATCTGGTCAAGAAACATATCAAAGCGAATCCCAATGCTGGGATACAAGGTGGTATTACAGAAAAATCCATGCCGATTCAGCGCTCAAATGTGATGATGTATGATTCAAACGCACAGAAGAGAAGCCGTGTTGGTATTAGAGTATTAAAAGACGGTCAGCGTGTGCGCTATTTTAAAGCCAGCGATCAACTTATTGATGTTAAAGCGTAAAGGTGTTGTTATGGCAAGGTTGCGTGAAGTATACAAAAAAGAAATTGTTCAAGCCTTAAAGAAGCAGTTTAACTATACCTCGGTGATGCAGGTTCCGCGTATTCAAAAAATCACCGTGAACATGGGTGTGGGTGAAGCGGCTGCCGACAAAAAGGTTCTTCAAAATGCGATTTCGGATTTGGAGAAGATTGTTGGGCAAAAGGTGGTAACAACCTTGGCGCGTAAGTCCATTGCGGGTTTCAAAATTCGTGAAGGCTGGCCAATTGGCTGTAAGGTGACTTTGCGAAGTGACAAAATGTATGAATTTTTAGATCGATTGATCACCATTGCCTTGCCTCGAGTAAGAGACTTTCGCGGCATCAGTGCAAGATCATTTGATGGACGTGGTAACTATAGCCTTGGAATGAGAGAGCAAATTGTATTCCCTGAAATTGAATACGATAAAATCGATGCCATTCGGGGGATGGATATTACCATTACAACGACAGCAAAGACAAATCAGGAGGCTTTTGCCCTCTTGCAAGCATTTAAGTTCCCTTTTAAAGAGAAAGAGGCGAGTTAAACACATGGCAAAAAAATCAGTCAGAAATAGAAATTTGGTTCGGCAGAAAACGGTCGAACGTTTCAGGGAAAAGCGCGATCTTTTGAGAAAGATGGTTAGCGATATTAGTTTAGGTGATAAGGAACGTTGGGATGCCATGAGTGCATTGCAGGATTTGCCGCGTAACTCTAGTCCTTCGAGAAGACGCAATCGTTGTAAACTGTGCGGAAGACCACGTGCCTATAACAGGTTAACGGGTTTGTGCAGGTTGCACATGCGAATTGCAACCGTTGCAGGTATGGTGCCTGGTATGCATAAGGCGAGTTGGTAATGATCAGAATTTTAGAGGTATTTTAAGATGTCAATGCAAGATCCCGTATCGGACATGTTGACCTGTATTAGAAATGCCCAGATGATGGGGATCAAGCAGGTCAAAGTTCCATTTTCAGGTTTGAAATGTGAAATGCTCAGGGTGCTTAGAGATGAGGGCTTTATTGAGGAATTTACCATTGTGCCTGATGGGAACAAGAAGAATATTAGCGTCACCTTGAAATATTATCAGGGTGCTCCTGTGATTGAAAAAATTAAACGTGTGAGCAAGCCATCTTTAAGGGTTTACCGAGGGCATGATGAATTGCCAGTTGTTCAGGGTGGTCTTGGTGTTGTGATTGTTTCAACTCCTAAGGGTGTCATGTCTTGTAAAGTCGCGCGGGCCCAGAAAGTGGGCGGCGAGATATTGTGTACTGTCCAATAGGAGCGTTGAATATGTCGATTTCAGCTAATAGGACATCACGTGTTGGTAGAAAGCCTGTTGTTGTTCCTTCAGGTGTAGAGGTGAAGCTGCATGAAAACACTATCTCCATTAAAGGGCCAAAGGGTATCTTACATCTTGATTTGCACCCTTATGTGAATGTGCAAATGACGGGAAATGAGATTACAGTTGCACCGGTGAATGCTGACAAACTAATGTTGACGGGAACATCTAGGAAATTGTTTCGTTCAATCGCTGGCACCATTAGAGCAAAGATCAACAACGTGATGGATGGGGTCACCAAGGGTATTGAACGTAAGTTGAATTTGATTGGTGTGGGCTATAAAGCGCAATCAAAAGGGAAGGTTCTTTCTTTAAGTTTGGGTTTTTCACATCCCACTGACTTTACCGTTCCTGAGGGTATTATCATTGAAACACCGACCCCGACCGAGATTTTAATTAAGGGAGTGGATGCTGCGCTGGTTGGCGAAGCAGCTGCGTCAATTAGAAGAATACGTCCACCCGAGCCTTATAAAGGTAAAGGTGTACGCTATTCTGATGAAGTGGTGGTGATTAAAGAAACCAAGAAAAAATAATTCATAGGGTAAAGAGCGAATGAATAAGCAAGAATCAAGAATACGCAGAGCCAAACGAACCCGAATGAAAATTAGGGAACTTGAGGTGATCCGTTTATGTGTCAATAAGACGCCAAGACATA
The DNA here is from genome assembly GCA_001801665.1 of Gammaproteobacteria bacterium RIFCSPHIGHO2_12_FULL_45_12. GTDB lineage: Bacteria > Pseudomonadota > Gammaproteobacteria > DSM-16500 > DSM-16500 > Aquicella. Next base: position 21,121 of record MGYH01000010.1, on the reverse strand, counting down.
TTTATGCCCAGCTAACCACCGCTGACGGTTCAAAGACACTGGTGAGTGCTTCAAGTTTAGAGGCAGACATTAAGAAAACATTGAAGAACACGGGTAACACCTCTGCGGCTGAAGCGGTCGGAAAGCTAGTCGCTAGGCGTGCATTGGACGCGGGATTGAAGTCCGTGGCATTTGACAGATCAGGATTTCGGTATCACGGACGCATAAAGGCCTTAGCCGATGCGGCAAGAGAAATTGGACTAGAATTTTAAGGGTGAGATATGGCTGGTTTTGATCAAGGTGCAAAAGGCGATGGCTACACTGAGAAATTGGTGGGCGTGCTAAGACATTGCAAGGTCGTTAAAGGTGGAAAAATATTCACGTTTGCAGCGGTTACCGTGGTGGGTGATGGTCGTGGTCGAATTGGTATTGGGCGAGGTAAAGCGCGTGAAGTGCCGGTGGCGATCCAGAAGTCGCTTGAGAATGCGCGTAAAAACATGCAACAGGTTGTGCTTAAAGGTGACACCATTCACCATGAAGTGATCGGTCAACATGGTGCAACACGTGTTTTCATGAAGCCAGCGTCAGAAGGGACGGGCATTATTGCCGGAGGTGCCATGCGTGCCGTATTTGAAGTTCTGGGTGTCAAAAATATTTTGGCAAAAATTGGCGGATCAGCGAACTCGGTGAATGTTGTGAGGGCCACTTTAAATGGTTTGGCAAGTATCTCAACGCCAGAATTTATGGCGGCTAAACGCGGTAAAACACTGGAAGAAATTTTAGGGCACTAGACTTTGTCTCTTAGGTTTTAATGACAACAGCTAACTCAATTTATAGAGAGGAATTGTAAAGATGTATTTAAATACTTTACAACCAGCACTAGGTTCCAAAATGAAGTCAAAACGACTTGGGCGAGGTATTGGTTCAGGTAAAGGTAAAACCTGTGGACGTGGTCATAAAGGTCAAAAGGCACGTGCAGGTGGTTATCACAAAGTAGGTTTCGAAGGTGGTCAAATGCCTTTGCAAAGACGACTGCCAAAATTTGGGTTTCGTTCTCGTACGGCAAAATTCCATGAGGAAATTTATTTGTCTGACCTGAACAAAGTGCCGGGTGATATGATTGACATGGCTTCACTGTTGGCGGCAGGTGTCATTAAACGCTGCACACGCGAAGTCAAAATTATTGGTTCGGGTGAGGTCACACGAGCTGTCACGGTTCGTGGCATTTTAGCAACCGTCGGAGCCAAAAAAGCCATTGAGACAGCTAACGGAAAGGTTGAGGAATAATGGCGGCGGGTCGAGCAGGGGAAAACACAAAATCGAGCGGATTCAAGGAATTGAAGAGCAGAATTCTCTTTGTGTTAGTGGCTATTCTGGTTTTCAGGGTGGGTTCCTATATTCCCGTTCCAGGCTTGAATCCTGCTAGACTCCAGGAATTGTTTAATGCCCAGCAAAATAACATTGTAGGCTTATTTAATATGTTCTCTGGCGGTGCCCTGATGCGTTTTAGTGTGTTTGCTCTCGGTATCATGCCTTATATTTCAGCTTCCATTATCGTCCAGTTAATCAGTGTGATGTCACCGCAAATGGCGGAATTACGCAAAGAGGGTGAAGCAGGACAACGCAAGATCAATAAATATACACGATATGGCACGGTGGTGCTGGCAGCTTTTCAGGCGGTTGGTATTTCCAAAATGCTGGCGGCGAATGGCGTGGCAGTTGCACCTGGATTTGCTTTTTACTGGACAACGACAATTACCCTCGTGACCGGAACCATGTTTCTCATGTGGTTGGGTGAACAGATGACCGAGCGTGGGATAGGCAATGGCATCTCAATGATTATTTTCGCGGGCATTGTCGCGGGACTACCACAAGCATTGGGCAAAACCCTGGAACAAGTGAAAGAAGGTCAGCTCAACCCATTGGTTTTACTGCTTCTTCTGGTTGCCGTTGGTGGTGTGATTGCGTTTGTGGTGTATGTTGAACGGGCACAACGACGAATTACCATTAATTATGCTCGTCGAATGCAAGGCGGTAAGGTTTATTCGGCACAAAGTACGCATTTGCCGCTTAAAATTAACATGGCAGGGGTTATTCCTCCCATTTTTGCATCTAGTTTAATATTATTTCCAGCGACCATCGCGCAATGGTTTGGCAATACCAAAGGCTTAGGCTGGTTGAACGTGCTCAGTGTTTCGCTTCAGCAGGGACAACCTCTGCACATGTTACTGTTTGGCGCGGGTATCATATTTTTCTGTTTCTTTTATACGGCATTAGTGTTTAACCCAAAGGAAACCGCGGATAACCTGAAGAAATCTGGTGCCTTTATTCCAGGAATAAGACCTGGTGATCAAACAGCTCGATTTATTGATACAGTGATGACCAGATTGACCTTGTCAGGCGCGATTTATGTTACCTTGGTCTGCTTATTGCCTGAGTTTTTGATTTTGACATGGAATGTACCCTTTTACTTTGGTGGAACATCCTTGTTGATTATTGTGGTGGTGGTGATGGACTTTATGGCACAAGTTCAAGCCCATATTATGTCATTTCAATATGAGTCATTATTGAAAAAAGCGAATTTACGCACGGGTAGTGGTTTGGGATCATTGCGGTAAATAGTTGGCGTTGATTGCTAAAAGTTAGTTGAGGTGAAAAATGAAGGTAGGGGCGTCTGTAAAAAAAATATGCCGTCATTGTAAAATTATTCGTCGGAAGAACATTGTACGAATTATTTGCAAAGAAAAGCGTCATAAGCAAAAACAAGGTTGATTTTTTTATAATTGAATATTAAACTCATGCACTTTTTGTGGGGTTAGGAGTAGAGGAATGGCAGCCCGTATTGCAGGCATCATGATACCAATGCAGAAGCATATAGTCATAGGGCTTACTGCTATATATGGTATTGGAAGACCACGTGCTAAAAGCATTTGCCAAGAAGCAAAAGTCGATAGCGCAAAAAAAGTTAAAGATTTGACCGAAAGTGAGCTTGAAACCTTGCGAGCCGAAATTGGCAAGTTGCGAGTGGAAGGCGATTTGCGTCGTGAAGTGGCAATGAGTATTAAGCGGTTGGTTGAGCTTGGCACGTACCGAGGTTCGCGCCACAAGCGTGGCTTGCCTGTTCGTGGGCAACGCACCAAGACGAACGCAAGAACGCGAAAGGGCAAAAGAAAAAGCAAATAAATAAGGTAGAAAATTAAGATGGCAAAAACACCTAGTGCGTCAGATGATGATGCAGTCAAAAATGTAAATCCTGCTGTTGCTGAGGCGGCAAAGGCCAAATCTGCAGTTAACGCGAAGCCTGAATCGCGTCTTTCTTCAAACGACGCTGAAGGGAATGCTGGCGCGGTTGATGATCAAAGCGGGGGTGAAGAGGGTCGTGGTGCTGCGGGTGCTAGCAGCAAAGCAGCTGCTAGCTCAAAAGCTGGCACGGCTACGGCTGCGCCCAGTAAAAATAGAAAAAAAGTAAAACGTCAAATTACTGACGGTATTGCACATATTTATTCTTCCTTTAACAATACCATTGTTACCATCAGTGATGTTCAGGGGAATGCGGTTGCATGGACCAGTGCGGCCAATTGTGGATATCGCGGATCAAGAAAGTCTACCCCTTATGCCGCAGGTGAGGCGGCTCAGAAGGCTGCCCTAGCGGTGGTTGATAACTTCGGCATGAAAAATGTCCAAGTTAGGGTAAGAGGTCCAGGTCCTGGTCGTGAGTCTGCCATTAGGGCACTTTATGCGGCTGGTTTGAAAATTGTTTCGATCACAGATGTGACCGGTATTCCTTTTAATGGTTGCCGCGCACCCAAAAAACGTCGCGTGTAACGGGAGATTAAAGAATGGCACGGTATTTAGGTCCACGTTGTAAGTTAGCCCGACGGGAAAAAATGGATCTTTCCCTAACAAGCGGTGTAAGAGCTTTAGATTCAAAATGTAAGCTGGATACGGCTCCAGGCCAGCATGGTGCGCGTCGTGGACGTGAAACAGAACATGGTATTCAGTTACGTGAAAAACAGAAAGTTCGCCGAATTTATGGTATTTTGGAGAAGCAATTTAAAAACTACTTTAAAAAAGCGACTCGTCTTAAAGGTTCTACTGGCGAAAATCTACTCAAACTGTTAGAAAGTAGATTGGATAATGTTGTTTATAGAATGGGTTTTGGATCAACGCGTGCGGAGGCAAGGCAGTTAGTTAGTCATTGCGGCACCTTGGTGAATGGAAAAGCAGTCAACATTCCTTCTTATCTTGTGTCCCCTGGTGATGTCATTAGCATTCGGGAAGGTGCCAAAAAGCAGCTTAGAATTCAGTCTGCGTTGACCTTATCACAGGGTAGACCGGGTTGTGCTTGGGTGGAAGTGGATCCTGCCACACTCTCTGGCACGTTTAAAGTGCTACCTGAGCGGTCAGATTTGCCACCCGATATTAATGAACAGTTAATTGTTGAGCTTTATTCTAAATAAGTCATTTCTGGGATAGTGAGGTTGTTACATGCAAAATAATCCATTTGATTTTTTAACGCCTCGAGAAATTCTTGTCGAGACCATTTCACCCTGTCATGCCAAAATTACCTTGGAGCCTTTGGAGCGCGGTTTTGGGCATACGCTGGGAAATACGATACGTCGAATTTTACTATCCTCCATGCCAGGCGCTGCGGTGGATCAGGTGAAAATTGACGGAGTCTTGCATGAATACAGTGCCATTTCCGGTGTGCAGGAAGATGTGGTCGAAATTTTGCTCAACATTAAAGGCATAGCCATCAAGCTTCATGGCCGTACACAGGTCACCTTGCGTCTGAACAAGAAGGGCGCGGGTGCGGTGTTGGCGGGTGATATTGAGGCAGAACACGATATTGAAATTATGAATCCGGATCATGTGATTGCTCACTTGAATGAGGGGGGTGCACTTGATATGACACTGAACGTGTCCTTGGGTCGGGGTTATCAACCTGCTGTCACACGTGATCGAAAGGGTGAAGGTCAAACAACGGTTGGCAGCTTGCATCTTGATGCCAGTTATAGCCCTGTCAGGCGTGTTGCCTACACGGTAGAAAATGCCCGTGTGGAACAACGAACTGACTTGGATAAGCTGGTGATTGATCTGGAGACAAATGGCACGCTTGATCCTGAAGAAGCCATTCGACGTTCAGCGACCATTTTGCAGCAGCAATTGGCTGCCTTTGTTGATTTGCAATCGGCTCCTGCCACGCAAGATGATCAGTTGAGCGAAGACTCGGTTAGCCCCATCTTTTATCGCCCGGTTGATGATCTTGAGTTAACGGTTAGATCAGCCAATTGCCTGAAGGCGGAGAATATTTTCTTTATTGGCGATTTGGTGCAAAGAACGGAAGGCGACTTATTAAAGACGCCCAATCTGGGCAAGAAGTCTTTGACAGAAATTAAAAATGTATTGGCTATTCATGGGTTGGCGTTGGGAACCAAAATAGACAGTTGGAAATCACCTACTTCTGCACTTGAAAAAGATGAAGGTAAGAAGTAATCCGGTATATTGAAAAGGGTTTAGGTCATGCGCCATAACAATAGTGGAAAGGCATTAAGTAGAAATAGCAGCCATCGAAAGGCCATGTTTCAGAATATGATGGTCTCCATGCTAAAGCATGAGTTCATTAAAACGACGGTGGTGAAAGCGAAGGAGCTGCGCCGTTTTTTAGAGCCCATGATTACGATGGCAAAGGAAGATACTTTGCATCGACGTCGTTTGGCTTATGACAGATTGCGGGACAGGGAGATTGTGACAAAATTATTTAATGAACTGGGTCCCTTATTTAAAAATCGCCCAGGCGGTTATTTGAGAATTTTAAAATGTGGCTTTCGAAAAGGCGATAACGCGCCGATGGCGGTGGTTGAGCTGGTTGAACGCACAAATGAGACTGCTGAGGCGGTTTAGTGGCTTTTGCTAGAGTTTATTTTCGGAGTGTTGGATAATGTACGCAGTGATAGTAAGTGGTGGCAAGCAGTACCGCGTAGAGGAAGGTGATACCTTGAAACTGGAATCATTACCTGACGAAGTGGGCGCTCAGATCAACTTTGATAAGGTGTTAATGGTTGGAGAAGGCGATAAAGTGCAGTTTGGCAAGCCCTTTCTGGCAGGCTGTGTGGTCGCTGCCAATGTTGTTGCACAAGGTCGTCATAAGAAAATTGAAATTATCAAGTTCAGACGCCGTAAGCACCATATGAAATGGCAAGGCCATCGACAGAATTTTACAGAAGTTGAAATTACCAAGATTAATGCTTGATGGGAGTTTGATATGGCAACGAAAAAAGCGGGTGGTAGTACACGAAACGGCAGAGATTCAAACCCCAAGTATCTTGGCATTAAGCGTTATGCAGGGCAATTGGTGAATGCGGGCGAGATTTTGGTTCGTCAACGTGGGACCAAATTTCACCCTGGCACTTATGTCGGCATTGGCAAAGACGATACCTTATTTGCGTTGAAAGCGGGGCGTGTGGCGTTTTCCATTAAAGGGAATTTGCGTCGTCGCTGTGTGAGTATCGTTCCAGTTGAAGCTGCCTAGTCATTTTAATTGGATGGGTTAATGTTTAAAAGCCTTGCAATTTTTGCGAGGCTTTTTTATTTGGGTTAATTTATGAAGTTTGTAGATGAAGCAATCATTTATGTTGCCGCTGGAAAAGGTGGCAATGGTGCTTGCAGTTTTTTGCGTTTAAAGTTTGAACCATTAGGGGGGCCTGATGGTGGGAATGGCGGCGATGGCGGCAGCGTTTTTTTGAA
>MGYH01000010.1:0-14355 GCA_001801665.1 Gammaproteobacteria bacterium RIFCSPHIGHO2_12_FULL_45_12 | reverse complement strand
GTGCAAACGTACAAAGCAAGTGACGGCAAGAAGGGATCGGGCCAGAATTGCACGGGCCGAAATGGGGAAGATTTATATCTCCGTGTTCCTGTTGGCACCATCGTTTACAATGAGGAGACCAATGAAATCATCGCTGATCTTGCGACGGCGAGTGAGATGATTTGCGTGGCAAAAGGCGGCCGTCACGGGATTGGAAACTCACGCTTTAAAAGCAGTGTGAATCGATCGCCCACACGCACCATTCCTGGTCAGGAAGGTGAAGAACGAAATTTGCGCTTAGAGTTAAAAGTGTTGGCGGATGTTGGCTTGGTCGGTATGCCGAACGCGGGGAAATCAACGCTGATTAGCGCCATTTCTGCGGCAAGACCCAAGGTGGCTGATTACCCATTTACCACTTTATTTCCCTATTTGGGTGTGGTCAGTGTTTCACGATTCAGGAGTTTTGTGGTCGCTGACTTGCCTGGTTTAATTGAAGGCGCGGCAGAAGGTGCTGGCCTTGGCATTCGGTTTTTAAAACATGTTGCCAGAACGCGCCTCTTGTTCCATGTGGTGGATATTGTGCCAATGGACGGCAGTGATCCGGTTGAAAATGTGCAAAAAATTACACAAGAATTAGTTAAATATAGCGAAGATTTGGAAAACAAGCCGTGTTGGCTCGTCTTGAATAAGATAGATGCTTTGCCACCTGATGACGTTAAACCGGTTTGTGATGAGATTGTCAGGTGTTTAAATTGGCAAGGTAAGGTCTTTATTATTTCTGGACTGGCCCATGATGGCCTGGAAACGTTAACGCAACAGGCAATGAATTACCTCGAAGGCCATTTGGATCATGAGGAGGACTGAGAGAGTAGCATAGATGACCCATACCCGAAAACCCACAGTACCCCCACGTTATTTTGCTAGGTTATTCTCCGCTGGAAGGCACGTCTTGCAGCGTGTTGAGTCGCTTGGTCCGTGGGCGATTCTGGCATCGTTTGTTTCACCGGTTGCCTCCGAGATCATGCGTGTTTGTTATGCTGTTGACGGTGTGGGCGGTGAGGTTGCTTATCAGTACCTGCCGAACATAAGCAACCCCTCGTTTTCTCCCAATTGCTCGTATCATTTTACGCCGGTCACTTGCAGTGGAAGCTTTCCAATTGAATCCATCCGAACGTTATGCGCTGGCAACCAAACTGAGGCCATTGCCAGCATGGAGTCCACGCTAACCAATGATACGTTGATGCTTGATATCTATCGATGCTTCGGTTATCTGTGTGAAAACACGCATCCAGACGCCGGTTTAGATTACAGCGTTGGCTTAATAATGATCGTCTCCGTCCTGGGCGTTGGTGGCGTTGCCTGCGCGGGATACTTTGGATTTAAAGCGGCTCGTCAGCCGGTGAGCCAGTTTTTTAAAGCCGCTTTTGAGAAATTTAGCCATTCCATGTTTGCTCTTTCAGGGGATATCGAAAATCAGCAGGAGCTTGAACCGATTTACAAGCGGTTTTAATGAATATAATGCCCACAAGTTGGTGGATTACGACGCAAAAAGCGCGTCTAATCCACCCTACATTGACATCAAAATGTGTAACATTTAATTTATGCAACAACGCCGTACATTGACATCAAAATGTGTAACATTTAATTTATGCAACAACGCCGTTTAACACGCATCCGCAGATTCATTTCAACCGCACGTAAACAGGGTTGGCATGTTTTCGAATCAATTCAGCAAGTCGTTCGAGGTTTCGCCCCAATACCAAGCTAAGTCAACAAGACTGGATCGCCACAGCTAAGCGCTTCGCAGCCTCGCGACGACGGACACCTGGGGCATGAATTGATCGGATTTAATTCATCATTTAAGCTGCTTTTTCGCTCATTTTTCGAATGTGAGCGGTCAGGCGGCTCTTGTGTCGAGCGGCTTTATTTTTATGAATAATGCCTTTGTTCACCATGCGGTCAATAATGGGTGTGGCTTCTTTCAGCGAGTCAACAGCACTTGCTTCAACACCACCGGCAATCGCTGCGGTGACTTTTTTGAGGTAGGTTCGCAGCATGGAGCGCATGCTGGCGTTGTTTCGGCGGTGTTTCTCAGCCTGGCGAACGCGTTTTTTTGCCTGCTTTGTATTAGCCAAGGGTAATCTCCAAAATGATAGCTTATGGGTTTTGTGAAAGTTCGCTAATATGCCCGCTTTTCTGTGCCATGTCAATTTGTAATGGTTGGTACCTGCACATTCCTATAGTAGAATGACTGACTTTAGAGGCTACGCCTGCGCCAGAGTCTATCCTTATGAGTAAAAGCCTGGTCAAATCGACATCCGTTGTGGTCAGCATGACCATGATCTCGCGTATTTTCGGTTTTGTACGAGATATGGTCAGCGCCCACATGTTTGGTGCCGCCGCCCAATTTGACGCGTTTGCCGTGGCCTTCCGCATTCCCAACTTCATGCGCCGTCTTTTTGCGGAAGGTTCTTTCTCGCAGGCATTTGTCCCTGTCCTGTCGGAATATCAAAAACTAAAATCCAAAGAGGAAGTGCAAAAATTCATCAACGCCATGTCGGGTGTGCTGGGCGTGACGCTGTTGATGGTGACCGTGTTGGGCATGCTAGGGGCCCCCTGGATTGTCAGACTTTTTGCGCCAGGCTTCACGCCCGGGAACCCCCGATATGACCTGGCTGTTACCCTGTTGCGCATTACTTTCCCTTATTTGACACTGATATCCTTAACCGCCTTTTCGGGTGCCATTCTAAATACCTACAGCCGTTTTTGGGTGGCCGCCTTCACGCCTGTCTTGTTAAACATTTGCATGATCACGGCGGCAATCTGGTTTTCACCCGGGCTTGCCACGCCCATTGTGGCCCTTGCTTGGGGGGTGTTTGTGGCAGGCATCTTGCAGCTTCTTTTCCAGTGGCCCTTTTTGAAAAACTTGCGTTTATTGCCGCATCCCACGTTCAACTTTAAAGACAGAGGCGTTCGACGTGTGCTTAAGTTGATGGTGCCTGCTTTATTTGGCGTATCCGTGGGGCAGATTAATTTATTGGTGGACAGCGTGTTTGCATCTTTGTTGATGGTGGGTAGTGTGTCTTGGCTTTATTATTCAGACCGCTTGATGGAATTTCCGCTGGGTGTGTTTGGTGTCGCCATTTCAACTGTGATTTTGCCTCATTTATCACGCCATCATACAACACAGAGGGAGGCACAGTTCTCACTCACCATTGACTGGGCGGTGCGTGCTGTGCTGTTGGTTGGCATTCCCGCTGCCGTGGTGTTAGCGGTGATGGCCGGCCCCTTGTTGAGTACCTTGTTCCAATATGGCAAATTTAATGCGTTTGCCGTCATCATGGCCAGCAAGAGTTTGACCGCCTTCGCCCTTGGCATTGCGCCTTTCATGTTAGTGAAAGTCCTGGCATCCGGGTTTTACGCTAAGCAGGATTTACGCACACCCGTCAAAATTGGAGTGGTCGCCATGGTCGCCAATATTGGTTTAAACGGTTTGCTGATTCTGCCATTAGCGCACGCGGGCATTGCGCTTGCCACCTCGTTAGCCGCATTAATCAATTCCGGCTGCCTGTTTTATTTTTTGCAGAAACGCGGCCTGTATTGTCCACGAGCAGGGTTTCGATTATTTGCCTTGCGTCTGGCCGCGTCCAACGGTGTGTTAGCTATCTGGTTATGGGTGGGAGCAGGGGACTTGAGCACCTGGTTGGTGCATCCTGCCGTCTGGCGTATCACACATTTGGCCTTTTTGCTCGTTTCAGCCATGCTGGTGTATTTTGCGGCCTTATGGGTCACGGGCATCAAATTACGCCATTTGCTGATGCCGCCACAGGAAGAGCTGGCCTCAACTTCCTGAGTGCGGCTAGGCGTGTCATTTAACCCTGGTTTGGGCCGGTGAGGGTGCTTGCTTGCGTCAGTGCAGGTGCGCTTGAGCCCGTGTGGCTGGCCACTTCGTTGTTTAGCTGGGTAACCTGACTCAGTAATGTCCTTAAATGTTTTCTTAGTTTAATCAGGTTGTTTTCCAGCCCCGTAAAGTGTGTGATCAGTTCAGCGTAGCTCTTGGGTGATTTGTCGTGTTCTTTATGTTTCTTCATTAAGTTTTGAAATAGTGTCACCTGTTCCTGATGTTTCGTTTCAAGGGGACCCATTTCCCCGTCAAACGTGCTGTGCCGCTTTTCCCAGATGGGTAAATTGGGGGGGAGTGGGGTGGTGTTGGTTCTGGGCCTGACGCTGACAATGCTAGTCAAATTATCGCGTATGATTGCCTGAGTGTGTTTCAGTTGCTTCAGCAATTTTTCGGATTCATTCAGCGCATTTTGACTGCGAGTTAGTCTTGATTCTAATATGGCCGCTTTAATGGAAGTGTCTTGATTGTATCGCTCTACATTCATCAGCATCATCAACCGCGCGTAAGTACCGAAGACAGCTTGCTCTCCGTTATTATTGTTAGCGTTTTGGGTTGCAGGTTGATTACTCATTGTCGCGCTTGAAAGCCCCCGTCTTTATGTAGGGTGTTAATTGTCGGGGTTGCCCGCTCAGCAAGAACAAGACCCCATACCTGAATTATATCACCGCCATCCTTTGAAAATCTTAAAGCAGTCTGAACGTCTTTTTCCTTGCCAAATCAGTCTGCCACCCCGTCAAAGAGGGTCTCATCGGCTGGCATGACGAGCCCTTGTTTGGCGTTGAGATAAATGGGTGCAAATGCCGCCGATTGTACAAATTCTATCAGCCCTTGTTTCAATAATTCAAGCATGGCCAAAAAGGTCACCACCACCCCATGACGCCCCTCGTGCAAGTTAAAAAGCCGCACAAAGGGTAAATGCGCCTCTGCCTGAATCTGGTTTAAAATGTGCGTCATTTTTTCTCTCACCGATAAGGCATCCAGCTGAATATGGTGCGTGGTATGGTGTTCTGCCCGTTGTATCACATTTAGAAGTGACTGCATGAGTTCTTTCAGTTGTACGGCTGGCAGTGGTTTATTCACGGCAATTTGGCTGGTATCGGCTTCGACAATAAAGATGTCTCTTTCGACGCGATTTAATTGATCGATATTCTCTGCTGCCTGTTTATATCGCTCATATTCCTGTAACCGTCTGACTAGCTCAGCCCGAGGATCCGCTTCCGGGTTTTCTTCATCGACTGAATGCGGCAAGAGCATGCGTGATTTGATTTCGGCCAAAATCGCGGCCATGACGAGATATTCTGCTGCAAGCTCCAGAGACAATTCCTGCATCAAATTGATGTATTCCATGTATTGCCGTGTCACGGCGGCAATGGGAATATCCAGAATATCGATATTTTGTTTGCGAATGAGGTAGAGTAAAAAATCAAGCGGCCCTTCAAAGGCAGACAGAAAGACTTTCATGGCGTCAGGTGGAATATATAAATCCTTGGGCAAATCAATGACCGCTTGCCCTTTGATGGTGGCAAAGGGGATCAGATTAGTCGTATCGGCAATTTCTGGGGTGGGTAAGCAGGCGGCTAATTCAGATTCTGTCATAGGTGTTTGCAATCGTCTGCGATAAAAATGCTATATTACCGAAAAGTCAATGCGTTGTCATGTAAGTCAAGGTGGAATTAGTCATTTAATGAGCAGTCAAGCGGAGATCATACAAGCAGCCGCAATCCTCCGTGAAGGGGGATTGGTGGCTTTCCCAACCGAGACGGTCTATGGCTTGGGTGCCAATGCCATGAATGAAAACGCGGTGCGGAAAATTTTTGCGGCGAAACACCGTCCTTGGGATCATCCCCTGATTGTGCATTTGGCCAGCCTGTCCCAGTTGGCCGATTGGGCCAGTTATGTTTCACCGGATGCCTTGTTGCTCGCGCAAGCTTTTTGGCCAGGACCGCTCACCCTTATTTTGGAAAAACAGCCATGGGTACTGGATGCGGTCACGGGGGGTCAGGCAACCGTGGGTTTACGCATGCCAAAACATCCCATTGCACAGGCTTTGTTGCAAACGTTTGGTGGCGGGGTGGCTGCGCCGTCTGCCAACCAGTTCACGCACCTAAGCCCGACCACGGCACAGGCGGTTTATGAGGAACTGGGTGCGAGCGTCGAGATGATTTTAGAGGGGGGTGCGTGTGAGGTGGGTCTTGAGTCCACCATTATTGACATGAGTCGGGATGAGCCGACAATTTTGCGTCCGGGCATGATTAGCGCGCAGGCCATCGCCACCGTGCTTGGCAGAAGCGTGACTGCGTTTGGCCGGATGCAAGCGATGCAAAAAGTGCCAGGCATGCATCTTTTGCATTACGCGCCCATGACCAAAACGCGTTTGATTGCCAGTGCTGACATTCCTGGTTTATGGCGCCTGCTGACATCAGACGATTTACCGGCGGTCTTGTTAACTTATTCGCATCACTTGAACGATTTACCGTCCTTGCGTGGTGCAGGGGGCGTAGACTTATTGCTAAAAGAAGTGATGGCATCTGATCCGACCGCTTATGCGCATGATTTGTATCGCACCTTGCGTAGACTGGATCAGCAACATTTGAAGCAAATTATCATTGAGGCCGTGCCTGAGACCGCGGCTTGGGAAGCCATACGTGATAGATTAAGCAAAGCGTCCGGTTCAACAGGATGACGCATAACAGGGGCATTCAGTCGAGGGATCAACCAATGCAGCAGGTGTCAGCATGATATCAGTACCCGTCAAAGACGAAACCGCAGCCGTGATTTTAGGGCCCGCGGGTGATTTGGAGCTGGTCGTGTCCAAACCGGCCATGAGTGAGCGTGGTGCCTGGGGGGTGGTGTGTCATCCACATCCCTTGTATGGCGGCTCGATGAATAACAAGGTGGTAACCACCTTAGTGAAAACGTTTCAGGGGATGGGTTTAAATACTGTGCGTTTTAATTTTCGCGGTGTGGGCAGAAGCGAAGGACGTTTTGATGAGGGTTATGGTGAATTAGAGGATTTGTTGGCCGTGATTGATTGGGTGCAGCAAGCGCATGCCGATCAAGAAATCTGGTTAGCGGGTTTTTCGTTTGGTGCCTTTATTGCAGCAAAGGCGGCAACGGAGGTGGCGGTTGGTAGATTGGTGACGGTCGCACCGCCCATCCAGCATTTCCCCCTGCAGGACTTGCCGCGCATTTCCTGTCCCTGGGTGTTGGTGCAAGGCGAGCGGGATGACGTTGTGCCGCCACAGCAAGTGCTCATGTGGGCTGAAAGCAGAAAGCCGCCACCGTTGATACTTCGTTTTCCGGAGGCGGGTCACTTTTTTCATGGGCAGTTGCAGGAACTGCGTACGCGCATTGAGGCGGCGTTGCGTTAAGGTCTTCTGGTGTGGGAAACACGGAGGGCTTCGCGATCAAATATCTGCTTTGACTGTGCGTCTACCGCGCGGCTAACAGCCCCTTTATTTTGTGGAATGGTGGGGTCTGAGAGGGAGCTGATGGCGGCATAGTGACGTTCCAAGGTTTCTTTAAAGGGTTTAACGCTATTTTTAATAGAATGAGAAGAGTATTGGTGGCTAGTGCGATTTACATAGGTAATACCCACATAATCGGCGACCATTAACAGTGCTTTTACTTGATTTTTATTAAAATTCCCAGAAATGGTGATGGGATCGTTTTCGTTATCTGTATCCCTAAATGCCAAGAAATTGTTGATTTCAGAAAAAGCCCATTTGATATAACCCGTCTGGGGTATTTGACGGTTGTCTGTTATTGCTAATGGGGGGCTAGGTGGTCCCACTTCAGAAACGTAACGGCAGTCGGGAGGAGTGCCTTCACGATATTGGAGCGTGCGTATGGTTGAATCACGTGCGGGATGGCATAGCTTGCCGATGCCGCTGCTTTGTGTATGGATGGTGATGGTATTGACGCGCATATTGTTGGGGGTGAGGTGGGTTTCAATGTTGCCGGAGGCAATTATACCACTGCCCTCTTGATTTTGATTTGGATATTGTGTGAGCAGTGCTCGACCCGCCCCGATACTGTCTACCGCTTTGGATGAATCGCTAAAATGAGCAATTTTTATAAGAGTGCCATTGGTCTCAAGATTAGCGTTGACTTTATCTAAATTGGAGCGAATCGTTTCCAGTCTTTTTAGGTAAAAGTTAATCTTGTCCGCTTCCTCTTGCGTTGCAGTAGGCAATAATGCGCGCAGGTCGCGGTTGCATATCTTGTGTAGCTCCTCATACCGCATACGGTTGTTTTTTTCAGAGGCCATATAGGGGGCAAAAAAGGATTTAAACTCAAGCAAGGGGATGAGGTTGAAGTAATCATTGATGTTTTTTTTAATCTTCTCGAGGGCCTCAGGGGTTAGGGGTTCAGCAGGAATCGTTGAGGTGTTGTTGCCTGAGATAGCCTGATTGATCTCGCTCTGTTTTTCATTTTCAATAGGGGGTGGAGATGAGGTAGGTGAAATAACAGGCGAAATAGGCTCAGGCTCAGGCACAGGCACAGGCTCAGACTCAGATTTAGGCGCAGGCACAAACTGAGGCTCAGATTTAGGCGCAGGCACAGATTCAGGCTCAAGCTCAGATTCAGACTCAAGCTCAGATTCAGACGTTATGCGTTTTTCGTTTTCGTTAAGGTCGGGTTGGTTATTGTCAGCACTAACTTCATTGGGAAGTTTTTCAAGGTTACGGTTAAGTAAGGCAGCACTACGGTAAACCGAGATATCAAGTAAGATTTCTTTAAGTTGAGTTGAGATTTCTTTAAGTGTTATTACTTGTTGCGGAATGTCGTTTTGCTTTTCTATGCCGTTTAGCGATGTAAGTTGCTCGTTAAAGGCGGCCTGGATTTGGCTTATTTGACTAAGAAATTCTTCAGCATTTTCCTCAGGAGGATGCTCCTGGAATGATTTAATTTGGGTTTCAATTTCTATCCTCTGTGTATTGATAGAATCAAACAGAGCCATTGCCTCTGCGTGAGCTGGATTATTTTCACTGGGTATACCTGAAGTGCCATCACCGTGTTTGGACTCACTTGTGGTTGAGGCATGGTTAGTATCTTCAGGTGGTGTGGTTGAGGTATGGTCAGTCTCATTAGGTGATACACGCACCGGCACCTCATCCTCCGGATCCTTTTCCTTCTCTGCATTCGACTGCCCATCTGGACGTTTTTCATCTGGCATGGCAACCCTCTCCCCTCAACAAATCATTATTCTAATTAATTATGCTAATAAAAACATTCAATTCAAGCCTTCTCACCCTTGATTATAGCACTCTTTCTTTAACGAACGCTTAATATAGAGTCTTAAGCTTTCCTTAATGCACTTAGGCGTTATTGCGCAAATTATTTTTTTGCACAGCATCATCGAGAAGCGCTTTGTGCGGCGTGGTAATCCAGAATGCATGCAATATAATGATTTTTCACGACGTTCTGGACTGCTTCGGCCAAAAAGCGGCCTCACAACAACGAATGATGCAACAAGCCCATGCACTTATAGTATAACCTTGTTATAATGTAAATAACACACTCGAAAAATTTTAATAACAACTTAGTATATTTAAAACGAGAAGAAAATGCCGTTTAACGAAAATGTTAACTTAGAAGAGCAGCCAAATGTCATCCGATCAGAACATTCTGAAGAAATCTCGGTTGGCGATACCCACGGTAATTTCTTAAAAAAACTATATGAATTAGTACAAAATGGAATTCTAGAACTTGCTGATAAAGGTGACTATCAACGGCTTTGTGAGATCTATCGCGCGCTTGACGTGACAAAGATAACATCTGAGGACATCAAATTAAATAAAGAAGCATTCGAGGGACTCAAACAAGAATTTGATGGCATAATAAAAAAATCTAAAATAAATAAAGAGGCTGGCCTGACTCGTTATATCGGTGATGAGCTCTGTGATCGCGGCGGCAACGATTATTTCAGTTTAAAACTCTTCGAGAAAC
This sequence comes from Gammaproteobacteria bacterium RIFCSPHIGHO2_12_FULL_45_12, assembly GCA_001801665.1. Taxonomy (GTDB): domain Bacteria; phylum Pseudomonadota; class Gammaproteobacteria; order DSM-16500; family DSM-16500; genus Aquicella. The sequence goes on along the minus strand of MGYH01000010.1, from coordinate 4,520 downwards.
TTGGTGAAGACGGTGCGCCATTTGAAATTTTAGCGTCCGATCATGGCATGGAGTTTTGGGAGGCTTATCAAAATGATTTTACGACAGATAACCTTGTCATCTCAGGACCTCAACGCCGTTCACTGGAAAATCTTATCAAACTTATTAAAGGTGGCATCGTTGACAAAGACGAAATTATTTCAATTATTGAAAAGTATTACAAACCCAATCTCAAACTCATCAGTTATTCAGTTAAAGATGAGCCTTTAGATAAAATCGAAATTTTCACGCACACCATCATTGGGTTTGAAAGCATTCAAGCCGTGGCAGAATATTATGGGATTGATTATAAAGATAACACGGTGACTGATCTCTGCGATACTATCGATGCCATTAATGCTCGATTTGCGTGGGATATAGCACTAGGAAATATGAAATCTGCCAAATGCATTGGTGATGAGGAAAGAGTACTCTACCCAGAGGACTCTAAGAGTATTTTTAGTGCGGTGAGTTCTACTGATTACCCTAAGATTAAGTATCCCGTTCAGCGCATCATATGGCACCGAGTCAATGACTTAAAACTCTTTCAAGAAGAGGTGGCTGCTTTAAAAGCTCAAAATAATAAATACTATGTGACTTCCTTTATCCATGGTCATGAAGGCGCAACAAGCGGCATTGTTAAGAAAATTTTACTCCCTATTATTACGGGATATTTAGATGACACATTGGAACCTATTCTTGGAAAGATGCCAACACTAAAAGGGGTCATTTTTGACTGGGTGGCCGCTCATGATTTTAGACTTAACGCTTGGCAAGATGATTTAAATGACATTTCTAAAAAATATCTTACCGAATGCGAAAGTAAAATTCAACTGGATGAAAAACAGTTTTCAGATTTTTTTGCTAAGGCTAAATTTCGTGATAAGCTATTTTTGGATAAAAGCAATCAGATAATTCGGGAATTTTTATATCGCTATGAAAATGCTGCTTCAAAAGAAAAAAAGGCGTTAGTCTCTGTCACTCCTTACCACCAAAATACGGATAATGACGCAGGCCATGCTCAAGTAGGACGTACAAAAGAGAATATAAATGGATTTGAATATCAGGGAGGCGATTTCCATGTTTATGCCGCGAAGAAAGGCGATAGATGCTCACCTAAAAATGAAACATTATCCGCAAAGGGAGATCAGGCCTTGCCTCAAGGAGTTATCCAGAATGCAACTAATGTATTAACTAAAGCATATGGTTCACTTCTTCGCGATGTATCTCAATTCCTAGGCGAAGGCGGAAATAAATTATCACAATGGCCTGAAACTAAAATTGATAAACATGTTACTGACAGAATTACTTTTCTAACATTGCTGCAAGCCGAAATAAAAAAATATGAAAATAATCCTAATTTTTCTGAAGATAGCAAATTAATGATAAATAAATTCGAAGAAAAAATTAAAGTGTTGAATGATCGTATTCAAGAAATGGATGGCCTTATTAAAGAGATAGATTTCTTATCGGGTGAATTCCAAAAATTTATTAATAAAGCTAAATTCTCTAGTATTCCTGTTGGAATAGATGAAAAAAAACTATCAATAGTGGCTGCACTAGAAAGAATAAATGTGATAAAATACGATGTTATTAATGAGTGGATAATTAAGAATGAGAAGGTTGAACCAGAAAAATTATTTAAATATTTGTTAGAGTATAAGGCCAAGAATGGAGATGGACTCGAACAAAAAAGCATTTATGATGTTTTAGGTCAACACCGAAAACCTGGTTTTTTTGCTCCTAAGAAAACTGCCAGTCAGAAACATATAGATAACATGTTAAAAAAAATGACTACTCTTAAAAAATAAATAAATTGACGTATAGTAGGTAACCTAGCTTAGGTTACAAAAATGAGCTGTTATTCTGAGCAAAGCGAAGAATCTCCTAAAAACCTCGAGATCCTTCGTCGCAAAAAACACTCCTCAGGACAGTGTAAAAAACGCTCCTCAGGACGGGCTGGGGAGTGACTCTTCCTATTTGTATTGTTTTTTTTGATCAGCGTATAATGTCGATGGCGACTTAATTAAGAGGCAAGTGAACAGCATGCAGGCTCCTGTCGTGATCACCCCGATTCCCGCGCAACGCATTAATGTGCAGGCAGTGTTGGGCCCGCTTAATTTAAATGAGTTCATCAAACTATCCCAGCCAGACGGGATGCCGGTTTTTAGCGCGCAATTAAAAGACGGCGCTGGGTTACCGCAAGGCCTGATTTGTACGCCAGATGGCTTGTTGACGGGGATTCCCGCTTTCAACACGCAAGGTCAGTATGAGGTGGTGGTGACGGCGGCAAATGAGGCAGGTTCTGTGCAAGCAACGTTTGCGTTAATCATTGAGCCTGTGTTGGCGGCGGATGATCGCACGCAGCTTGAAGCGTTAAAAGCACAAGTCTCTCGTGCGGTTTCGCAAAACCAGCCGGTGCCTGAGTTGAGTGACTTCCTTAATCGGCCCATTTCAGTGCTAGATGTGTATTATCTGCTGGAGCGTTGGGCGGTGTTGAAAATCTGGAATGCCTTTAATCTGGATGCGCCAGGCGAAAAAGTGAGATTAACGCTTGAAGGCGCGAGTGAGCATTATGCTGTTTATGATAGGGGAAGTTGTCTGGTGACATCCCCCGTCGACCTTTTTTCTGAAGAGCGAACCCTTGAAGATGGGTTGCGCACGGCGCGAGCCATGGCGCGTGAAGTTCATCGGCGTGGCTGGGCGGTGGAATTGGTGGGTTTTGAAAAATTAACCCGCGCAGCGTGGGTGGAGATGCAGCGTGTGGGGGCGGAATTAGGTAAGCCGTTGAATATTTTGAATTATGAACCATCCGTTGGTGACAAGAACTTGTATACGGCCGTGACAGCGAGTGAGGCATTGCGTGGTGGAATGGATCAATAATGGCGCATATTTAAGCTATATGACTTAAATGGCGTATTTTGAGGTATAATAAACGTATCATGTCCAGTCTTGAAAAAAGACAAACAATGAGAGAGAGGTTTTTTTATGTCTAATCATTCTCCGCATGATCCCATGCGGGATACAGAGTTACCAGAGGCACATTCAGAATCAGAGCCTGCGCGAAAACCAGAGACTGAGCCAAAACAGCCCACGGACGCGCAAACCAAAGAATCGAATAAACGCCAAGAAGAAAATAAGCAATTTGAGCGCGCTAAAATAAAGGCGCACGCAGAATGGTTGAGGCGATCACTTTCTTTAAATCCCAAATTAAATCGCAACCCTTGGGTACGTCGCCCAGCCACGGATAAGGATTCTGATCAATTCCAAGCGACGCTGTCAAGTGGGGGCCACCAGAAGCTGGAAGAGGGTATTTATACCCAAGAAGGCACGAAGGTTGATTTGTTAGTGAAAGTGAAAAAAGACGCTAACCCTGAGAGCCAGATCATTACCGTGACACCTCTCGGGGCTAAGAATGAGAAATTTAAAGACAAATATGACGCTGCCATGGCATTTTTGAAAGCGAATGGTTCTCAAACGGTGACCTTGTCTTGGGAGCGGAACCGCGAGGGCGGCACCTATGTCAGCGAAAAACATGTCAGAGAGGCCATTGCGTTGGCAGGAAAGCACGGCTTGCGAATTGAGTTTTCGCAGGAAGATTTGTATAGCCTTGCCGCTTTGCTTAAAGCAGAAGGTAAAAACATGGAGGCCATTTTGCAGATGCAGCAGGAGGTGAATGCAAAGTCCATGGCAAATAAATTGGCGGTGTCAGCCCAATCAATCAACGCGGGCGAACCCGCTAAATTTGATGCAAGCAAACATTTGACGGCAATGGAAAAAGAGCCTGGCAAACAAAAAGAGGCTTTTGCAGCGCAGGTGTATGGCAAGTCAGAGACTGTTCTTGAAAAGATGAAGGCATTAACAGATAAGCTGACTGAATTGAGCGCCAGACGTGAAAAAGCAAGTGCCGCCGTCGCCGCATTAGAGCGTGCCATCACGGCGGCTGAATCAACCATCACGGCGGCGGAAAATTCAGAGGAATTGACGGATCGCTTGTCGGGGGTTGCGATGGTTGAGGAGGTTGCCCTTGATGGTGAGCATTCATTCACAAACCGGAGTGCGGCACTGAGACGTGAATTGGACGATATTGGCGCACAAGAGCAGTTTATCGTGACGCTTGCAGCTGGCTTAGTGTCTAAGCCAGGAGACGAGGGGTTGGCGAAGCAAGCATTGTTGGCTAAGTTAGCGGAGAAGGTGGTCGGCTCGGACGTGGAAAAAACGCATAAGAGTGAAATGGATAGGGTGAATGCGTTTGACGGTAAGGCGGGTGATTTAAGAGCAAGGGTTGAGGACGTGAAATCCGGTACGACCAACAGGTTTGGTCCTTGAATGGGATGACGCTCCCCGCTTTGCAATGCATTTTCTGCATGCTGATTCCATGGCGCGTGCGGTCTGTCTTGGATTGATGCAACAGCGCCCCTCAAGGGATCTGATACAAATGTAGGGTGGATTAGACGTGCTTTTTGCGTCGTAATCCACCAAGTAAAATGGTTGCCCGCCTG
>MGYH01000009.1:17407-19401 GCA_001801665.1 Gammaproteobacteria bacterium RIFCSPHIGHO2_12_FULL_45_12 | reverse complement strand
TTCATGATGTTTTACTACCCATTCAAAATAATACGTATTCTGCCACACCTAAAAATGATACGCTACGGGTATAAGAAGCATTATCCTGTATATAAAATATTTTTTTATGGTGATATTGTTTCGAAATTTTTTCTAAAAAAGTTAAATAAGTATTAGCATTGAATACAACGTCTCTCTTATAAATGAATTTCCCTGTATGAATATTCACACAACCAAATATTTTCACAGATTTTCTTTTTCCAGTAACAGGCACAAGGGGCTGGTGACCACGCTTAGACCAAGTGGCATGCAACGTTGAATCCTGCCGAAATGATGCTTCGTCTTCATAAACAATCGCAGCTCCTAGCGACCGGGCTTTTTTTTAATTTGTGGGTATGTATAACGAATCCAACGATTTTGCTTCTTTGGATCAGCATTAGCCAATATACGTTTTGGTCGTTGTAATGAAAAATCTAAATCATCTAAAATCCTTCTTACATGCCTTGCATTATATTCGACATTAAATTCATTTTGAATAACCTGGCCAATCATAACAGCAGTCCAAATGCCGGAAAGGAAACCATATGCTATAGGACCACTTTCAACAATATCAGATAATTCTTTCTTTTGTGTCTCAGTTAGCCCTGCAGGTCTGCCTGAGCGATATCCTTCCAATAGTCCATCATAACTGTATTGTTCATAATTGATTAGCCACTGAGTTACGCAAGAACGTGGTGTATCCAGTAAATGGGAAATGTCACCGCTTGTATTTCCCTCATGATTGAGTAAAATTGCATGAAGTCGTTTTGCTACTCGGTATGCTCCATCGACTTCTGATTCTTTCTTTAATCGCTTGAGCTTATCAATGGTTTTTGGATGTAATTTCAAAATCTTTGCACGCATGACAGCTTCCTCTGTACTTCGAAGGAAAGTTTATCATGTTTAAAAAATACATGACCGTTTAATTATGTCCGACTGTATATATGTGAAGTTCACGGTAATTTTTCCAATTTCCTGTTAAAGCATGGTCTTTAAGTTTTGGGCTCAAAGGTTCTTCATGCTCAAGATTTTTCATGACTCGCCGCAAAGAAGTCATATTCTTTTCCCGCCCTAGAAGGTTCAAGATAAGTCGTCAGCAACGCCATTTGCTTTGCCAGCGCACCGCGGTTAGCCTCAACGACCTGCCGCGCGTGCTCCCCCATTCGGGCGCGCTCTTCAGGATGCTGCATCAACATCAACACCTGGTCTGCGAGTGATTGGCTGTCTGACACTTTTGTCAAGGCACCCGCCGCCACAAACATATTACTGATTTCTGCAAAGTTAAATAAATGCGGCCCTGTCAAAATAGGCTTGCCCAACGCGCCTGGTTCAAGCATGTTGTGTCCACCGCGAGGAATTAAACTGCCGCCAATAAATGCCACATCGGCCGCGCCAAACATCAATAACAATTCGCCCATCGTATCCCCAAGGTAAACGGCCGCCTCTGCCTGATTGGCGCGAGCGTTACTGCGTCTGGTGGTGACAAACTGTTGCGCGCATAATTGATAAATCGAATCAAATCTGTCTGGGTGACGCGGCACCAATATCAAGATTGCCTCTGGGTTTTTAACGCGAATACGCTGATGCGCCTCAAGGACAATCGTCTCCTCCCCTTCGTGGGTACTCGCTGCAATCCAGATAAATCGGGACGCACCTAACTGAGTTCGCAGCGCCTCACTCTTTTCCATTAATTGCGGCGGCAATTCCAGATCAAATTTAATATTACCCGTGACCAGCATGCGATCTGTTGACGCACCTAATGCAATAAAACGATTGGCATCCGCCTCGCCATGCGCGGCAATCCAATCAAGCTGTTGCAGCATCACCCGCGTCATTGATGCAATTCGTGCATATCCCGCCGCCGACTTAACCGACAAGCGTGCATTAATCAGACAGACTGGAATCTTCTTTTGATGACAGGCATGTAACAGATTGGGCCACAATTCCGTTTCCATGATGATGCCAAGCTTGGGCTT
>MGYH01000009.1:7956-17345 GCA_001801665.1 Gammaproteobacteria bacterium RIFCSPHIGHO2_12_FULL_45_12 | reverse complement strand
AAGAATAAAAACCCAGCCGCTCTCCCATACGTCGTCGATATTCAGGCTGCCGCCTCGACCGCCACACCAGACGCAAAAAAATAAAGGGTAAGGCCAGATAAAACAAAATACTATAAAAATAACGCACGCTAGCACATTCTCTTAGGCAATTAATGAAGAGGGATGATCTTTCAAGCGCGAGAAAAAGTAAAGGGTGGATATCATTAATACAAACCGCCCTACCGTCCAGTCTGCTTGTTTTTTATACTAAAATCTTCCATCCATCCACAAGATGGGTTTTGCGCCGTTAAAACATTAATGATAGAATTTCGCAACTTCTTTCTTTAAAGGGCAGTATGACACATCCATTTCCCCGGACAATACCCGATTTCAGCCGTGCGTCCATCTTGGTCGCAGGTGATGTCATGCTTGATCGTTACTGGTTTGGCGACACTTCTCGCATTTCCCCCGAGGCACCTGTCCCCATCATTAAGATCAACACCACGGACAACCGTCCAGGCGGCGCAGGCAACGTGGCACTCAATATCACCGCGCTAGGCGGTCAGGCGACACTGCTTGGCATCACGGGAAACGACGAGGCTGCCCGCACATTAGATCAACAATTAACCAATGCCTCTGTCAAAGCAGATTTGTGTGCCGTTGATTCTGTTTCAACTATCATCAAATTACGCGTCATTAGCCGTCATCAACAACTTATCCGTCTGGACTTTGAAGAAAAAATTAACACACCAGATGATGACCTGTTGGCGCGCTTTCAAAAACACCTGGCACATTGCAACCTCGTCATCCTGTCTGATTACAACAAGGGCACACTCACTCATCCGGCTGCCTTCATTAAACTGGCTCGCGAAGCCAACATCACGGTCTTGGTTGACCCCAAAGGCAACGACTTTAGCATTTACCAGCAAGCCCATATCATTACGCCCAACTTCAAAGAGTTTGAAGCCATCGTTGGGCCGTGCCGCACCGAGCAAGACATCCTGTCCAAAGGGCGCAACTTGCTGGAAGCGCATCAAATTGATTCTTTATTGGTCACTCGCGGTGAAAATGGCATGACATTGATTCAAAAGAATCACTTTGCCCACTTCCCCGCCTACGCGCGCGAAGTGTTTGACGTCACCGGCGCAGGTGACACCGTCATTGGCATGCTGGGCACCGCCGTTGCCGCGGGCACCGATCTGGTTGAGGCCGCAGCCCTCGCCAATCTCGCGGCCAGTCTCGCTGTCACCAAGCTCGGGGCGGCTGCCGTGAGCGCGCCTGAATTACAAGTGGCTCTCACGGGCAAAACAAGCTTCGCCACCGGCATTGTCAACGATGAACAACTTTTAATGGCCGTCAAGGAAGCAAGGGCGCAGAACAAAAAAATTGTTTTCACGAATGGGTGCTTTGATATCATTCATGCGGGACACGTGACGTCACTCCAGATGGCAAAAGACATTGGTGATTATCTGATCGTTGCGGTCAACACTGACGAATCCATCCAAAAAATCAAAGGCCCCAACCGTCCCATCAATAATCTGGATCATCGCATGACCGTGCTTGCAGGACTTGGCGTCGTTGATTGGGTCATCCCCTTTTCGGATGACACACCGGAGCGCTTGTTACGCATGTTACAACCCGACATTCTGGCCAAAGGCAGTGATTACCGGCTGGATCAGGTCGTTGGCGGCGATATTGTGCGTGGCTATGGCGGTGAAGTTCGCGTTATGAACCACAACATTAAAACCTCAAGCACCGACATCTTCAATCGGATGCAGCAAACGGCGAGCTGCCCCCCATCACCTGAAAAGATAAGTTAACATGGCAAATAATGGCAACCTCTATATCATTGCCGCCCCCTCAGGCGCTGGCAAAACCACCCTGGTCAAAGCACTCGCTTTAACCTTGTCCAGCCTGACAATCTCCATTTCCCACACCACTCGCGCCATGCGGCAAGGCGAAGTGGATGGCAGCAGTTATTATTTTATTGATAAAGCCCAATTCGAACGCATGATTGAACAAGGTGATTTCCTCGAACATGCCACGATCTTTGGCAACCTGTATGGCACCTCAAAACGCTGGGTGGACACCACCCTTGCAAGCGGCACCGATATCATTCTGGAAATTGACTGGCAAGGACACCGTCAGATTAAACAATTATTCCCCGAGTCCATTGGCATCTTTATTTTACCCCCCTCGCTAAACGACCTGAGAGACAGACTGGTCAACCGCAATCAGGATCATGCTGATATCATTGAGAAACGCCTGGCAGATGTCCGTGTGGCCGTTTCACACGCAAAAGAATTTGAATACCTTGTCATAAACGATACGCTTGAGCACGCCTTGCACGAATTGCAAGTCATTGTGGAAGCAGGGCGTCTGTCACAAGCAAGACAGGCTGCCAAATTTGCCCCCTTGCTGTCTGAATTAACCAAGCCGCTTTAGAGGTACAATTCCAGGTAATATTCCTGTATAATCACCCGCCTTAATCAACAGACAAATAAAGGTATCCGCAATGGCACGAGTGACCGTAGAAGACTGTTTAAAAAATGTCAAAAATCGTTTTGAACTAGTCCTGATTGCTGCTCGACGTGCGCGCCAGATCATGCGCGGCAAAGAGCCCAAAGTAGAAATGGATAATGACAAAGCCACCGTCATTGCCTTGCGCGAAATTGCAGCAGGGTTCACTGCTTTTACACATAAAGAAAGTCAGGAAGCAGATGCCGCCGCTCAAAGCCGGGCCATTTTCGCTGAAGCGGATGCCATCCTTGTCGTCGAAAACACCTCGCTCGATGACGATGACCTTGATGCCATGGAAGAATCCCCCCTGAAAACAAGGAAGAAAAAACCAGGCGAACAGACTGAAGATGAAATTGAAATTGAGCAAGAACAAAAATCTGATCAGGATCAAGAGTAGCCGTCAATGAAAATTTTTTCATCCTTTCTCTTATGCCTCTTTGGCACCATCACTGGCTGCCCGCTTTTTGCCAAAGAACCTGTCAATTTATCCGCCTGCAAACAGGAAGTGATTCGTTATTATGATTCTGGTCAATACCATCAAGACATGAACGATGTCATTCAGCAAGCCATTGCTTACCTGAAACAAAAGGAACACCAACCACTGCCAAAAGGCAAAAAGCCTGCCATTGTCCTCGATATTGATGAAACGGCATTATCCAATTATCCTGACATGCTTAAACGTCGTTTTGGCGGGACAGATCAAGACCATGCAACAGACAAAGATGCGGGTACAAATCCCGTTATCATGCCCACACTCACTTTATATGACTATGCAAAGGCGCATCACGTAGCTGTCTTCTTCATTACCAGCCGACACGAAAATGAACGCGACATAACAGCAAAGAATTTGCATGAAGCAGGTTACAATAACTGGGACGGCTTAACCCTGCGATTCGGACGCTACAACCATGCCTCCGTCGCCACTTACAAAACCGCCATGCGTCAGCGTTTAAACAAACAGGGTTATGAGATTCTTGAAAATATTGGCGACCAGGAAAGTGATTTGACTGGCGGCTTTGCTGATAAAACCTTTAAACTGCCTAACCCGTTTTACTCTATTCCATTGCAATCTCCTTTAGGCTTTGTTGCCTAAATTAAATGTTACACATTTTGATGTCAATGTAGGGTGGATTAGACGCGCTTTTTGCGTCGTCATCCACCAATTTGGTGGATGACGGCAAAAAACGCCTAACCCCCCTACCCAGTTTGGATTGATACAACAACGCCTTATAATTTACTTAGGAACCCGAGGGTTTCCTTTTTGTGCTGAATGAGACTTAAGGTTGACTTAAGTTTGAACTGGTATAGTCCTCCAATCGCATTGGAGGAATAAAAATGACTATAATTAAAGAATACTTAGCAAGATTAGAAAAGACTGCAGAAAAATTAATACCAACCTCCATAAGAGAAAAAAATTATCCGCTTCCAAATGCCTTGATGGCTTTCTTGGGAACGAAAACGACCCCTTATTATGAGGAATATCAAAAAGGAAATTTCGATCCGGAAGTTTCTGAATGTATTGAACAATTTAATCCTTCAGCATTCCCCACCTGGATCAGTGAATACCGTCATCCTGAACAACAAAACAAAATTCGTAAAGCGGCCATCTTCGCGGCAATGCAAGGCCGTATTGATCCTCATCTTACAATGGCAATTTGTCTACATTCTGGAATCATAGAAGAAACCTCTGACGATCATACTATAGAGCATACTTCAGAATTAAATCAGGAATTTATGGCATTTCTTTCCAAATATTTGAGACAAATTAATAAACAAAGCATACTTAAACTACCTATCCAGTTTGGCACAGAAGAGAATACAACGGTTTTGGAAGAAATAGATGATAAAAAAAACGTAAAACCTGAGAGTCCTCACAAGGTTCATATCACAAATGACTCGCAAAAGACGGGTATCTACCTATATAAAACGACTGATGAGCATCCTCGTTGGGTTGCGAAAATTATTACCGCTCAAGGCCATGAAGAATGTTTTAATTTACCGAAAGGATCTGAAGCTTATAAATTAATCGAGGCAGAAAAGCATCGTTACCCCTTTAATGCATGGCTAGATGGCCATATTAAAAGAGTCATCGCGTCACAAAAAAAATATGATGAAGACCCCACGCTCATCCATTCTCTAGAACAATTGAGGCAACAATTCCCTTGGTGTGGTCACACTATGCGAGTCACAAATCAAAATAAACAATTAGTATCGGATGATTTTATTCAAGCAACTGAGGGAGATTATGCCTGTTTTAATAATGTTTTTGTTTTTCCTTCTTTATTTATTTGGAATTTTTTACGCACCTGTGTATTTGGTTCAGAAGAAGCTGCTTTTCTTTTTCCTAGATTAGGTTCAGTAACGCGTTCATCCATGATGATGGCGAGTGCTCAAAATACCCGACTGACAAGCTTATATGGCTGTACAAATAAAGAAAAAGTAAGAAGTGCTCATAGTGAATACGTACAAGGCGCAATCGAAATGCTGTTACATGATGTTTTCCATCAAGACGCTTATAACGAGAAAACCTTCTGGCTACATCGCAAAAAAGTATTTGAACTGCTTTTCATACTTAGAAATTCCATGCATCAACTGTTCGAGGAAGGGCAATGTAAAATCGTTGAAAAAGATGGTACTGAAATAACAAAGTGGCCTTCCCAAATCATGTTTCCTGGTAGATCAATGCCCTATAATATATGGGGATTAATTGAGTTTCCATTTCCAGGGAAAAGTGATTTTCAGAATGATTCTTTTTTGCGTGAGTTTAAACGGAGCATAGGCGCATTTTTAAACATCCTTTCTGATGTTTACTTATTACTAATACTTATCCATCTCAAAAAAAACAAAACTGGTTTCATTGCCTCAGATCAAGTAAGTTATGATGAATTTTCTTCTGAATATAAAGTAACTTGCCAAAAACTCGACGAGATTTGGGAAAAAATTCATAAGGAGCCATTGTTCATTCAAGCACTTGTCATGCATCGATATTCTGAAAGCGAAATCAACTCAAACGGGGTTGAAGAAGCCATATCAACTATCAAACGAGAAGCTCTGGCCGGAGGACATCGTTTTTTTCTATTAGGCCGTAAACGGCCAGAGAATGAGAGGTACTCGGATTATCTTGATGCGGATGATCTTGATAGCGGCAAAAAGCTCCAACTATGATCGTGCAAATGGGCTGTCATTCTGAGCAAAGCGAAGAATCTCCTAAAAACACAAGATCCTTCGTCGCAAAAAACGCTCCTCTGGATGACGAATGATGCAAGGAGGCATGCAGCACACTATAACTGATTCAAAATAATTTTCGCCTGATCAGGCGCATCACTATCGAGCCACATCACCTTGGGCCAGGCACGCAGCCAGGTTAACTGGTGCTTTCCTGATTGCCGTGTGGCCGCCAATATGCGGTCACACATCTCATCATAGCCATAGGCACCCGATAAATGTTCCCATGCTTGTCGATAACCGATGGATCGCATGGAGGGTAGCGCATCCGTTAAGTCACCCCGTTCATATAAACGCTTGACCTCTTCCATAAAACCCAAACGCAGCATCTGTTGAAAACGCATGCCAATGCGTTCATGCAAACGCGCCCGATCAGTGGGCGCAAGAGCAAATTGATGCACACGATAACCTGACAACGCGTTTGTTCCTGATGCTTGCCAGTCAGTCATTGACTTCCCTGTTAATAAATAAACTTCAAGCGCACGCTGAATGCGCTGACGGTCATTCTCGTGAATCCGTTTGGCGGCATTAGGATCAACCCTTGCTAACTGTTCATGCAAGGCAGGCCAGCCTTCATTGTTTGCCCGTGCCTGTAGGGTAGCGCGCAACTCACCATCCGCTGTCGGCAACGTTGTGAGCCCTTTTTGCAGCACATGAAAATATAACATGGTGCCACCCACCAACAGCGGAACGTTTCCCCGCGCTAACACCGCCTCAATTTCATGCAACGCATCCACACGAAACTGTCCTGCGGAATAGGGTTCCGCCGGATCAAGCATATCAATCAACCGGTGCGGTGCAACTCGTTGCTCCGCTTCATTTGGTTTGGCTGTCCCAATGTCCATGCCGCGATAGACCATGGCCGAATCGACACTGATAATTTCAAAAGGATATTGTTTTGCCAACTCCATCGCCAGCCCCGTTTTTCCAGCGGCAGTTGGGCCCATCAAACAAATGATCATGCGCTGCTTATCTGACGACATTCTCTAGCGACCACGTAAAAATAATTTATCCAAATCATCCAGGGAGAGCTGCACGCAGGTGGGACGACCGTGATTGCATTGCCCGCTATGATCCGTTTTTTCCATCTCACGCAGCAAGGCATTCATTTCGGGAATGCTTAAGCGACGTTTGGCGCGCGCCGCACTGTGACACGCTAAGGTGCCCAATAATTTATAGACATATTCTGTTGTACGGGAACTCTCGCCATACGCTAACAAATCTGTCGTCACATCCCGAATCAACTGCTCAATCGGCCCATCCGCTAACAACTGCGCCACTTCCCTGACGACGACCGCTTCATTCCCGATGCGTTCCACGGTAAAACCAAGCTGCTTAAACACCGTTTCATAGGCTTCCACCAAATCAGCTTCACGCTCACTCAGGGTCACCGTCACTGGCACCAGCAAATGCTGCACCGCCACGGCTTGCGATGCGAGCGATGCCTTCATTTTTTCATAAACGATGCGTTCATGCGCCGCGTGCATATCAATCATCACCAAACCCTCGGTATTTTCAGCCAAAATATACACGCCTTGCAACTGCGCCAACGCATAACCCAGGGCGGGCACCTGTCGCGCGGATGCTTCCGGAGCTGAATGTAAATGCTGATAAATCGCCAATTGTTCCTGCATCCCTGCCGCGCTTGAATGCTTTACGGGCTGAAAAGACCGCGCGGGAGGCGAGTGTGCTGGATTCATTTTCGGTGCACTCACCACGCTTGATTTAAATGACAACACTTCCCCGCTTTCCGGATCAAACGCAACGGGTGCCGATGCTGGCGTTACTGCCACCTGATGTGAACAAGTTTTCCCTTCTGGCCCAACACGCGCAAGCGCATCCTGTATGCTCCTTAATACAAACTCATGTACCAGTCGGCTTTCACGAAACCGCACTTCGTGTTTGGTCGGGTGCACGTTCACATCCACTTGCTCCGGCAACACTGCCAGAAACAAAACATAAGCAGGATAACGATCACGATACAGCACATCGTGATAAGCTTGTTTCAATGCGTGAATCACCAACTTATCGCGCACCATGCGCCCATTCACATAAAAATATTGCAAGTCACCCTGACTACGTGAAAAAGTTGGCAGCGCAATCCACCCGGACAAACGCATACCCACCCCCTCAGCTTCAACCTGCACGGCATGCTGCACAAAGGCAGCGCCACAGAGAGCGCTTAATCGCTCACTCGTGCGATCATTTGCCTGCACCGCATGATATTGGCGCACATTGCGCTGATTGTGTTTCAAGGTAAAACTGACGGAAAAAGACGACAAGGCGATACGCTTAATCAATTCATCAATGTGATCAAATTCGGTTTTTTCTGATCTTAAAAATTTGCGGCGAGCCGGTGTATTAAAAAACAAATCACGCACTTCAATGGTGGTGCCTTGTGGATGCGCGGCGGGAGCGAGCACTAACTCGTCGTCTCCTTGCTGTGTCACTTGCCAACCGGTTTGCTTGGGCAACGCAGACAACAACGCCAACCGTGATACCGAGCCAATACTGGCCAAGGCTTCGCCCCGAAACCCCAATGTCATGATGCGCGACAAATCTTCTGTGTCTTGTATTTTACTTGTCGCATGACGACTGAGCGCAAGCGGCAAATCATCCGGATGAATGCCAGAGCCATTATCACGCACCCGAATTAAACGCACCCCTCCCTGCAGAATATCAATTTCAATGTGTGTCGCACCGGCATCCAAACTGTTCTCAACCAATTCCTTCACCACGGAGGCGGGCCGTTCTATCACTTCACCCGCTGCAATTTGGTTCGCCAGCAAGGGAGACAGTGTTTGTATACGTTCTGTTGTCATCGGCCAATTCACCTAACTCATTTGAGCGAGCATAGCTTGAGCTTTTTCGGAGTATGCCTGAATGCACACTTCCCTACCCTCACCCACCATTGAAATATCACAGACTAAATCCGGCTTGGGTATGCACGGAACCCCTTTTTCGGGCCACTCGATCAGACAAATAGCCGTTGGCGTAAAATAATCGTGGATACCGATATGCGCTAATTGATCTGGCTGCACTAAGCGATATAAATCAAAATGATAAATTATTTTATCCGCCACCTGATAAGGTTCAACCAGCGTATACGTTGGGCTTTTCACCTTTTGTTGATAGCCAAGACCACGCAAAAATCCACGCGCAAAGGTGGTCTTGCCCGCGCCTAATGACCCTTCCAGAAAGAGGATCACGCCCTCTTTTGCTGTCTGCGCCACTTGCGCTCCCAATGCCAGCATCGCTTGCTCAGTGGCGACTTGTTTTATTAGCCTGCTTGTCATGGTGCCACGTTAACTAAACGATGCAAATAAGGCAATAAATCCGTCGCCATGATGCCGCGTTCGCCCTCTTTGGCGGCCATATCCCCTGCCATTCCGTGCAAATACACCCCCATACAGGCCGCATCACCGAGTGGAATGGTTTGCGCGATCAACCCGCCGATCACACCGCTTAAAATATCTCCCATGCCGGCGGTTGCCATGCCAGGGTTCCCCTTGTCACAAAGGGCGGGCAAGGCGTTGGGTGCGGCAATCAAACTGCCAGCCCCTTTTAGCACACAAACCCCACCATAGTGTTTCTGCAAGGCCTGTACCGCCGCCAGCCGATCAGCCTGCACCTCTGTCGTGGTTTTTTTCAGCAAACGCGCCGCT
>MGYH01000009.1:0-7827 GCA_001801665.1 Gammaproteobacteria bacterium RIFCSPHIGHO2_12_FULL_45_12 | reverse complement strand
CTTCTCTATCAGCGGCTGTAACGCTCTGGCGCTTTCGACCCCATGACACATTATCTCGGGACAAGCCGCAGTCAACACCGCCGCATGCTCCGGTCGGGTCGCCACGCTCACCCGACCCGCACCCACGCGAAACGCCGCTTGCGCCGCCATGTTAACCGCGCCTGAAAACCCAACATGACCACCCACCACCAACACATGCCCCGACAACCCTTTGTGCCAATCGCGTAAGCGCGGCTTTAAATAAGGCGCATAAGCGTTTAAATGAATCTTTTCAGCGACAGGCTCAGCACCCGCAAACACGTCCACGGGTAATTGCAAATCATTCAGCACTAATTCACCCGCATAAGCCATGCCATTGCCCGTCATCAATCCCAATTTGAACCCAATGAAGGTCATCGTCGCCGTCGCATGCAACGCACCCCCAAGGACACGGCCCGTATCCGCCTCAATGCCGGTTGGAATATCCATTGCCAACACCGGTAATTGAGAACGTTGTATTTTCTCAATTACCTGCCTTGTCTCCTCCCGCAAATCCGTTGAGAGGCCAATGCCGCACATGGCATCAACCACCACATCCGTCTGCTGCAAATCCAGTTTTTCCGTGAAAGGCGACATGCTCACGTTCGCTTTCAAACACTTTTGTTGTGCCTGTTTTGCTTCGTCTTTCATTTTATCATGCTGGCCTAACTGCCACACCTTCACCGTGAGGCCGCGTTCTTGTGCTAGTTGCGCGAAAACATAGCCATCACCGCCATTATTGCCGCTGCCGCAAAAGACGGCAATGCTCTTAGCCTGTGGCCAGCGCCGCATAAAAAAATCAAACGCGGCATGACCTGCACGCTGCATTAACACGGAAGGCGCTATGTCAAAGCGAGTTTGCGCCAGCCGTTCAAATTCACGAATTTGTGGTGTTTGGTAAATAGGTGTTTTAATGGCACGCATGACAATTTATGCCCTCCGCTTGGCACTCAATAACCAGCTTAAACTCACAAAAAACGCTAATATGCCAGCGATCACGCCTAACACAAGCATCACTGGAATAACTAGCCACGGCTCAAGCATCATTTTACCACCAATGAACACCAAGATCAGCGCAATGCCATATTTCAGCAACTCAAATCGATGCACCATTTTCGCCAATAAAAAATACAATGCGCGCAGCCCCAATATTGCAAAAATATTAGAGCTCCAAATAATAAAAGGATCGCGGGTAATAGCAAAAATGGCAGGAATACTATCGGTCGCAAAAATCAAATCACTGATCTCAACTAACACCAGCACGACAAACAAGGGAGTGGCATAAAGCCGAAAATCTTGTCGAATAAAAAAATGCTGTTCATGCAGCTTGTTGGTGATTCTCACTATCCGCTTCAAGCATCTAATGGTCAGGCTGTCAGCCAAATCCGGATGCCGATCCTGAAGAAAGCACATCTTAATCCCTGTCACCACCAAAAAAGCACCCATCAAATATAAAAGCCAGTGAAATTGTGAGACCAGCCAGACACCTAGCAAAATCATTACCAAACGCATCACAATGGCGCTCCAGATACCAATGGTCAGCACGCGCTGCTGAGAAACAAGGGGAATATGGAACTGATGAAAGATCATAAAGAAAACGAACAAGTTATCGACAGACAATGATTTCTCAATGAGATAACCCGTTAAAAATTGCAGGGATTTTTCATTAGCAATGGCAAGCGTCGTGGTACTGTAAAGATAGACCCACAAAAAGCCGTTGAAGAGCAGCGCAGTGGTCACCCAGACCAGCGTCCACGTAAGCGACGCTTGCATGGATTCATGCGGGCGCGCATAGTGCTTACCTGAAAAAAAAGTATCGATGCTTAGCGCAAAAACCAGAAAAACAGAAAATCCGACCCACATCCCTATGTTTGCGACATCTTCCATGCTATCCGTTGTCCCCTTTAGGTCAAGACTCTCACACCAAAGCCCACCATCATCAGCGTAGCAAATATCATCAAAACTGCCAGCAAAAACTTTCCGCCACGCACTTGATAGCTATTTTGTGACAAGTTTTTGTGATATCGCCCATACCAGGCCATGACAGAAGGCAAGAAAATCATCAGAATCAGGGTGAGCACACCTGCATATTTGATGCAGCTTAAAAAAGCATTGGAGTCGTATAAAACAATGGCGAGCGGTGGCAGGAAAGTGGCACCAAACACAACGCTATTCCCCATCACACCTGCTTTTTTCACCCCAAAGCCATCTGACAAAAAGTCAGACAAACCAAGTGACACACTTAAAAAAGAGGTAACCATGCAAATGGGCATGAAAAAGTTTGCAATTATGTTAATGCTTCTTTGATTCAGCAACGTGCTTAATGCCAACACCAGATCACTGCTTGAGGTCGATGAGCCCGCGATCTCCGCCAATCCTGGATGACCACTTAACGGCACCACGCCCATGATCGCAAGATCCCAGGCAATGTAAAAAATCAGCGGCACTAACATGCCCACCAATATCGCCGTACGCAGACTCTTCACATCGCCGTCAAAATACGTTCGCAAACTAGGAATAATCATCACGCAACCAAATGAAACGGCCGTGGTCAACAGGCTGTTATATTGTGTGATATTTTTAAACGCGCCGCTACTTAAGTTAATGCCCGTCACAAAAGGCAGCAATAACAAAATCAGTAGCACTAAAGAACCCATCTTGCCAAACATTAGCCCACGGTTAAAATAATCAACGACGCGTATTCCAAAATAAACGATCACGCCAAACAAAGCCGTAAACAAAATGGAGGATGCGCCCAAGGAAATGCTCAGTCCCACTTTGTTCAGCATATAATGAAATAAATCGCCGCCACCTGCCATATAGGCCGACAAAATGGAGTAGAGCAGGAACAAGTAAACCACCCAAACAATCACCTGACCCCCTCTGCCAAGGGTCGCACCCGCCATTGAAATGACGTTGGTATTGGCCGGCAACCACAAGTTAACCTCAAGAAATAAGAGTGCGCTCGCTGTCATCACACCCCAACAGCCCAGCAACAAGGCCATGGATCCCCAAAAACCCAATTCGGCCGTCGCAACTGGCAACGCCAGCATGCCAGCGCCAATGGTCGTACCAATGACCAGTAAAATACCGCCAAACAGCCTTGAATTCATGAATTCGCCCCTCATTCTTTTGTTATTTCCCCGTCACTCGAGGTTTTTTAACACGTTAATTAATTATTATTTGCTAACTAATTGATATTTAATTGTTTATTTATTTAAAAATTGAATGATAATTGTACAGATGCTCACTGTCATTGTCAAGCATTTCCTGCATTTCCCAACTGGAAGCTACTTTAGCCTATCAGCCCCCACACGACTGTCAGCAGCGAAAAGCCCAACAAGAACAGCAACAGTGGCTTGCCGCCCGCCACCCTGTACCCACTTTCGCTAGTCTTGTGACGATGATAGCGCCCAACCCATGCCATGCACGCAGGAATGAACACCAGCAAAACCACGCAATAAATACCCGCGTAGACTAACGCCTTCACAAACACATGCGGATAAAACAAAACCAGTAACAAAGGCGGCATTAAGACCATCAGGTGAATCACCACCCCGCCCATCCCCTTTTTTTCCAGCTGCAACCCATCTGCCAGAAAATCAGACAGACAAAGCGCAACCCCAATAAACGAGGTCACCACACAGACTGAGGTAAACAGTTTGGCAAACAAGGTCACAGCACCATGGGATGCAACCGCACTGATGGTATTGACCAAATCACTGGTGGCATTTGTCGAGTGCAACACAGCCATCAAACCATGTTGACCTCCCCGCGGAATCACCCCCATGATGGCGGCATCCCAGACAATATAGCAAACCAGTGGAATTAAACTGCCCACTATAATGGCCATTCTTAATTTTTTCACATTCCCCGCAAAATACACACGCAAACTCGGCACAATGGCTGAAAAACCAAAAGACGTCACCGTGACGGTAAGTGCCGCGGCAAACGTTGCCCCACTAAACCCACTCGCCATTAAATGTTTGGCCGAAATAAAAGGCGCGAGACAGAAAGCGAGCGATACAAACGCACCCAGCTTAACCATCATCAAGACACGATTGGCGTAATCCACCGCATGAATACCTAAAAAAACCACCAACCCCAGCAACCCCGTGAATAACACCGAGGCCACCCAGCGTGGGAAGGCAAAATGGCTCGACAAAAACAAATGATGAAACAAATCACTGCCACCCGCGATGTACGCGCACAATAAGGAATAAAGTAGTAATAAATACATGATCCATGAGAGCAATTGCCCTACCGGGCCAATGGTCGCTTTCGCCATGGAAATGAGATGACTGCTTTGCGGCAACCAGAGATTCACTTCCAGAATGAGCAGCCCTCCTGCCGTCATGACAAACCAGCATAAAAATAGCAGCCCCACTGACCCCAAAAAACCCAGTTGCGAAGTCGCCAGGGGCAGTGCCAGCATGCCCGCGCCAATGGAGGAACCCACAATGAGTAAAATACTGCCTAACAACCTAAACTTCATACGAAACACCCATGCCTGTTTTATTTTTTACTAATTTAGTCATAAGTTATTCCCACTGTCGGCTTATTGTCTTAGAGTGCAGCCAAAACTTGCATGACGCCGCCACTTTCTTTATGTTCAACCAACCCAAATAAGATTTATTATGACACGAATACAGGCCACATGATGCAAAAAATATGAAACCCGTCACCTTTGAAAGTCGCCCAACCTTGCCGCCCATGTCATCCCTTGCTAGGGACATTAAGCAATGGGGGCTTGAACTGGGGTTTCAACAAGTCGGCATTACGGATACGAACTTGGCCCTCTACGAAACGCGGCTGCAAGCATGGCTGGCCAGGAACTTGCACGGCACCATGCAATATATGGCACGACATGGCACAAAGCGCTCTCGTCCCGCCGAGCTCATCCCTGGCACCTTACGTGTCATTTCTGTTCGCATGGATTACTTGCCGCCTAACACTCACATGGCGGCGGTGTTAAAAAATCCCGAACAAGGCTATATTTCCCGATATGCCTTAGGTGCGGATTATCACCGCCTCATCCGCAAGCGTCTTGCCATATTGGCCCAAAAAATTACCGGCCAGGTGGGCAGTTTCGGCTATCGCGCGTTTTGTGACAGCGCGCCGGTACTGGAAAAAGCCATTGCGGAAAAAGCACAACTCGGCTGGATTGGCAAACACACCAACCTGATCAACGCCAAAGCAGGCTCCTGGTTTTTTTTAGGCGAACTTTACACCGATCTGCCGCTGCCGGTGGATGAGGCACAAACCCCTTCCAGCAGTCATTGCGGCAGTTGCACTGCTTGCATGGATATTTGCCCCACTCAAGCCATCATTGGCCCTTATCAACTAGACGCAAGGCGCTGCATTTCTTATTTAACGATTGAGTCGCAAGCCTCCATTCCTCCCGAACTGCGGCCTTTACTGGGCAACCGTATTTATGGCTGTGATGATTGCCAACTGATTTGCCCCTGGAACAAATTTTCCAGACACACGGGCGAGACCGCCTTTCATCCCCGACATGCGCTACACGCACCAGCCTTACTCGACTTATTCAACTGGTCAGAGGAAACCTTTTTGCAAAAAACAGAAGGGTCCGCTATACGCCGCATTGGACACGCTGCCTGGCTACGCAATATTGCCGTCGCACTGGGCAACGCACCTTATGATGCCGCCATTGTGAATGCGCTAGAGAAAAAACGACAGCACCCATCTGCGATCGTGCGCGAACATGTCATCTGGGCGCTGGATCGGCAATTAGCTGCCGACCGTGCCAGCATGTAACCATTTATCACGATAATAACGCAGCTCCGCAATGGAATCGCGAATATCTTCCAAAGCCAAATGCTGAGATTCTTTTTGCAGGCCGCCATAAATTTTAGGTGCCCAACGTAATGCGAGTTCTTTCAAGGTGCTAACATCAATCAAACGATAATGAAAATATTTTTCAAGCGCAGGCATGTAGCGTGTCAAAAAACGCCTGTCTTGCCACACACTATTGCCGCACATGGGTGACTTCCCTTCAAGGGTATGCTCCTTTAGAAAAGCAAGCATCGCCTCTTCTGCCTGTTGTTCGCTAACACAACTCTCTTTCACACGCTTCACCAAGCCTGACCGATTATGCTGCCGCGTATTCCATTCATCCATTTGATCCAGCAACACATCCGGTTGATGAATCGCAAATACGGGGCCTTCCGCCACCTTATTCAGGTTTGAGTCAGTGACTATCATGGCGATTTCTATAATACGATCCTGCTCAGGGTTCAGTCCCGTCATTTCCAAATCGATCCAGATCAGATTGTCCACTTTCGATGACATAAGATAAGCACCTCATTCTGTAATTCACCTGAGCATAACAGAAAGCCCGCAGACGATATAGACTGTCTACTCTTACGTTTTAGTGAAAGAGTATGTTAACTTACTGCCAAATTGAACGATCACCACACAAATCAGGTGTTTTATGGGAACCGTATTTGCCATTTGTATTGCTTATCTCTTTGGCTCCATTTCAAGTGCCATCCTTATTTGCCGCCTGATGCAACTGCCTGACCCCCGCACCCAGGGCTCACATAATCCGGGTGCCACCAATGTATTACGCCTTGGCAGCCAAAAAGCAGCCGTACTCACCCTGCTCGGCGACACCTTAAAAGGTTTGTTGCCGGTATTAGCCGCCAAGTGGCTTGGATTTAGTGAAACCACGATCGCCCTGGTTGCCTTAGCCGCCTTTCTAGGACACCTGTTCCCCCTCTTTTTTCATTTTAAGGGCGGCAAAGGCGTGGCGACCACCCTTGGCTGCCTGCTCGCCCTTTCGTGGCCAGCAGGTTTGTGCTGGATGGGCACCTGGTTACTCATTGCGCTTTGTTCCCGCTACTCGTCTTTAGCTTCCTTGATTGCCTCAGCACTCGCGCCGCTTTATCTCTGGTATGCAACACAAAGCCTGGCCTATGTCATCGCCGTCACCTTCATGAGTGTATTTCTCGTGTTACGACACAGGCGGAACATTCGGCAATTATTAGCAGGCACTGAAAGCCGCCTTGGAAAATGAAAGCGGCAAACACGTCAAAGAAGGGAGTCAATCGCCCAACGCGGATGCACTGTCACACCCAATGGCTCAGACTCTCCCGCCATTAACCGTTGACAACCGACATAGGCAATCATCGCGCCATTATCTGTGCAAAATTCAGGTCGCGGGAAAAAAAGCTGAGCCCGCTGCTTCTCACACATCGCCTGCAAAGACTGCCGTAACGCGGCATTCGCCCCAACGCCACCTGCCACAATTAAGGTTTGATAGTTTGTTTCACGCAAGGCACGACGACATTTAATCATTAACGTTTCAACTGCCGCCTCTTCAAATGCTCTGGCGACATCCGCTTTTGTTTGCTCATCCAGACCATGTGCTGTCACGGTGTTTAGCGCAAACGTTTTAAGCCCACTAAAACTAAAATCAAGGCCCGGCCTGTCAATCATGGGACGCGGAAAATGAAAACGCCTGGGGTTGCCGCGTGTTGCCAAATTCGCTAACAACGCACCGCCCGGATAACCCAAGCCTAACAGTTTGGCTGTTTTATCAAATGCCTCGCCCACCGCATCATCCAGCGTATCCCCCATGATTTCATAACGCCCCATGCCTTGCACCTTCACCAGCTCAGTGTGCCCCCCCGATACCAATAAGGCTAAAAAAGGAAATGACGGGGGCTTTGGCTCTAAAAAGGGCGCCATCAAATGCCCCTCCAAATGATGCACACCGACCGTTGGCACACCCCACACAAAACCGAGTGTACGGCCTATCATCGCGCCCACTAACAATGCGCCCAC
>MGYH01000008.1:2644-10461 GCA_001801665.1 Gammaproteobacteria bacterium RIFCSPHIGHO2_12_FULL_45_12 | reverse complement strand
TCATTTATATCATGGCAACCATGCGAAACTGGAAAAATAAAATTCTTCTTATTGAATCGATAAATCCTAAATGACATGATCTATACGCTGGGTGACTATAAAGTCAAAGACTGGATTGCCGCGTCGCAAAAAACGCTCCTCGCAACGACGAATGAATGATGCAACGCGCTAGCACTCCGTAACGGGCATTCTGAGGAGCGTTTTTTGCAACGTAGGAATGACAACTAAAGTGCTAGCACTTGACGTAATCCATCATCGATAAGATTCATTTCATGCGAAGATAATTCGCCCTCAATGCGAAGAAATCTTTTCTTATCTAGCGCACGAACCTGATCGATGACCGCGCAAACGTTTATGCATTCAGGGGAACGGAGGATATCTCACCTGCGCGACGGCCAAACCAGAGATAAAGAACAGGGACAACAAACAAGGTACAGAGCGTTCCAATGCCAAGGCCAAACACAATGACAATACCCAGCGCATAGCGACTTTCAGCACCGGCACCCGTGGCGAAAACCAAAGGCAGCGCACCCACCATCATGGCAGCCGTCGTCATGACAATCGGACGGAAACGTAATTTGGCTGACTGGATAATGGCTTGTAACGGGCTCAACTGATCTTGAAGCTGCGCGTGATTGGCAAATTCCGTCAACAGGATGCCATGCTTACTGATTAAACCAACTAGCGTTAACAAACCAATCTGGGTGTAAATGTTAATGGAGCCGAGCCCCAGCCATAACGGCAGTAACGCACCAAACATAGCTAGTGGGACGCTGCCTAACAAAATGATCAGCGCATCCTGAAAGCGGTTGAACTGAATACTGAGCACCAAAAAAATCGCCATAATCGCTAACAGAAAAATCCAGGTGCTACGTTGACCCTCTTGCAGGAATTGCCGCGTCATGCCGGAATAATCTTGCATGATTTTATTATCCAGATTCGTTTTCGCCAACGTTTGCAGCACGGACAAGGCTTCAGAATAACTTACCCTTGGCGCGGGTTGTGCAATGATGGTCACACTATTCATTTTCTGAAATTGATTTAACGTTTGCGGCACCACCGAGGTACTCATGCTAATCAGGCTATTTAATGGCACCAGCACACCCTCCTGATTTGGGATGTGCAAATTCGCAATATCTTCAGGGTTACGCCTGAATTCAGGCGGTATACTGATTTCCACGTCATAACTATGGCCTTGCCATGCAAATTGTTGAATACGACCCTGACTCAATAAACTGGATAACTGTGTCGCAATGTTATTCGGTGTCACATTCATGGCCGCCGCAGCCGTTCGATCAATCTGGAAATCGACCTGCGGCTGGTTATAATCGAGATCATCACGCAAATAAAGAAAATCGCCCGAGGCGCGCCCCAGACGCTCCAGCGTTTTCGCGGCCTTATACAGTTCGGGATAACCCACATTTCCCACCAACACCAGATTAATGGCATTCGTGTCCGTGCCTGGCAATAAAGAGATGTTACTCACATAAGAACTCACCCCTGGAATTTTATCTAGCTGTTGTTGCAACGCTGCCCGCATGTTGACGCCAGACTGACTGCGCTTTGACCAATCCACCAAGTTAACGTAACCAAATAACACGTTATTCCGCAACACTTCCACATAACCCGTCACATCGGGTGACTGATTGAGAATCGATTCAATCGCACCACGATATTTTTCCAGATAATTAAGATTCGCATCGGCTGGCGCACGCCCAGCCAATTGCAAAATGCCAGCGTCTTCTTCAGGCACTAGCGCATGCGGCGTGCATTGATACATCACCCCGCAACTGACTAAAATGGCGCACCAAGCAAATAATATTTTTTTACGTTGATTCAAAATCAGCTTTAGTTTCGCCAAATAACGCACGCGCAGCCAACTCACACGCTGCTCTGCCTTCAAAACCCAAGCATGATGCAGGGCATCGGACGTAATCAGGCGCGCACACAGTAATGGCGACAGCGTTAAGGCAATCAGACCCGAGATTAAAACACTCCCTGCCAAGGTCATGGCAAATTCAGTGAACAAATGACCCGTCACACCACTGGCGAGCAACATGGGCGCATAAACGGCTGAGAGCGTTAATGTCATGGCAACCACCGGGCCTGCTATCTCACGCGCGCCAATTAACGCCGCATCAAGTGGTGACTTGCCCTCTTCAATATGGCGTACAATATTTTCTACCACCACAATGGCATCATCGACCACAAGGCCTATCGCAAGCACCATCGCAAGCAGCGTTAAGGTGTTAAATGAAAAATGACATAACCACATCACAAAACAAACGCCAATCAAGGACAGTGGAATTGCCAGCAAGGGGATCACCACGGTGCGCGGACTACCGAGCAGCAGTAACATCACCATCACCACCACCAGCAACGACTCACCAATCGCTTTGATCACTTCATGCAAGGAAGCGCGAATGAATTTGGTAATGTCATAAATGACACCAATTTGCATGTTGGCAGGCAAATATTTTTGTATATCTGACAAGCGTTTTTGCAACAGATCAGCCACTGTCAGCGGATTGCTATTGGGATTTAAGGCAATGGCAATGGCATCACCCCGTGTGCCATTAAAATAAGCGCGCACTGTTTCATTAATGCCATGAAACAGGGCTTCACCCACCTCTTTCAAATAGACAGATTTAGCACCTGCATTTTTCACAATTAACTGATTAAACTCATCCTCAGTATGCAAGGTGGTATCTGGATTCAACGCATAATTCACATTCATGCCATAGGTTTTACCGGGTGCGGCGGGAATATTATATTTTTGCAGCGCAAGCACCACGTCTTGCGCGCTCAATTGATAAGCCATTAATTGCTGGGGGTTTAAGCGGATATCCATGGTATACATTGGGCCCCACACAAACACCTGGGACACACCATCCATTAATTCAAACTGCGGCACAATCACGCGATCCAGATAGTCCGTCATCCACTCCAGTGTTGGGGTCGTGGTGGTGGCACGCAACACAAACGAAAAATTCCGGTTATCACCCGCATTAATGGTTGGCGCAAACGCCCCCGCTGGCAGTTCAGCGGCAACCGTTTGCACTTGGCGCATCACCGTGGACACGGCCTGATCCAGATCAAACCCTAAACGAAAGTGTAATTCAATCTCACTGTTCCCCTGGCTGCTGCTTGAGGTGATGTAATCCACCCCATCAATACCGCTTAAATTTGCCTGTAATGGCGTGGTCACATAATTTTGCACCACCTCAGGGCTTGCACCTGGGTAAAGTGTTTCCACCATGACCACCGGGATGGTCACGCGCGGATACAAACTCAGTGGCAAATGCATCATCGCCCAAGCGCCTGCCAACAAAATAAGCAAACTAATGGAAAAGGCAACGACAGGCCGACGAATAAATAAATCAGTCAATGACATCCGCTACCTCAAGTTTTGGGTTGAGCCGTTGTGGGTGTCTGCACATCACGTTGCCTCACAACCACACTGACGCCAGAATAAAGCTTCATCATGCCTGCCATCACCACCTCGTCTCCCGCCTGCAACCCTTTTTCGACCACTATATTATTATCCTGACGTGCACCAAGGGTAATATAAACCTGATCCGGCAGATGGTTTCGCAACACATACACGGAGGCGCCTTCTGGGTCATAAATCACGGCTTCCTGGGGAATGAACAATTGAGGGGGCAACGGCTTGATCAGCAGAACCTGCCCATATAAACGCGGTACCAGCTTGCCGTCTGTGTTATCAACCTCTGCGCGCACCAGGACACTGCGTGTCGCACTGTCTAATTGCGGCTCAATCCCCACCAGTTTTCCCTGCCATGTTCGATCCGGATAAGTGCCGCTGGTAAATTGCACGGTATCACCTGCCTTGATGCTGCCTAAGGCTTTGGCAGGCAGCCTGAAATCCACAAAAGCGGGTGACAATTGCGTTAAGGAAACCAAGGGGTCGCCCTGACGCACCAACTGACCCATATCCACCTGCCAAATGCCAATCACGCCGCCAAACGGTGCCTTGATAATATATTTGTCCAACTGGGCCTGATCCGCATGAACCGCCGCTTCGGCCTGTTGATATTCACTCAAGGCTTCGCCCACTTGCTCCTGTGACACGGAATTGGATTTTACAATGCGTTCCAGACGTTCATAATATAATTTTTTTTGCGCGAGAATGGCCTGATCTTTTTGCAAATTGGCCAGAATGTCGTCATGCCGGATATCCAGCAAGGTTTCACCCTGTTTCACCGTTTGGCCAGGTGCGACCCGCACATCCTGCACCACCCCGGTCACTTCACTCTCAATCACAATATCTTGTGCTGCTTTAATGGTGCCAACCGCCTGCCAGCGTAAACTGCCCGCCTGCGGCGCTAACACAATCGTGTCCACATAAATGGGTGAGGCATGGCTAAAAAGTTTGGCCGTCAACCAAGGCCAGCCTTTTTCAGCCGCCCAAACGAGCACGACTAACACGATGATAGTGCTGATCGTGTGTTGTTTCATCCAGTTAAATAGCTTCACTAACTATTTCCAGTGGGAAAATTGAAAAGCTTAGTTTAACTGATTTAATCCGCGAGGGCAGCTAAATAAAGACTCATCACTTACTGCCAGGTTTATCACCACTGATATTCGGGCTGCCAGCGGCTTGCTTCGCTTTCTTGTCCGACTCTTTTTTATACTGCTGCCCGCGAGCAAACTCTCCTGCGCTTGACTTCGCCCCTTCGGCCGTTTTCTCCGCTCCACCCGCCATCCCTCTCGCTGAGCCCTCGACACCGCTTTTGGTTTGAGCAAGCTCTTCCATCCCTTTTTCACTATGCGCCGTTTGTCCACTAATCCAGCCTAATACGCGATCAGGGAGGATATGAATGGTGCTAAAACTCTTATTCACCACCGTCACCACCAAACCAACATAAACACCCAGCATTAAAATTAAGATAACCGGACTTGAACCACCAATATCTTTCATTAAGTTTGTCACGAATAATTGATTCACCATGCTGACAAAAACAGCGGCCAATAAACTGCCGGCGATTAAACCAAAAATCATCAGACTCGGCCGCAAGAAAATACTCAATAACATGGATAAGGCAGGCTCAGCCTTGCCCAGAATGAGGCTATGACCACCTGGACTCAAAATGCCCAAAGCAACCAGCGGCCCCGCTGCCATTGCTTCAACCACCGCAAGAAACCAGCCAATGGCACCAAATGTAAAAATAATATAGGGGATAAGCGGGACATAGACAGCGAGCAGACTGCCATAAAATATCAAGATACCAAATAATGCGAAAATGAGGGGAAAAAGCAGCATCCCAACCAGGATGCCCATCCCGCCAACGGGATTAGTCACCCCCGTACCCAGCACAAATGGACTTAAAAAGCCTAACGCTCCCAAAACAATAATGATGACAAGCAAGATGGGGTAAGCAATTTCCACTGCCAATATTAACTTATTGCCCAGTGACTGCGCCTGAATAATGGGATTTGTTCCCCCCAGCCCAAAAAGCGAACTATCATCCAGCGACCCGCTCATGGCGGAAAACGACGTATCCAGCACATCCGTGGCAGGACCAACCATTTTATCCATGCCCTTCATGCCCGAAGTGGACGTAGGTGACATTCGGAATGAAACGTTTACTTTGCCGTCGGCCGCATTTGCCTGTGCCGCGCTGCCCGCCGCATCGTTCAGCAAATAATCCGCCGCATCAAAATTTATACGGTAACTGTATAATGGCGAATCCTGGCTGCCGATCATGGGTGCCACCGACAAGGTCGGTATGGAAGATTTCGCGCTCGCATTATTCACCTTGGCAATCAAGTTATAATAACCCCCTGCAAATAACCAGCCCGCATCCCGCGCTTCTTGTAAAACACCCTGCATCTCATCTTTAGGAGACAAGGTAATATAGGCGTTAGCAGCGGCGCCTATTGCATTGCCGTAATAGCTTGAGGCCGTATCGATAAAATTGACATTATTTACGATTGGCTTGATGGCATAGGGCCAATATAAAACACTGACCACTTCTGCGCTTGCATTGGCTCCTGGCGTTCCTGGCGATACCAGATTTTGGCCCGCGCAAACGGATAAACCTTTATCCGTACAATAGGTTGATAACCAGCTCAATTGATCAGGCGGTGTTTGATCATTATTAGGATTAAAGCTGGCATAATAATATTGCTGATAATTATAATCCGCATTGACAAACTGCCCCGCAATGCCTGAAAAGGTGCTAATGATCGCAGCGAGCGCGCCCACCTGCGCTTTACACACTTCACAGGCCATTGACGCAGTACTGCCAACGGCACACACCGTTGTCTGAGAGCAATATGTGACGGTACCGCAGGCGCCATTTGGCCCCATTTGATAACTGCCCGAATTGGGATTAAACACATTGCCGCTGCTACAAAATGATTTATCGCGTTTCCTGTTCGCCGCGTTACAATAATAACCGCCCTCATCAATTGTCGTGGTTCGACTAAAAGGATTGGGATCTGAGCGTCTGGCACTGGCATCACAAACCAGCCCTTGAAACAGGAAGCTCAAGTTCTGCGTCATCCCCACATTACTCACGGTCGCTTGCGCCTGTATGGAGCCCATGTTTTGAATGTAGTTTAATGACGTCGTCCACACCACATCCGCCGCGCCGATTCCCTGCACAATCACCCACATCATGAGCATTTGCAGCCCAGAATATCCCGACCCCGTCGGCACCAAGGCCGCAATGCCAAGCACCACACGCACCGGCATCCAAAGTGAATTCCACTGCTTCATGAATTCACCTTCATGAGCGGTCATCATCACACCCACCACCGTGATATACACCACCATTAACGCCGCAATGGCCAGAATCACCGAGTTGAAAATACTAAACATGGTGCCCAAAATGGTCACCGATACGCCTGATATCGACCCACCCGCGGCTGTTTTGGCCGCAATAATGCCGTTCATGGTACCAAAAATGGTCACGAGATAAGTCAGTGATTTGTCGTCGGCCGCAAACTGGAACAGATTAATCATGAATAGACTTCCTTAATCACCCAGGATATGACGCTTCCATTCCGCAAACGTGAGACCCAATTGACGACGTTTCATTTGAAACGCCCAAAAATCATATTTATAAGCTTGGCTAAACAACAAAGTGGTCACCGCCATTCCCAAGAACCAAGCCGTGAAAAACACCCCGCTAAATAAAAGGTAAAAAGAGTAAAAGAACACGCCTAACCCCAAAAGAGCAAAACAAATGGCACTGGTCCGAAAATTCCTGATGGCGGCTACCACTTGTGTCTCTGTCAGCTGCAGTCGTTCCATCGCTTGCTCAAAGGTTTCTTCCCGCACCTCTTCACGCTTAGGCAGCGCAAACAAGCCTTTCACTATTTCCCAGACACTTTTACTATCCGTTTTCAAGCTATCATAACTCAGCCACGCTGAAGGATTCAGAAAGGTTTTGCGCGAAACTTTCAGCACATCTTTTAAAGCCATACCGTGGGTGCCCTTAAAAGCGGATATTAGTTCATATTATTAGCTGAGATGGCAAAACTTTACAACCATGCTACTATTAATATTTCGCGTAAAATGCCCTATACTGCAATCATTGGCATCTCACATTCACCAAGGCAAGGAAGCATTTATGTTCAATATCATACCCAGAGCCTTTCTCCTCACCATCAGCCTCTTGCTTTTGGTTGGCACAGCACTCGTGCATGCCGCCACCAATCCACTCCCACCGTCCACCGCACCCAGCAATACCATGCCCGCACCAAACCCGGTGATATCACCTGATTCTTTTGCCGCTCAGGTTCAAAGCGCTCACCAGCAAACTTTGTCTAACCTGTCTCAACAAGTG
>MGYH01000008.1:0-2604 GCA_001801665.1 Gammaproteobacteria bacterium RIFCSPHIGHO2_12_FULL_45_12 | reverse complement strand
GTCAAGCTATGCGCCGCAGCCACCCGCCTATGCGCCCGCGCCAACCAGTGGGGCTCAAGCACCTCAAGTGCCTCAAGCGTCTCAAGCGCCTGCTTACACTGGTTTTGGTACCGGCAAACCTAACAGCCCCAATACACCGCCGCCTTCAAACAATAGCAATAGCAGCACCGGCTGGGGCATACAATATTAACACTTGAACACCATGAAGGAGCCACATCATGCGTCACATCAATCGGCTTAAAAAGTTCTTGTTGCTGCTTGGAGCGGCGGGTACGCTCAGTTTTTTCTGCTTGTCAGACTCGCGAGCAGATGATTCAGGCATTTCAAACGCTTACTTAAAAAGTATCATGGATAACACGCGGGAAATTTTAGACAGAGTGAACAATCTGCCTGATTTTATCACGCTGGTAGGGAAAGAAGTGCAAAGCTGGCTAACCGAAGACAAGTCCATCAGCACGGCACTGATGCAAATGAATTTCACCCTGATGGGGAATGGCTTTATGCAAGCAGCCGATCCTAACCAGAATTTACAACTCACGGCTGCTTTGTTCGGATCCCCTAGTCAACCCTTGCCACTGAGTCTCTTTGCCTCTGATCATCCCGCCGTGTTAAAAATCATCCCTAACATTAATGATCTCACTTTTTCCTCGACGCTCGGCCTGCCGCCCGCACCAAAAGCGAGCAATGTTGCTTCCGCCGCCAACAACTACATTATGAATGCCAGTGGCTTTGGCCTGAATCACCCCATTGCCGAAGCTGGCTGGGCAGGCAAGCAGCCTGATATTGATAATTACATGGCTTATTACAACACCGTGATGTCTGTCGAATCCTTCAATGGGTACGCGCTCGCAAATAGCAACAACTCCACCACCTCAATCGCACAAGCCGCGCTTATCGGTCAGGCAAGTAGTAGCAAGTGGTTTACTCAAGTCGCGACCGAGGAGCTTGGGATCGTTTTACGCCAGTTATTAATGTTCCAGTCACAAATGTATATTTTACTGTCAAAACTACTGGACGCCCAAAAACAGCTATTGACAGCGCAAGCCATGACAAATACGTTGTTAATCACGAACAACCGTGTCAATGAGTCTTATTTACTATCAAAAGCACAAGGTATCTCACCTGGCTAATGCCACTCAATAAAATAGGTCAATCATGAGTCATCTGGATTTAGAGGAATCACATGCGTTTTGGAAAAACTATGATGACCCCATGATTTATCGGGTCATTGCTTTCATGGAAACAGCGGAAGGCTGGACGATGGATGGCAACCCCGCACTTGAGCGTGTCATCGCTAAATTAGGAGAAGCCTTAAGTGAATTGACCGCCTTTGAGCTGGGCCAGGAAGACAAATTTGTCGCCTTGTGCGCGCACTTGAAGACCTCACGTATTTTAAGATTATTACAATTCATTGATACCATTGATCCCGGCTCCGCATCCAAGCTCTTAATGTATGCCGAGGAGAACAACACGCCTGAGAATATCATGGCAAGTTTGTTTTTACGCCGCAACATTGTCTTTGAACGCTTGAGACTGCTGGCACGTGTCTTTTCACCAGAACGATTTGAATTAATGTTAAAAGTTTTAGAAGAAGAACATCTCTAAACAGGCGGCCTGATGCAACGCTCTTATTATCGTAAAGAGATGATATTGGTGATTCTGGTGAAGCTGGTCGCTTTAGGAATACTCTGGTATGTCTGCTTTTCACATCCGCTAGACAAACACTTATCGATCACCGCCTTGTCTGGGCACTGGTTAGGCACAGACCGCGAGGGTGTTTTACAAACGGTGTCCGCATGAAATCATGCATGGTCACTTCACACCAAATGAAAAAAGGACGAGCTGAATCATTAGGTGGTAGGGTGATGGCAACCATATGATAATTTAGCAATTATATAGCTGCTCTTTGGAAGCGCGTCGAAGGGCATGCCTCCAAAGGACGAACAACAGAAATTTCATCATGTACTGGGGAGAGAAGTTTTTGTAAGAGTCGCTTTTCCTCTTGCTGAGTGTTATACTTGTATTACAAATTACGCAAACAGGTGATTTATGATAGCAGTAAGATTACCCAAAGAATTAGAAACACAGCTAGAAAAAGTTGCCCGCGAAACGCATCGCTCTAAAAGCTACTATATCCGAAAGGCATTAGAGCAATTTTTAGAAGATCGTGAAGATTATCTATTGGCGGTTGCTCGCTTAGAAGAAAACAACCCTCGCATACCCTATGAAAAAGTAAGGAAAGAGCTTGGCTTGGACGATTGATTTTGACAAAAAAGCTAAAAAAGAATTTGCTAGCTTAGATAAGTCTGCCCAGAAACAGATTGATAAATTCCTTTTGAAACTAATGAAAAACGCCAATCCTAAACAACTTGGAGAAGCCTTAAAAGGTAATATGCAATCCTTTTGGCGTTCCTCACAAGCCGCATCCTCTGCTGCTTTTTCGTCTACCTTTTCCGGGTTGACGGTATATGCGCTGCAATTTTTACTAATTATTCGCCAACAAGTGACATCTGAATAGCGATCAATGGACCCATTAATGCGTCACGACTACTCAACGTTTTGCACTTGTTCGCGGACTTGCTCAATTAACACCTTCATCTCGAC
>MGYH01000007.1:17258-21918 GCA_001801665.1 Gammaproteobacteria bacterium RIFCSPHIGHO2_12_FULL_45_12 | reverse complement strand
TCTTATTTTTGCATTGGAATTATAACTATGACTGACAATACACCTTCATCAATAACATCCGCATCGACTCGCTTTGGATGGCACAAACCAGCACGCATTGAAGAATTCAAAAAACTACTTGCAAATCCTACTGAAGCAACAACCCGCATTATCTTTCAAGGGAAAAATACTGATATCCCAATAATCAGAATACCAATTCAACTGCCCAAATACCGTCTGGCTAACGGCAGAACTGTATCGTTGCAATCTGAGTATTTAGCAAAGAATCCAAAAGTAAAACAAGATATTTTTTCTGGTGACGCAGAAATGTGGGATGCACAAGAAGCGCAACACGGATTACTACTCCAATTAGCTAGTCAATCAGATTTGAGAAAATATTTCGAAGATACGACGAACAAACAACGAGATCCGATTTTACTAACTGAAGAAGGATTCGTTCTAAACGGAAATCGAAGATTATCAACATGGCGTGACTTAGTTCATAGCGACAGCAGCAAATACGACCACTTTCGTTACATAGATGTAGCGATTATCCCACACTGTGACGAAAAAGAGCTGGATAGACTAGAGGCTATTCTTCAAATTGAGAAGGATATAAAAGCTGATTACACCTGGGATGCAGAAGCTAGCATGATGTTAGCAAAACAAAAGCGCGATGGCTTTACAAATAAAGAGCTCGGCGAACTCTATGGCAAAAAAGAAAATGAAATAGAAGAACGCTTCGACATGCTTTCTTATGCGGACGATTACCTCCGATCAAGAGGTCGTGCCAATATGTGGTCTGAAATATCATCTGATGAATATGCATTTCGTGAGATTGTTCGATCTCGCAAAAAAATTACTGGCAGCGGCAGCCAGGAAGTTTTCAAGCAAGCAGCCTACACGATTATTGATAACCCAGATGAAGCGGGAGGCCGCGCATATCAAACAATTCCAGCAATTGTCGACTGCCTAGATATTATTAAAGATAATCTTCAGAGGGAATTCGACGTCAAGCCAGCAGCTATTGATGCCAATCTTGAAGACCTATTAGGCGGTAGTACCGCGATTGGAAGTGATAACTCTACAGACATCCCATTAGCAAAAGAAATTCAGAAGCCTGAAAACGCGGAGAAAACTCGGAAAATTATTATAGAGGTCATAGAAAGTCAAAAGCAGCTAAAGAAAGATTCCAAAAGCGCGCATTATCTGCGTGATTGCTGCGCCAAAGCACAAGCAATACTATCCGCAGCAATTAAAGATGGATTTCATGCTGACACCAAAATAGATGGAGTATCAACTCAGCTTGAACAAATCGAAACCCAAATAACTAAAATCCGTCAATATATCGAGACAAAATGCTAAATATAGACTACCGCGAGAAAGATCGTCGCGCACTTGTTTCATGGGAGCAGAGCGATGAGCAAGCTCCCTGGGTTGAAATAATTAAGCGCCTGATCTTCGACCACACCGATGACTACACGCAAGAAGGTGGATTTCAAGTTTCATTGCCCTGGTGGAACTTTGTATCTTTGCGTCCTCAGCTTTTAGACATATTTCGTGGTTATGGGCTTACATTAAATCAAAATTTACACATTTCCAAATCTGCAGCTGAGTTACTCAGAAATTCAAAACGCGTTGCGGAGGGGTACAATCTAGCAAGAAGCGCAACTCCTGTATCAGCAGATGATCTTTTATCCGGTCTTAAGGACGCCGGGTTTGAAAGAAATCTTTCACCAGAGCAAATTCGAAACGTTTGCAAGATTGCTGCACTGCCAGCTGCGGCTACTTTTTCAGTTCCAGGCGCTGGTAAAACAACAGAGGCTTTAGCATATTTTTTTTATAAAGCTACAAGTAAAGACTGCCTTCTTGTAATTGCTCCAAAAAATGCTTTTGCTTCATGGGACGAACAACTATCAGATTGCATGCCACACCTGAAAGAGGATTTCATTCGACTTCGTGGTCAAGGCGGGAAAGACAGCATTCCTAAATTATTGGCGTCCAACCCACGCTTCATGTTGATTACTTACCAACAACTATCAAGAGTATCAGACATGATGGCTGCTCATTGCGCCCAACATAGCGTTTTTGTTTTTTTAGATGAAAGTCACCGAATTAAAAGTGGTGTAAACAAATTAACAGCACGTGCCGCACTTGGCTTAGCACATCTACCTGTAGGAAAGTTACTTTTATCAGGCACGCCAATGCCTCAATCAGTAGATGACCTTATTCCACAGTTCGCTTTTCTCTACCCGGAAATTCCCTCTGATTCTAATAATGTAATAGAACTTATCCGCCCGGTTTATGTTAGAACAAACAAAAAAGAACTAGGAATTCCACCAGTCACTCGTGAAATTGTTAAACTTGATATGGCGCCTATGCAGTATGAGCTTTACAAGCTTATGAAATTTGAAGTAGCAAGAGAAGCCGCAAACGCCTTAACTATTCGAAACAAACAAGCATTTAGATCACTTGGAAGGTCTGTAGCGCGGTTACTTCAGTTCATATCAAATCCATCATTACTTTTATCTGATATTGGCTTTATCAACCCAGATTTACTTACTGCGACCCTCGCTGAAGGTGACGGTCCCAAACTAAAATATGTTCTAAACAAAGCTCGTTTACTTGCGCACAATAATCAAAAAGTTTTAATTTGGTCATCGTTCGTGAAAAATGTTGAATATATCGCTGACCGATTATCTGATTTTGGCGCTGTGTATATACACGGCGGAGTTGATACAGGCGATGAAACTGATGATGAAACTCGCGAAGGCAAAATCAAGCTGTTTCATGACGATCCAAATATCCGTGTAATGGTTGCCAATCCTGCCGCAGCGAGTGAAGGCGTAAGCTTGCATCGAATTTGCCATCATGCAATCTACTTAGACCGTACCTTCAACGCTGCACACTATCTACAGTCGGAGGACCGAATTCATAGGTTTGGATTGGCCAAAGACCAGAAAACCACTATAGAAATCGTAGAGTGCAAAGGTAGTATTGATGAAACAGTCAGAGAACGACTGATGTATAAGATTGGGAAAATGGCCGAAGCTTTAGAAGACTCATCATTACATCCAGACCCAATCCCCATTGATCCAAATGATATAGAAGACATGGACGAGTACAGCACTGGATTAACTCAAGAAGACATCCAAGCTCTAATTAGAGACATACCAAAGGAGATGCCGTGATTCAATTCTCACCTGGCATTCTACAAGGTTGCTTTGAGTTGCTGGAAATCACATCACGTAACGCATTATCTTTTTCACAAATATTATCTTCATTCCCAAGGCTTGGCTGCATTCCTGGCACCAATGCGCTTGAAACAGCTCAATACATGAAATGGTTAAGAACAAATTCAGATGGATTAATGACACTCACCCCAACTGGCGTACATCTTCTCTCACAAAGCAACTACAAAATGCGACTCAAACAAGCCCTTTTAGATTTTATAGATGTTGCAAAACCATCTTGGGTGCAGAATGCAACATTTGGGCGTAAAAAAGTAATATCGTTTGTCGGAAACTACATTGAGCAAACTTTAATTGAAGCTGGACTAGCAAATGGTTCTGACGATGAAGTTGTACTATTCTGGGATACGTTAGCAGCAATGGCGCGCGGTCAAAAAACAGATCGCTTAATGGAAATTGGTCGTATAGGTGAACGCCTGACAATAAATCATGAAGAAATGCGAACAGGTCTAAAACCCAAGTGGGTATCTATAGATAACAACAGTGATGGATATGATGTTCTTTCAGTGGTAGACAATCAAAATAAAAGTTTTCTTTCTATTGAAGTAAAGACATCAACGATCGGACTCTCTGGAGCGTTTCATCTCACAAGCAATGAATGGAGCAGGTCAAAAGTTGTCGATAATCATTTATTTCATCTCTGGGACATAAGCAACAAAAATCAAAGCCTGGCAAAAATTACTTGCGAGCAAATGGAAAGGCATATTCCAATGGATCAAGGCTCCGGCAATTGGGAAAGTGTTGAGATTCCATTTGCAGTCTTTAAAGAGCATTTTGAAAATATAATTAATCCTAGAACGCATAATCACACCTAGGACCTCGGTTCAATTCCCCCACCAGTACGTTATTTTTGGGGGCTGATTTGGGGGCCTGCAGAAAAATCACATTGAGATAATCGATTTAATTCAGATAGTTATGAGGCAAATGTGATTGACGCCGCCCCACCAAATTCAGATTCAACAACATCCTAAAACACCCATAACCCCTTTAAATTAAGGGGTTTTTTGTATATGCTACGTCCATTGATGTCCAACTGATACCCCCAGCATCCAGTGTGTTTTGGGGGCATTATAAGGGGGTACTTGGGTACCCCGTGAAATCTGTCCCTGATGACCGATTCCATCGGGTCTACCGCCATCTTTCCTATAGCTTTCGACGGCACACGCTATTTACACACTCCCCCTGACACGCCCAAAATAATGAACCCATTAAAACCTTTTTATTTTAAACTAAAATAATCTTCTGAATCTCTGGTCGACAATACTCAGCCTTTCCTACCTCAACGGCTAAATTACCGTAGCAAACATTTGCCGGACTATGCGTATGACCACATAACACTAAAAACTCAATTTGTGGATTTTGCTGAACAACTGTTGTTAATACATCCCCAATGACTTTTGAGCTGAAATAAGGCAGCCACTCCTCATCGC
>MGYH01000007.1:0-17251 GCA_001801665.1 Gammaproteobacteria bacterium RIFCSPHIGHO2_12_FULL_45_12 | reverse complement strand
TCCCATATGCATGCAAGCCTCTCGAAATGGCGGCACATGCGTCAATATAACAACCTTTTTAGGATGTTGGTTAACCACTCGAACCAAATCCTCTTGCAGTCGCATTGCATCTGCATCAGCTAGCTGCTGCATTTTTTCGAGCAATTGAAATTTACCAAGGATTTTTCCCTGAAATAAATCTGCAATCATGCGGCTATGATTCAGCACAACTTTACTATTTTGATAATCACCTAACCTACCGTCGGCCCATCCATCTTGACCTACCAAGAAAATATCATTACCCATCTGTTGCACACCTGATGCTGGCAACCAAAATAGTTTACCGTTAGCTTTGGTCAACCCCGTCATTGCATCACGCACTTCGTTAATTTGACCTCGATAATAATCGTGGTTACCCAATATGAAATAAATAGGCTTTTTGATGTGTTCTGCCATCTCATTTAAAATAGAAACCAAGTATGGCGCTTCTGCAATATCGCCGCTTATTAACACACCATCACATTGAGTATTAACAATTTCATGATAAAATTTTTGACGCGCATACTCATCAATAAAATTTAAATGAATATCTGTTAACCAAGCATATTGCATAATTTACTTACGTATTATTTTTTTAATTTTTTGTTCTACCATTACAATTCGATCATCGGCAAAACTACCATACTGCACAAAGTGTCCTTGAATAGCACCCTTAAAAGCTGGGCTATTATCAATTTCTACAAATGAATTAATTAAATGATTTCGCAACTCATTATCCGCTTTGGCAATTTCTTCAACTATTTCTAATCGACCATCTAAAATTGACATGATGTCCTCAAAATCATGGCTTGCATAATAATCCGATTTTCCGCGCGTTTTAAATGCTTCCAATTTGGTTGCAAGAAAATAAGGAGCAGTGACTATTTTGACATCTATTTTGTCTGTTAATTGATGATTTATTGATGATGCAATAGCCTTTTTATACCAACGATTCCCAAATCCTAAAATACTCTCATCTGTAGGCATGACATCTAAGATCACATCGTCGTAAAACCAACGACAAATTACATCCTCAGTCAACGATTTCTTAAATCCCCGTTTAGTTAATTTTTTTTCTAGCTGGTGATATTGATTTAATGAAATAACATCAACTATGCAATCAACATCTAATGTGTATCGAACATCTGGAAATTCTGGATCAGTAATAAATAGACCCGTAGTACACCCGCCCAAAAATACAACATCATCTCGAATTTCACCCAGCTTTGTTGCTACGAACTCCAGCATTCCTAGATTTGCTAACATTACTGACTTATTACTTTGCATACTTTAATTTTCCCTTTAGAAGAGCTGCAGCTAAATTACGTTCGCGTGGACGTCCCGATCTTATCGCATCAATTAATACTAATAATTCATAAAAAGGTTGATCTGGATTTTCACGCAATGCTTTAGGTATAGATGGATGAAGAGGTGCTAGAGCAACCCCTCTTTTTTCTCCTACAGCATCAGGCCAGACAGGTATTGGATCATTACCCAGCGCAATCTTATCGTGAAATATAGGTGCTGCAACTGAAGTTGGCATACCACGAGTATATTCCCCTAGTTTCGCTGGAAAGAAAAACTTAATCCCGCTTACTAGAAATTCTTCTGCTGCATTAATATTTGGGAAAAGCTTATCATCTTTATCTTTTCTTAATAATCCACCATCACCTAAACGCTTTATGCCAGCGTTAGTTTCAGCTAGGCTAATGCATAATGCTTTAGATAATTGGCGCTGTGACCAATCCATTCCAGGATTAGCTAATAGCTTTATTAAAATGATACAATCTTGTGGCTTTAACATCTCAGTATCCCTGTATTGTATAGACTGAGTATAGCACATGTGTTCGCTGTTCGCGAACAGGGAACATGCAAATAAGCCTAGGGCAATTAAAATAGCGTTCGCGATTCGCGAACAGCGAATGGAAAAAAAAGAAGGACCCCGCTTCAATTCCCCCGTCAGTACGGAATTTTTGGGGACCGATTTGGGGGCCTACATACATAACCCCTTGTATCTGATGAGTTTTTTATTTAATCTCTGTCCAACGAAATCCACTAGAAGCCCCTAATATTTAACTCCCGGGTGGGGCCGATATCGGGGCTAAAAGTAGGAAGTTAAAATCGAGGCCCCCAAGGAATTAATTGCGCGTTCAAACCACGAGATTAACGACTAAAGTCGTTAAGTGCATCATGACGACTATAGTCGTTGAGGTATACTGATGATATACGGTATCAATTTAATGGTAGCGCAACTATGAATTGCTTAAAGTGTAGACAACCAATAGAAAACACCGGCAGCGCCCAGTATGGCCTACATACTGAATGTTTTACTCAGTCCTTTGGCACCCCCACCCAAGCAGAGTTCACCAGCTTACAAAGAAGATCCAGCGCCTCTTCTGGCAACAGCCATGCCAGCACCGCGCCACACAATAATAGATTCTTCCACGGGAAATTTAAAAAATATTCCGCAGAATTAGGTGGGGAATCTTATATATTAATGATGAGACAAAGTGAAGCCCCTGAATTACCAGAAGTAGAATATCTGTGCAATCAAATTGGCAAAACATTAGGTATAACACTAGCCGATTTTTACTTGGAAAGCGGCAACATGCTAAAGGAGACAAAAAAACGAAGGGTATTTGTCGGGGAGCTTACATCTGATAAGAAGAAAGAGATATATGAGTTCATCTATGATAAAAATTACACCAACTCTATAAATGCCATCCCAATTAGTTCAGATAACACAACAAGACATTGCTCTAGTGTTTGACATAAATCAGCGAACCCTACAAAGAATCGAAAAAGGTACCAGCCAAGATCC
The DNA here is from genome assembly GCA_001801665.1 of Gammaproteobacteria bacterium RIFCSPHIGHO2_12_FULL_45_12. Lineage (GTDB taxonomy): Bacteria > Pseudomonadota > Gammaproteobacteria > DSM-16500 > DSM-16500 > Aquicella. Next base: position 14,412 of record MGYH01000007.1, on the reverse strand, counting down.
TAACACATTAAAACATTTACAGATCATATTAACTTTTCCAGATGTGGCAATTTGGCAACTCAAGCAAACAGGTAGCAGAGTACATAAAGACGTATTAACAAAATTAATAAAATACTTCGAATTATTCAAACTAAATAATTAAAAATTAAATCAAAATTTATGCCATAAACACTCATGGCGTTGTTGCATAAATTGGTTTTTGAACAGAATGGTTGTTGCGAGGAGCGTTTTGTGCGACAAAGCAATCCAGAATGTATGCACTATAATGATTTTTGACGACGCTGTGGTTAAAGTGTTTGCAATGGGATTTCCGAGCGAACGCGAGGACGAGGCAGAGGGATGCGCCAAGCATCTCCCATAGAAACCTGTTGCCAAAAAAAACATGGATTAATTTCTTATAAACGGTAGAATTCGTCACTAAAATAGGCAGTAACATAAAAGGGCTCCGCATGAACAAAAACAACATAACACCTGAACAATCTGAACTAGGTAAAAAAGCCGAATACGACCCGCATTATAATCCTGACAAGCTTTTCTCTATTTCAAGGAAAGGCAAACGAGACGAAATTGGCGTCCCTGATAATTTACCATTTTTTGGATTTGACCTATGGAATCATTATGAAGTGTCTTGGCTGAACGAAAAAGGCAAGCCCGTTGTTGCACTGGCGGAAATCAGCTATGGATGCGAAACTCCTTGCATTATTGAATCCAAATCAATGAAACTCTATTTTAATTCATTCAATCATACAAATTTTAAAGACAAAGGCGCTGTTCAAGCAATTGTTAAAAAAGATATTGAAGAACGGGTTGGCGGCGCTGTATCTGTAAAAATCATTCCTTTAAGCGACCTTGCCGATGACAAATTTTTTGTAGGATTTAATGGAGAATGCTTAGATAAATTAGATGTTGAATGCTCATCTTATATGGTGGAGCCGTCACTTCTGAAATATGAAGAAGAACTGGTTGACGAAACACTATTCTCTAACCTTCTGAAATCTAATTGTTTGGTAACCAATCAGCCGGATTGGGGCAGCGTACAAATATCCTATAAGGGAAAAAAAATAAATCGCGAAGGTCTGCTGCGTTATATTGTTTCCTTTAGAAATCACAATGAATTTCATGAGCAATGCATCGAAAGAATGTTCATGGACATCATGAAACACTGTCATCCGGAAGCATTAACTGTTTATGGCCGATACACAAGACGCGGCGGTATAGACATCAACCCCTGGCGCTCAACAAAACACATTCCTCAAAATCTTCAGAATGCCAGACTATATAGGCAGTAGAAATCACAGCAATGACACTCCCCTTACTTTCTTAACGGTCACAAGTTTATTTTTAATGGTATATCCTGAAAGAAATTCAATGATAATTTTATCAGTTGTTCAGGTTCTTCAATATGAACCATATGTCCAACACCTTCACCAATTATTTTTAATTCGGAATTTCGAATATGGTTCTTTAAATATTGGGTGCAATGAAGTGGTATTAATAAATCCTCATCAGAGGCCACAATTAAACACTCGGTTTCAATTTCTTTTAAACGAGATGAAATATCAAATTCTAAAACAACATTTGCTTGGGTTCGGAATCCTTCCACAGTTTGAGGATATTGATTATTAATATACCTGGCATTCAATTTATCAACTCTTTTTTTATCATTCAAAAAACGCCGGCCATGAATCCATGGCATAACAGATAAAGCAATATATTCATCAGAAAATTGATGATCGATTGCATATCGTAGTCCCTGAACTTGCAATTTAGCGGTGATAGGAGCTGATGCAGGCCCTCCACATAAGATAGCTTTATTAACCTTTTGTGAGTACTCAATACACAATTGCATCAATAAAGCAGCGCCCATTGAATGACCGATAAAATTAGCATGTTCAATGTTTAAATAATCTAGTAGCGTGACAATATCACTACTCATTGATGCCAGTGAATAATTTCCATTTGGAATATAGGAACGACCAGCACATGGATTATCAAAAATAAGAACACGATAAAATTTAGATAGTGACTCAATCATTTCTGTCCAAACAGTATGGTCAGAAGTGAATCCCCCAATTAAAACAAGGTCTTTACCGCTGCCATGTTGCTCGTAATATAGGTGGTGTTGATTTATTTTTGCTAGTGGCATTTCCTTAACCTCTTTGCCTTAATTATTTGATTTGTTGAATCTATGCTAAAAAAATATCCTATATATGTTCCCGCCGCATAGTGGAATGTACCGCAATTTAATCATCCGATACCAACCTATCTTATATCACGCATTTTAAATCAGGAAAAGCTTTGCAAATTCCTTCGATAATGTGTCTCAGTCCTTCAGGGCTTGGAAACAGTACATTGATTCACATCAAAAAATAATACAATGCGATGCCGGTTTTCCGACTAATAAATGCATAAGCTTTGTAAGCCCAGCATTTTGGTTCGATATGGTGGAGAATTTCATCCATAGTGATATGTTTCACTAACATCTCGCACATTTCATTATCCTAGGCACAAAGTGCTAATTAAAATGCGGTTCCTTTGCACTTGTGCTTGGAATAATCCACTACCCTCACATTTTCGGTGAGAAGTTTTTGGATGAGTGCAGCGTTGTTTTCCAGTATTTTCATTGCCGGACTGGCATTAGGTTCTCTCGTTTTGTATTTCTTTTAGCTAAAAATAGTGGGTATTTTCAGTTATACCCGCTAATTTAATAAAAAAGCTGCATAGTCATCTTTCTGACATTTCCACGATCTTTTTGAAAGTTTTTTGATTTTAAATCTATTAACTGTGCCATCCCCTATTAACTGTGTCATTCCCGCGCAGGCGGGAACCTATTTCTAATTTTACTTCTGTCGCCTATTCAAAATAGGTTCCCGCCTGCGCGGGAATGACACTTCAAATTGTACATTTTAATCAAATCTGATTTTTTTATAATTTAATCATTCGCAAAAAGATCGTGGAAATGTTGGATCTTTAATCATTACACTTTAAATAGATAAACACCATTGAACCAATCCTGATATAATGGCAGATTAACCTATGTCACTATTCAAGGACGAATCATGAAGAAACTTTTTTCTCTCTTATCTTGCGCATTTCTAACCAGCTTGAGCGTCACCCTGGCAGACGCCTGCACCCGAGCTGTCTATCATGGCTCCGAAAACACTGTCATCACCGGTCGCTCCATGGACTGGAACGACTATACTCAAACGAATCTATGGGTTCTGCCTCGCGGGATCAAACGCGCTGGTCTGGCCGGTGCCAATTCGGCTGAATGGGTAGCCAAATACGGTTCCGTTGTGGCCACTATGTATGATATCGCCAGCGCAGACGGGATGAATGAAAAAGGGTTAGTGATGAACTTGTTATATCTTGCTGAATCTGATTATGGACAACCTTCAGCCGATCACCCATCCCTCTCAATCAGCCTGTGGGGGCAATATGCGTTAGATAATTTTGCGACCGTTTCTGAAGCAGTCACGGCAATGCAAGCGAGGCCTTTTTATATTTCATCTTTCAACTTGCCAAATGGCAGACCAGCCACCGCACACTTGTCACTTTCAGATAGCTCCGGTGATTCTGCCATTTTTGAATATATAGATGGCCAATTAAACATTCATCATGGCGCACAATACACGGTGATGACAAACTCTCCCACTTACTCAAAACAGCTAGCACTTGACGAATACTGGCAATCCATTGGCGGCACCGTCTTCCTGCCAGGCACGTCACGCGCATCAGATCGTTATGCGCGCGCCCAATTTTATATCGATGCAATCCCTAAAACCATTGATAAAAACGTTATTCAAGGCGTTCCCGAACAGAAATATGCGAATCAGGCGGTAGCAAGCGTACTATCTGTCATACGTGCTGTATCGGTCCCAATTGGCATCACCACACCAGATCAACCCAATATTGCAACGACATTATGGCGCACGGTGGCAGACCAAAAAAATATGACCTATTTTTTTGATTCCTCAACAACCCCCAATGCTTTCTGGCTATCATTTGATAAATTACATTTTAACGAGGGTTCGCCTGCCATGAAGCTTTCACTGGATCAAGGTGAGGTTTATTCAGGAGAAGCGTCCGGGAATTTAAAACCGGCAAAAGCTTTTAAATTTCAATAGAAATGCAAAAGCGAACAAACAACAGGCTGAATTACCCAAGCAGCCTGTTGTTTTAATAAAATTCAATTTCAGATTCAACAGCTATTACAATATTTTCAATATGTCGACCAGTGAATCATATACCCGGCCTCCCGCCGCAGACGCCATTAAATCGGCGTCTTTTAATTTACGCATGACTCTGTCATTTGCCTCACACAAGTACGCCTTCACCCCCCTCTCCGCATATTGATCCATAATCTCATGCAATGTTTCAAGACCCGTCATATCCATAAAGGGCACCTCTTTCAATCTCAAAATAATGACCTTGGGGTCAGTGTGTGTAATGGCCAGTGCATGTTCAATTTTTTCTGCTGCTCCGAAAAAAAAGGGGCCTTGAATACTATAAATCAGAGTCCCGCTTGAAGGCATGGGCAATCCATGCGCCAACAACTCTTTTTGTAAACTTTCATGATGCGTCTGATCTTCTATGGAGACAAGGTGATGCATGCGGCGGATAAAAAACAACATGGCGAAGATAACGCCAATATTGACCGCCAAAACCAGATTAGTAAAAATGGTTAAGAAAAAAGTGATTAATAAAACAATGACATCATCACGCGGCGCACCTTTAAGTATTTTCATAAAGTGCGATACATCACTCATGTTATATGCAACAACCATTAAAATGGCCGCTAGCGTACACAGTGGAATATTTGCAGCCATTGGTGCTAGCAAGCAAATAACGAGCAATAAAAATAGGGAATGGACGATAGCCGCCAGTGGACTGTTCCCCCCGTGACGGATATTGGTTGCCGTGCGCGCAATGGCCCCCGTTGAGGCAAAACCACCAAACAAGGGAGCAACAATATTTGCCAGTCCTTGCCCAATCAATTCCTGATTTGAATTATGCGAGGTGCCAGCCATACCATCGGCTGCCGTGGCAGATAATAAAGATTCAATCGAACCAAGCAATGCAATGGTGAAGGCCGGACCCACTAACTTAATGGCATGATTGAGATTAAATTCCGGAAAATGTATTGATGGAAACTGTTGAGATAGGCCGCCAAAGGCACTGCCCAATGTCGCTAATCCTTTAAAATGTAAAACCATCTGCAAACCGGTCATGACTAGCAATGCCACCAAAGGGCCAGGCACACGCCGCAGGAGTCTTGGTGTTAACACAATCAATAATAAGCTTAAAAAAGCTAACCCGGTTGTGACCACATTGGCCTGTGGAAGTGCTTTTAACAGAAGTACTATTTTCTGATAAAATAGGATATCCAGAGGTAAGGGCACGGTTAATCCAAAAAAATCTTTCCACTCACCCAAAAAAATGATGACGCCAATGCCTGTTGTAAAACCCACAATCACTGGATCGGGAATGAATTTAATGACGCCGCCCAACCGCAGGTAACCCATTCCTATCAATATCATGCCTGCCATCATGGTGGCCATCTGCAATCCGCTAATACCATATTTTGCGGTAATACCCGCGAGGATAACCACAAATGCACCGGTTGGGCCGCCAATTTGAGAGCGCGTACCGCCAAAAATGGCGACCAAAAAGGCGGCTATAATCGCCGTGTAAAGTCCTTGCTCCGGCTTAACCCCAGATGCAATGGCAAAAGCCATGGCAAGTGGCAACGCCACCACGCCCACGATGGAGCCTGCCACTAGATTTTTCATCCAGTAAGCTGGATTTAGAACACCTGCCTGATAAGCTTCTTTGATTGCTATCATGTTTCACTCTCTGAATGGATGATTTTTGACGGGTTGACACCCTCACACAGCATGCCCACTCGTCCCTGCGTTTTTTCAACCGCGCAATGGTCAGGCCAAGGTTAACGTCATGACCTAAGCCACGTTTAGTATCGACTGATGCGCCCCAAAAAGCGAGTTGCTTCATCGTATCCATGCGCAGCCAATCCAGACTGCTGGCTATCAGAGCATGGGAAGAGACCAGCCAGTGGCAAAAATTTACTCTAAAATCAGGTGATTTGACACCCGCGTACAAAAAACTTTATTTCTTCTATAAGTTGCATGATAATCCGGCGCAGCCCACGTAAAATCACCCCGCCATCACTTTTTTGACTATTAACCATCACACCTATAAACGCTTGGAGTGCAATATGCTGACATTACCTATTTTTTATCATCCCTCAACCACCCTTTGGGTCGATGATGACTCCCTGTTTCTTCAGGCTGTTTCACAACTTTTTAATCCGGGTCATTTAAAAACCTTCAACCATCCGGCAGATTGCCTGAACTTCATGGCTGCCTACAAAGCACCCTCTTCCAACATCACCTTCCTTCGTGGTGCCGTGGAGGATGAACGTTATGAATTAGCGCGTCATGCACCGGTAGATTTAAATGTAGCCTCCATTTATCAAGCTCACACTTCCCAAACAAGAAGAGATGAAATTAGCGTTATCATTGTCGATCACAACATGCCAGATATGACCGGCATCGCGTTGTGTGAAAAATTAAAGCATCATCCTGCCAAAAAAATCCTGATAACCGGCCAAACATCGCATGACACGGCCATCGAAGCTTTTAACGATGGCATTATTGATAAATTTATAAATAAAGCAAGTGAAAATTTAGTGCCTGAAATTTATAAATACCATGAGGAGCTTTTATTTAATTATTTTCAGGAAGTAACGACACCCTTATTATCTCACCTTGAAGCAGACATGAAACTGCCACAGTCAGACCCTGCTTTTATTTGTTTTTTTCATCATCTGTGCCAACAATATAAAATTCAGGAATATTATTTAATTGATAAAAATGGCAGCATGCTATTAGTTGATGGCGCGGGCTATCAGCGTCAACTGATCATACATACCAATCGATCATTAGATGCATTTATAGAGCTTATTTCAGGCCTCCAACATACAGAAAGCATGCAGGCAAACATTCAACGCCGAGAATGCATTCCATTTTTTGGTATTGGCCGTGAATGTTGGGAATTAAACAGAGAAGACTGGAACAAGCATTTGTATCAGCCAAAGCAACTGGCAGGCAGGGAAACGTATCTCTACACCCTTCTTGATGCCATGAGTTGCTTGTGACATGGCCTGTAAAATATTTTACAGAATACCTCATTTGATGTCAATGTAGGGTGGATTAGACGCGCTTTTTGCGTCGTAATCCACCAATTTGGTGGATTACGGCAAAAAACGCCTAATCCACCCTACCCAGTTTGGATTGATGCAACAAAGCCTCCGCGAAGGCGGGAATGACAAATTCTAATATGTTTCAAAGCCTTAAACTGATCTTAGACAATACTGACGTTAAATTAGTTTGCCGAATGAGGCAAAGCTGTCTGATTGACAGGCCCTGACAGATGCTGAAAAGCCATCAAATCAAACAGAGGTAAGACGGCAAAAATGTGATCGAATATTTCCGCCTGAACGCTTTCATAAATATTCCAGTCTGTATCGCTGGTAAACACATATAATTCAACTGGAATCCCTGATCCTTGATCCTGTAACTCACGCACCAGAAGCGTCATTTGTGAATGAATACGCGGATGCTGTTTCAGATATAATTCAAGATAGGTTCGAAACACCGTTAAGTTTGTCACACAATGATCTGTTTGAAAAACAGCCGTAATGCCCTCATTCATCATGGCACGGTTTTCGTCCTGATTACCCAGCAAGGCTGACAATGTCGATTTCAACAGTCCAATCCGGCTAATTTTTTCAATTAATGCGCTATCACAAAATTTTATGCTATTCACATCCACAAAAAATGAACGTTTGATGCGTCGGCCGCCTGACTCTTTCATGCCGCGCCAATTTTTGATCCCATTTGTTAAAATGACGTAACTTGGAATGGTCACGATGGTATTATCAAAGTTCCTCACCTTAATGGTATTGAGTGAGATATCGAGTACTGTACCGTCTGCGCCAAAATCGGGAATTTCAATCCAGTCACCCACTCTAACAATATCATAGGCGGTCATTTGAATGCTCGCGACCATGCCCAGAATAGAATCCTTAAACACTAACATGCCAATGGCCGTCATGGCACCAAGACCCGTCAACAGGTAAGCGGGCGACTTATCCAGTAAGGCTGACACAATCAATACCATTCCGAACAGATAAACGATCATCTTGATAAATTGAATGTAGCTCTTGATCGAGTATTGCCTTGCAATAGCCATCTGGTGATAGATCGCATTAATGCTGTTTAACATGGCTGAGGTCACAAAAACACCCAAGCCAATCATGACAATCATCAGTATTTGTTGTATCACTGACACCATTATTTCCATATCAGACAGGTTTATCAATGTCATTAATGGCATGGCAACATAGAGGAACAACAAGGGCACAAACCAGATAAGCTTATCAAACACCTTGCATTGATTCGCCACGTTAATCCAGGGAAATTTACCGTTTCGTATTAGATTGGCGACAAATTTTAAAGCGATGAAACGTGACACATAAAAAAGGATCAAGCTCGCAAGGCCAATACCCGCCATCAACATGGCAAACCATAGCCAAATGGCGATATCAGGACGCAGCCCAAACAAGGATATATTTTGCTGAACCGTGGTTTTAAGTGTACCAGCAAGCGCTTCAAGCATACAAAAAGCCTCATATCCTATTGAATGAACGTCTTAATCAAAAAAATTTTCATGCTTTGTTTTTGTATCAACGTCAATATGATGCTACAATGCCTTATCTTAATTCAAAATAGATAAAATATCAATCAGTTACACTTGATCATCTTATTCCGACACGCCGAAAATTACAAAAATAATCTTTAATATTAACAACGTTGTCATTGACAGTACTATCAGGACTCATGAAAAACCTAAGCATGAAAATTTGCAATGAAGCGATCCACCCGGGTGAAACACTTACCATGGCAATGCCATTGCCAGCACTCTTTAGTTGCGCGCCATTATATTTGCCCATTAAAATTTGTCATGGCAAACAAGCAGGCCCCACGCTGATTGTCATCGCGGCCATGCATGGCAACGAAATTAATGGCACCGAAATCATTAACCGTTTATTCACCCTTCCTGCCCTCAAAAAAATAGCGGGCACCTTAATTACCATTCCGGTCATGAACGTGTATGGGTTCACAAATCGTTCCCGCACATTAAGAGGCGGCATTGACCTTGATACCACCTTTCCTGGCAGCGAACACGGATCACATGCCGCTCGCATCGCACACCTGTTTACGAGTGAAATTTTTGACAAGGCAGACTATTGCATTGACTTGCAAACCGGAGCCCTTAATTACAGCAATTTACCGCAAATTTATATTAACTTTCAGGATGAAAATTTAAAGCATCTTGCTCGCGCCTTTAATACACCTGTCGTGCTAAACGCCATTCCGCCTGTTGGCTCGCTGCGACATTATGCACAAAAAAATCACATTCCTTATCTTCTGTATGAAGCGGGAGAAGCCATGCGATTTGATGAGTACACCATCAAGATTGGCATACAGGGGATTATCAATGTCATGCGAAAACTGGGGATGCTGCCTGAAAGAACGACTAAAAAAACAAATGAACTTAAAAGTTTTTTTGCTGAAAATTATGCTTGGATACACTCACCTTCAAGCGGTATCAGCCAATCCAGATACAAGCTTGGCCAACATATCGCAAAGGGTGAGATATTAAGCATTCTCAAAGATCCATTTGGCGTCAGCAGTGATACCCACATCAGAAGCCCGCACGAGGGCATCATCATTGGAAAAAACAATTTACCCCTGGTACATGAAGGCGAAGAAATTGTTCAATTAGCTATTTTTCCTGAAATGCAACAAATCGAGAGCCACTTGAAAGAATGGGAAAACGACACGGTCATCGAAATTCCGGCAGACAGCACAACGGAGAACCAATGAAAACCAGACAATCGACTCCCATCTCATTATTAGGGACAATCATCTGGTTATTGGCCGCAGGCTTTTTTCTTTATGAATTCTTTCTGCGCGCGCTCGTTGGCACCATCGCCACTCAAGTCATTGCGGATTTACATTTAAGCGCGGGTTTATTTGCCATCATTGGCTCTGCTTACTATCTAGCCTATGGCATCATGCAAGTCCCCGTTGGCATCCTTGTCGATAAATTTGGCATTCGTCATTCGCTGATTGTGGCAGCCATCCTGTGCACTCTCTCTGTTTTTGGACTGTCCTTCTCAACCACCTTTACGCAAGCCTTTATCTGCAGAATTGTCATGGGACTTGGCTCCTCTTTTGGTTTTATTTGCCTGCTAACCATCGTGGCGATCTGGTTCCCACGTAAAAATTTTGCATTCTTCTCTGGCCTGTCACAATTCATAGGCACCATGGGGCCGCTCCTTTCAGCAGGGCCACTTGCCTGCCTGCTTGCCATCTTAAATGGAAACTGGCGTTTATTATTGACCAACATTGGTCTCGCTGGCACCGTCTTAACCCTGCTCATCTTCCTTTTTGTGAAAAATACCACTGCCAGAAAAAAACAACAATTTATTATCTTGCGACATCAGGAGCCTTTTAAAATACGTCTCCGGCGATTGCTTAAAAACCCTCAAATCATGGCTGTTTCCCTTTATTCCGCCTTTATTTATAGCCCGATGGCACTATTAGGGGCAGTTTGGGGCACCATCTACCTGCAAGCCCACGGCTACTCACAAACAAGCTCTGCCAACACCATTTCGGTTGCCTGGCTTGGCTATGCCCTAGGATGCTTAACCCTTGGACTGATGTCGGACTTTTTTAAAAAACGGAAAAGCCTTTTAACGGCATGCGCCGCAATGGGTGTGCTTGCAACGAGTGGAATCGTCTTCGTCCATGCAAACTCCCTTTATATTTACACAGCTTTATTTGCCTGTCTTGGTGTTGCCGCAGCGGGTCAGTCGCTCGCCTGTGCAACCATTTCTGAACATGCTGACAATGCCACCCGCGCGACAGCATTTGGCTTGAATAATAGTGCCGTTATTTTATTTAATGTTTTTATACCACCGCTGGTTGGCTTTATCATTGGATTGACAGCGAACCATCACGGCATTCATTTTCAATCACAAGATTTTTATTATGGGTTCAGCATCATGCCCATTTTACATTTAGCCGCGCTGGTGGTCGCTATTTTCTTCATTGAAGAAACGTATTGCCGCTCCAAAGCGGAGGTCATCATTCCTCATTTGGACACGGCAAGCGCGCACCCTTAACCCTTTGCTTCTGAAGGATGTAACCAATGTCAACAACGCGCTCATTCAGACATCTTTTACCTTGGCTGGGCTGGCTGGTAGCGGGCATCGCAAGCTTGTTTCAAGCGTTATTGCAAACCTCACCCAGCGTCATGATTCCGGGGTTGAGCAAAGCCTTTGCGATCAGTTCATTTGGCGTGAGCCTGCTCTCATCCAGTTTTTTTTATACCTATCTGTTTTGCCAAATTCCAGCCGGAATCCTGATTGATCGTTTTGAACCAAGACGCATTCTCATGGCCTCTCAAATCAGTCTCGCGCTCCTATGCCTGCTCTTTTCCATCACCACCTCCCCTTGGTCTGCCGCCGTGACACGCATGGCAATGGGGCTTTTTGCCGCACCAAACATTATTGTTGCCTTTTATCTTGCTGCGCGCAGTTTGCCGGAAAAATATTTTGCATTAGTCGCTGGATTAACCGAGATGCTCTGCATGCTTGGCGGTGCTGCAAGCCAGCTAATCTTGCCGATTAGCCTCACCCATTTTGGATGGCGTTACAGCATGATCATGCTGGCCGCGCTCGCCATGCTGGTTGCCTTGGCAGCACATTATCTGGTTCAAAACAAAGTCGACTCCGTGCCCAGTCTGCCGCCAAGCCAAACTCAAAAAACATGGCAAAAAACATTCGCGGATATTCGTTTCATGTTAAAACAATCACAAGTCTGGCTAAATGGCATTTATGCTGGCCTGCTTTTTAGCCTCATCGCAACCTTCGCTTCCTTCTGGTCCATTCCATTTTTAAAAACGTACTACCACCTGCAACTGGCAGACATTGCATCCATCAGCGCCATGATTTTTATTGGCGCGGGACTGGGTGCGCCTTTTATAGGGTCTTTATCGACAAGGCTCGGGAAGCCAAGACAAATCATGCAGCTTTGCAGCCTTTTGACCTTATTAATCTTTTTGGCCATCCTCTACCTTCCCATCACCCTCACCATGACCTTCATGCATTTTCTGTTTTTTGCCTTGGGCTTTTTTTCAGGCGCCTATGTTGTTCCTTTTTCACTAATGCAGGGCATCACACCCCCTCACATGCGTGGCACTGCCATGGCTTTTATCAACATGATGTGCATTTTCATTGGTCCTCCCTTTTTTCAACCCTTGATTGGCTGGCTGCTACATGCCGAGCCTTCACTCTCATTATCCGCCTATCAACATGCCTTTCTGACCTTGTCATCTGGATTGTTACTCGCCTATCTATTGACTTTTTTCCTCGATAAAACACCTCTCATTTCAGCAGAACCTGTGGCAAGCTGACACAATATGCGGCTTGCCGCATTTTTGAATCTATGCATTGGATTGGAAATCATCTGGCACGGCATCAAGGCACTGCGCGCCTAATCGCCCTACTGCTATTTCGCTTGGATTCGGTTATGCAGCATGCCCTCGCTGATGGCTTTTTAAAAATAATACGCAATTTATCAACAACATATAAATGTTAGCTAAAATCATGTCAAAATATTGCTAATTATGTGCTATTTTAATATTATAAAGGCATGAAATTCGCATATGATAAAAATAAATCGGCTACTAATAAAGCAAAGCACGACATTTCTTTAGAAGAGGCGAAGGAATTATGGCAGGTGCCGTCAGTGGAAGTTGAAGCAAGAACCATTGACGAGCCGCGTTTTATGGTTATTGGCAAACTTAACGGCAAATTTTATTCATGCATTTACACCTTAAGGGGTAATGCAATTCGTTTAATATCGGCGCGGCGTAGCAGAAAAACAGAAGAGGAAATTTACCATGAAATCATCAAAACATAAGAAAATTAACGCTGCTGATTTCGATGCAGCTTTTGAAAAAGAGGAAGTAACGAAACACCTGAATATTAAATCAGCTAAAGCGCGCTTTCCTTCCCAGCGTATCAGTATCGATTTCCCACGCAATATCATTGAGGGAATTGATATGGAGGCAGCTAAAATTGGAGTGACCCGTACATCACTCATCAAGATTTGGGTGGCAGAACACTTAGCAGGGCAGCCTACTCATTCCTAATTATTTTTTACCCGGGGAAACCCCATTGCAGAAAAGGGCACACGTTTGAGATTTGGGCGGACACTATTTTGTATGAACAAAAGCGGTGTAGTACTTGTATTAAATCTAGCGGGTAAGCGTGTGAGGCCAGCATGTAGCAGTCAATATTGATCGTATATAACCTATTGAAATATATAAAACATATAATACATTCCTGTTTTGTTTGAATATTCGATCAGATTCGGTTTTAATTTTATGTAAAGAGAGGGCTAATATTTATGCCAACATTCAACCCAGAAATGGTGCGGCCTAAATCCCTGAGGGGAGATTCTCCGCTGTTGAATTCATCATCCGTTAAGTTTGATCCGCGGTTGGCTGGCAGAGCAATGGTAGAGGGACTTGAATATCTAAAACACCGGCTAAATTGGTCTGGCACCAAAATTGCCAGCACGCTTCATTTGCCGCCGAATACGGTTAATACATGGTTGAAAAATGGTGTCGTTCCAATTAGCAGCCCAATGCTACAGCCAAATATTCAGGCAATTATCCATCTGTTAGCGATTCATCGAAGTTTAGAGGCTATGTTTAATGATCCAACTCATCAACAACGTTGGTTATCTACCCTGCATCCAGAATTGAATACTATCCCTGGAAAATTGATGGGTGAATCTGTAGATGGTTTGATTTTTATTCGACAATATTTAGATTACGTAAAGTATTATCATGCCGTCTCTTTTAAAAACACATATTAAACATCAGCTTATCTGTTAGCATCCTTTATCTGGTATAATAAATAAAAGCACTATAAATAAATAAGATACGACATAAAACGAGGATAGAATCGTGTTTACAAAAGCTTGGTCATTTGTTGATTTGACACGTCAATATATTTCTTCGTGGAAATTTCCACAAGCTATTAATCAATGGCTAGGAGAATCACGCGCGGTTAAAGCGGCCAGATATTATTGGCAAAGTGATCTTAGCGCCTACAATGTGATGAAACTAGCTGCCAGGCTAGATGCATCACATCTTGAGGCAGCCAATGAACTGTAACCACTCACGGGTTTTTAGCTAATTTTTCATAAAATCAGTTGATTTACTTTTGAACTTACGGCAATATCCGCT
>MGYH01000006.1:49752-50092 GCA_001801665.1 Gammaproteobacteria bacterium RIFCSPHIGHO2_12_FULL_45_12 | reverse complement strand
TGTTTATAGGTAGCACTCGCACCGGCATGGTAGTTTAAGCGTTGTATCCATGCCGCTTTCGTTTGACTGTCCATTGCAAGCGAGCAAGCCGCCCGCTCACCCAGCTCTATGAACCAGTCTAAAGGCACAACAATACTTGCATCCACCTCAAGGCGTAGCGGCTGCTGGGCGTAGAGCTTGTCAGGGTTGAGTATGGGCATGCCGCTTTTCTCGTTTTAGGGTTACTTAAGTCTAGCTATATGTAATATAAGAGCATTTATAGCTTAATGGGCTGCTAAGGCGTTGTTGCATCAATCCAAACTGGGTAGGGTGGGTTAGGCGTTTTTTGCCGTAATCCACC
>MGYH01000006.1:47543-49740 GCA_001801665.1 Gammaproteobacteria bacterium RIFCSPHIGHO2_12_FULL_45_12 | reverse complement strand
CCACCAAATTGGTGGATTACGACGCAAAAAGCGCGTCTAATCCACCCTACATTGACATCAAAATGTGTCACATTTAATTTATGCAACAACGCCGGCTGCTAAATTGGATGTCGCGACAGCCTCGACTAAGCCACACCCAACTGTGACTTCACCACTGATGCTTTGTCAGCCGGCACCAGCACCACATAATTCCCCCGCTTTTTAGGCACCGCTTTACTCTTGTAATCCGGATTCAAACGCTGCAACGTTGTCATGCTGATACCAGACTTCTGGGCAACCTGTTTCAGGTCTACCGCTTTTTTCACCTTAAGTTCCGTAAAATAGGGCTGATTCTCTACCTGTGGCAACGTCACACCATATTTTTCAGGGTTTTTCACAATGGCTGCCACTGCCAGTAACTTCGGTACATAAATTTTTGTTTCTTTGGGCAAAGACAAATTCCAAAAACTCTGACTACCCGTCCGATGCAAAGCGGATGCAATGCGCCCTTGCCCACAATTATAAGCCGCAATCGCTAAATACCAATCACCATTAAAGTTTTTACCCAAATCCCTAAAATAAGCCAAGGCCGCCATGGTAGAGTCAATGACATTTCGACGCCCATCATAACCGCCAATCACTTTCACTCCCAACTCATGGGCTGTGGCGGACATTAACTGCCATAAACCAGTCGCACCTTTGCTTGAATGATCGTTAGGATTAAATTCACTCTCAATGATCGGAATTAACGCGAGTTCCGCCGGCAAACCACGGTCACGCGTTTGATGATAGATGTAATAAATATAAGGACTCGCTGCCTGAAGAATGCTATTAAACTTAGCCGGGTTAGACAGCAGGTTTTTAATTTCCGCTTGAACTTGCGTAGATTGCACCCGATGATCCAGGTTTAACGCTGCGCTAATCTCAATCCAGACGGTACGGCTAGCCGTGCCCTCACTCACACCCTCATCAACGCTTGTAGGAATGGCATAAATCCATTCGGTATGGCTACCATCCCAAGCAAGGATTAAGGAACAAGAGAGAATCGCTAATGCCAGATATTTTGTTATATTAGTTATTAATTGCATAGGGGGCATCATATCGCAAAATCATGCAACAGAAAAGCATTGATTGGATAGATTGTGATCATAAACTGCCAACTCTTTGTTTCTGTGTGCAAAATTAATCATACTTCCGCTTGAAAAACATGTTTATTTGAGTAATTTTTAAGCAAATCAGCCCGAAGGAGCTTATCCCCATGCCATCTAAACGCCACGTTCGCTTCCAAAATGGACAAATTACCCTCGCAGGCTGGTTCTATACACCAAACACCCCAACCGCCGCGCCTTGCATCATCATGGCGCATGGTTTCAGCGCCCTGAAAGAACACTATCTTGACTCCTTTGCCCGTGTGTTTGCCCAAGCAGGCCTATGCGTACTCGCTTACGATAATCGACATTTTGGTGAGAGTGACGGCACCCCCCGCCAGGAAGTCAATACGGCTGAACAACAAAGTGATATGCGGCAAGCCATCACCTATGCACAACAACAAGCGGAAGTGAATGGTGAACGGATTGGCTTATGGGGAACCAGTTTCAGCGCGGGCATCGCCCTTGCTGTGGCCGCAGAGGATGCACGTGTTCATTGCGTGGTTGCACAAGTTCCTTTTATTGGCGGCTATCTCAGCTCACTTAAAACCAGCCACCCCAAAAAATGGCAAACACTCAACCATCAATACGCCGCAGAAGAAAAAGCCCTTAAAGCCGGTCATTCACCCACCACGATCGCCGTCGTCCTTGATAAAGAAACAAGGTCTGCCGTCATCAAGCTGCCTGAGGCAACGGCTTTTTTCACCTGCGTGCCCACCTGGAAAAATCAAGTCACGCTCCTTTCATTAAAACAGGCAGGGGAATTTGACGTGACTGATGATATCAACCGCATCACCCGGACACCCGTGCTGTTTATTGTGGCTAACAGGGATTCCGTCAATGCCACAACCCTTGCATTGAGTGCTTATGAGCAACTTAAAACGACCAAACAACTTGTCATGATTGACGGTGAACACTTTGCGCCCTACGTTGAACAATTTGACTTATGCAGCAAGCGCGCGTGTGACTGGTTCCGCCAGCATTTAATGACATCAGGATGAAGAGGACTCTCACTGACCCAAGCGAAACGAATTTGACCATTCACTGAATTTGACATTTTTTCTCCGTTC
>MGYH01000006.1:40505-47529 GCA_001801665.1 Gammaproteobacteria bacterium RIFCSPHIGHO2_12_FULL_45_12 | reverse complement strand
CACAAATGGCTTCCTCCACAAAATGTCAATCCCGGTTCATGGGCTTTTTAATGCTGAATCTCCTGACCCTCCCCCCCGTGCATGCCGCCGAGCGTGTGGTCAATTTGGTGATCCATGACAAATCGGTTCACTTCACTTCACGGAAAAGTAATGCCATTGCCATCAACCAGCAAATACCAAGCCCTGTCTTACATTTTAAGGAGGGCGACCATGTCACCCTCCATGTGACCAATCAACTGGATAAAGAAACTGCGCTGCATTGGCATGGCATGCTGGTACCCTGGCAAATGGATGGCGTGCTTGGCATCAGTCAACGCGGGATTCAGCCCGGCCATCAATTCACTTATCAATTTACCCTTCATCAAAGCGGGACTTACTGGTATCACGCACATGCCGGTTTACAAGAACAACAAGGGTTATATGGTGCGTTCATAATCGACCCCCTCAAACCGAGCGCCTATCATTATAATAAAGATTTCACCGTGGTCTTATCTGACTGGAGCGACACAAAGCCAACCCAAATTCTTGCTAACTTAAAAAAGAGTGGTGATTACTACTCACCGCGTTTCCCCCTGCAAGCCTCGCTCTCCCGATTTATCCACGATTACCGCAAGGCATCCGCCCATGAACGCCAACAAATTCTTGCTGATTACAACATGATGCAAACCATGCGCATGGGACTCTATGACATCAGTGATGTCGCCTATGATGCTTTCCTCTTAAATGGTCAATCAAATAAAACGCCCTGGACAGGCAAGGTAAAACTGGGTGATGTGGTGCGCTTACGATTCATTGGCGCAGGAGGCAGCACGATTTTCCGTGTCAAGGTCCCCGGTACTTCCATGAAAATGGTGCATATCGAAGGCAATGATGTCAAACCTTATGACGTCAATGACTTCACCATTGCACCGGGCGAAACCTATGACGTCCTGATCACCATTAAAGAAGCCAAACCCTATATCATTTATGCCGAATCGAGAGACACACTTGGCGCAGCCATGGGCGCACTCATCACCTCACCCCATCAGATCGTCCCCTATCAATCTGTCACACCTTTTAAAGCACCGGCGCCAGCCATGCGCCACATGATGGACATGAAACAGGACAGCCCATCGCCTCACACGATGCCCATGAATATGTCAGGGATGGCGCACACGGCCATCCTCAGCGACTTGTCAAACACCAACTATCAGCCGGTTATTGCCGCCGTTAAAACCAATGATCCTACTAAGCCCATCACAGAAACCCTACCTATGCGCTTATCTGGCTACATGGGACGTTACATCTGGATGATTAACGGGGTGCCTGAATTTAACGCCAAACCCATCCTGTTAAATCCTGGCAAACGTTACCGCTTTATCTTCACCAATGATTCCATGATGCGCCATCCCATGCACTTGCATGGTCACTGGTTTATTTTACGCAAAGGCAATGGCGCTTATGACCCCCTCCTGCACACCATCGATGTGCCGCCTCACGCAACCATCACGGCCGACGTTGACACCGATGCCAGTGGACAATGGTTTTTCCATTGTCATCTCCTTTATCACATGATGACCGGAATGGCGCGCGTCTTTCAATATTCAACCTTAATCGACATCACCCAGGGTGACGCCAAACCACAACACCTGATTCAGCCAACGCCTTATCACAACCGCCCCATTATCCGAGTCGATGAAATCAGACCCATCGACCAGGCGCTGGTCAAACACCCGATGGCACATCCACAGAATCTGTGGTACGCCACCCTTCTTAACATCAGCGCGGATCCCTTTAACAACATCCAGAAATTAACCTATAAAGGACTGTATGGTTCGGACTACCATAAATTACAACTCTTCACTAATGATGCTGAAATCGACAAGGGCACCGTGGAGAACGCTGATCTGGATATTTTTTATTGGCAGCTCCTCAATCAATTCTGGGCCATCAAAGGCGGTATCAATTATTTTTATCGTCCCGCTTCCACCCCTTATTGGCAGGGAGGCATTGGCATTGAAGGCTTAATGCCCTACTTCATTGAAGTGGATGCACGAACCTACTATTACGCAGGCAGCGCCAAACTGGATTTGAGCTTCGCGCGCGACACACAACTAACGAATAATGTTTTTATTCGGGCGGAAATACGCGGCATTTTAGCTTCTCAATCGAACGCCACTGCCAGCATCGGCAGCGGCCTGAATCAAATGCGCTACCTGTTACGTCCTTACTATCGCGTTGCACCAGGCATTAGTCTTTATGCGGAATATGAACATGAAAAAGATTACGGTGCCTTTAAACAATATCAACGCACGGCGGATGAACCTCTCATCCAACATACCGTTTCTTTCGGCGTATCATGGCTTTTTTAACCCGCTCATGGATATTGCTAAATGTTTTGGCGACATTCAAAATGGCCGCGTAATTCCAGGTGAGATCGCGTGCTGACACCATATAACCCGTATTGCGATCAATCTGCTCACTTAAAGAACCGTCTTTCTCCGCATGACAGGCCACTCGATCCACCAACTGATTCGCTCGCGCTTTCACCTCTGTTGCCTGATGCGTCTTTCCTTGCGCCGTTAAAGCGGCGGCATAGCGATAAAGTGCCTCTGCCATTGCCAAGGTACATAATGGCCACGGATTTCCGCCATCAAACCCCGTGCCACTATAACGATCCTCCGGATAACGACCTATGGCAACACCCGGCAGCTGATCCCGCTGATTGACAGGATAAAGGGTCGAAAACACTTGAATCAGTTTTTCCATCGTCCCTTGAACGCGTACATCATCCCACGCTAGAAAACCATCTTGCCGATCACCCAGCACTAACCCCAAGATAACAGCCATATCCAGATTAGAATATTTGGTATCAAGACCCCCGACACGATGCAAAGTCGCGACCAAATAGCCTCGGGAGGCATCCCAAAACGGCTGAATGGCTTCAGACATCGCCTGCGCCTGCTCTGCATACCATTCGGCCGCACCCGCATCACCTAATTGTTGCGCCAGGGCGGCACCCTCCAGCATGGCTCGTCTTGACACCATTAAATTAAAAAAATGCGTGCCCTCCACTTCCTCCCACAGATCAAAGCTAGCATCACGCCAATGATGCGAAACATATTCCAGGTCTTTTTTAATGGGCAAGTTTGCCGGAAGTTGACTGTCATACATTTTTTCCCGAACAAACTTTTCCTGCCCTTCCCGAATTAAAATATTGGCCCAATGCACCATTGAAATGGCTCGCAATGCGGGGCCATCATTTTGCGGACGCCCCCAGGGGCCCGTAAAAACCGTCCCATCCACATTAAACTTTGGCTCCCCCAACCCTGCGCGCGTGGACACCGTCTGAATATTGGCTGAAAAATCAAGATATTCCGACAATTTCTGACGAATTTCCTGTCGCGCTAGAGAGGACGAGGTCATGTCGTAATAACTTGCTAGCGCATCCATTGCAATCGCGGCATCACGCACCCAGTGATAATAATAATCAGGATGAGCAGTAGAGCGAGCCGCAATCACCGCACCCGGCATGGCACCCGCCGGGGAAATATTTTCTTTCAGTTTTTTAAACGCTACGTTGACCTGTTGTGTTAACCATGCATTTGAAAAATATTTGCTTTCAGCTCTCGTCATGGCAGAAAAAAAGAGGGCAACAAGTATTAACATCGTCATGCACAAAGATTTCATTTTGCCGTGACAACGCACATTAAAAGGGGATGGGCAGGACATGCAACACGGCCTCTTGACAAACGTTTTTAATGAATGAGTTAAGTTAAAACAGGCTCTTTAGGCGGCAAGTGGATGTTTTCTGCAACCGGAGCCACAGCCAATCCAAAGGGAATCATGCCCCACAACCTTTCATGCAAATAAAACAAGATGATCTTAATAAAAAACTCAAACACACCAATGTATAAGGTTAAGGTGAGTTTATGTGTAAAAAGATAGGCAATCAGCATGGTCGATAGCGTTCCAAAACTTCGCCAACTCACCGCTTTCGCCATACTGCGCCAATGCGTTTCTTTCATTCTATGATTTCTCCTCTTGTTACCTTTGTGCGGTGACACCTTAATCAAAGCACCGCCACACTTTGTCGTTCATTTGCAGCCCTAACCCTATCCCTTCAATGCCGCTGGTATATTAGCCGACAAACTGATAAACAGCGTATCCATTTTGGTATTGCCAATATTAAAGGCCGTACTGGACCAACTGTCTACGCCTGGACCACTTTTTGTATTCCCCTGAAACACATGCTCATAGCCAAGCGTGAGCCAGGTATTCTCCGTCATCAGGTAATCCAGACCCGCGCCCAGTGTCAGGGCTAATTTGGTATTCACATTCCCCTGAAAGTCCGGGCTGGTTCGCGGCGTGACATTCAACAACGCCGTTTCCGAATAGCTATTCACATGATTAATCACAGCCCCAATGCCCGCTGACAGATAAGGCAAAACTCTTTTGCATTGAAACAAGTCGACCTTGCCAGCAATGGTGAATAAATCAGCTTCATATTTTAACTGATAGTGATAATTGTCAAACCCGGGTGATGAAAATTGATTCAATGTACCGCTAATTTTGACATTGGCATAATGGCGATACTGTAATGCCCATTGTGCATAAGGGAAATAAGGTATTGCCCGATGCCAACGATATCCCGCTTCCAATTGGACATTTGAAGCAGATGGATTGTTCATGGTGGCCGTATCCTGGTGATTAGGCGGTGGAAGGTTCACACCATTATTAATCACCGTATCCCTTGGCAAGTAAATGCCGGAGACACCCCCGCCCAAACCAATAAACCAACTATTGCTCCCCATAGGGACGTCTGTCCCCGCCTGACTCACCGCACACACGGCAGACAGACCGCTTATCGCAGTCAACCTTAAAAAATCTCGCACCACACACGACACAATCGAACGGGAGGCTGGAAACATTTGGAAAAAATCCTTTTTTCATAGGCAGGGCATTAAACGGCGTTATTGCGTCAATCAAATGTAACACATTTTGATGCAAATGTAGGGTGGATTAGACGCGCTTTTTGCGTCGTCATCCACCCATTTGGATTCATGGAACAACGTCGTATTAAACTAGCAACAATCATAATGGTATTATTTTAATCTGGCAAAATAAATGATAAGGCAGATCAGCTTTTTTAACTTTTTGTCCTGTACGGAGCTTTTCCACCTTTTTTTACTTATGCTTTCTTGCGAGGCTGCAGCAACTCAGACGCTCTGTGTGCGCTTGACCCACGACACTTCCTTGGCGTATGGTACATCATCGAGAGATGCCTATCGTTTACTGCCATAGCAAGACAACCACTGACAAAGGCCGGGTTACCTCAACCACGAGCAAGGATGGAGCATAATGAATCCAAAGCAATTCATGCGTGATGATAGCATTACCGCCAGATGCATTTTTTCCTATTTTAAAAAGCGTCTTGGTCGATGGAACTTTTTATTGACCTTTCAGTATGCTGCTCTCATCCTATTATTACTTGGCGGGAACATGCAGGTGATGGCGAGCATGAGACTGCATGCCAAGGACCTGACCAATCTGGACGGTTGGAGTGGCTTTTATATTGGCGGGCAATTAGGCAAAGCCTGGAACCGGACCAACTGGCAATATGAAAACGCCAATTATTTTAATACACTGGGTTCAACTGTCGTTGGCACCGATTTCAACTTCAATTCAAATAGCGGAATGGATGGCGGCTTTATCGGGTTTAATTACCAATCAGGACAGTTAGTCCTTGGCCTTGAAGGCTCGCTTGTGGAAACAAACCTGAAAGACACCAATGCAAGCCCCTTTTTTCCCACTCTGGATACTTACAGCTATCACCTACGCGATTTAGCCACGGTAAAAGGACGCGTGGGTTACACGCTTAAGCGATGGCTCATTTCACTGGGTGGCGGCTGGGCGGGCAGCCATGTCAGTTTAACACTGAATGACGCAACATCGGCCATCCATGCTAATGCTTCAGAATGGGTCAATGGCTGGATCATCGAACCAGGAATAGATTATAAGGTGACACCGCAAATTGCCTTAGGGGTGGCCTATGATTACATTAAGCTTCATCTCAACAACAACCGTGTTACCTGTCCTTCCTGTGGCACTGGGGTTGGCTTTGGCACGCCCATTGTCGATGGCAACCTTAAAACCCAGGCAATCACGGCGCGTTTGAGTTATTTTTTTAATACTTAGGGCGTGTCATTCATTAAGTTGATGATTCATTTTTTAATTTTGAATAATACTGATCATATGGACTTTGTTGCATCATTCGTACCCAATTTGACCCCCCATCCCGATAGGCTCCCTGCCGCTTAATAGGTTATAATGGAGATAAGCTGAAACAGTTAAATATCCCGAACCTTTAACTTGCTTTCTTCAGGATAAACGATGAGAACGGCCAGAATATCACCTGCACAAGTACAGTTTCTCAAGGAAATAGAAAACCCCCAAACAGGCGAACAGTTGTTGCTCGCCTTGCAGAATCCTCACTCTCCGGAATCCATACAGCTTAACAATTTACTACTCGAAGACGATAAACGGCGTTATGCTAGATATATAGAAGAAATCATCGAACAAATTAAATCTAACAAATTAACAGAACAAGAAAAAATCGCTCTCTTCCTATACCATATTGCCTGTGGAATTTCGGAAAAAAGACGTCTTGCTGGCGACGACCCACCACCAGCTATCGCCGTTGTCACTGACGAACCGCCAAACGACAAGGACTCATTAATGGAAAGAATCCTAGCGCGCGCTGCTGAAATGAGGCAAATAGAACAAGATATACAGAACCTAAAAGAAATAGTCACTGAACTGCACTTACGCGCTTCACACAATACAACCACATGGCAAACGCTCAATAAAACACAACAAGAGCAATTCCTTTCGACATTAAAGAATAAGACCATACACCTTCAGACTGACCAGGGGATGCCGCTGACAGATGAACAAGTTTTACAAAAAGTGACTGAAGCCCTTGCCTCTCCCCCTCCCATGGCTGTCATTCAGCGTATGGGTGACGCTTGGAAAGTGTATCACC
>MGYH01000006.1:9853-40432 GCA_001801665.1 Gammaproteobacteria bacterium RIFCSPHIGHO2_12_FULL_45_12 | reverse complement strand
GCCCCACCGCCGCCACCTCCCCTGCCTCCTGATTTTCCATCAGACAAAGTCTTAGCACAAAAAAGCAATATCAACGCCGTCATACGACTGCTTGGTGCCTGTTGTGACGATGAAGGCTCCCCCAAAGACATTCTTAATGCACTGAAAAACAATCAAGCTGGTCTGGATGCCTTACAGGAAGCCTTAGACGCTCCCGAAGCCGGTCAACAAATTACTAGGGAAAGTTGTTTTACTGAAGCTGTTAACATCTATAGCGAGTTATCAAGATGCAAGCTGGAATTATCCGTCAATACGCAAACGCTAGCAAACTGCCACTCCGCACAGACACGGGACGAACAATCCCTAGAACAGCTTGAGCATCAGAAGGCACCTGGGCTTTGAATCAAGCGGCATCTCGTTCAGTGCAGAGGGGCTTGTTGCATCAATCCAAACCTGCTGATGACAAACACGTATAGAGATTATAATGTCTATTAACTAATTTCACCAATAATGTGATTATTCTCAATGTGGTGCAATTGGTGCAATTGGTGCAATTAAGTTCGCACTGGTGCAATTATGTTGCAGTAATTTGTATTTTTCTTAGTACATGTGGAGTATACTCTGTTGGCCTCACACAAATTACCTTATTTTCATCATCGTATATATTTTCAGGCAACAAACTTACAGCTAAATGTTTTTGTTTAATTTTAAAAGTACTCACCTTGCTACGAATCTCACGCGCAATTTGGTAACGATTTGGCGGGGTCAAAATAACAAGCTCTTTTTCTGGAAAGGTATCCAAAACTAAATCAATCGCCGGACACAAATCAGAATCAGCCGTAATGAGAAAAGCTTTATCAAAACCGTTAATATGCGCCTGATGAAGCAAATGAAGTGCAAAATTTACATCACTCTGCTTTTCCTCATGGGCACACCACTTTGCACCACATTTTAAACATTTTTTCTGTTTCTCTTTGAAATGACCAATGACAGCAGTCACCCCCATTGCTTCTAATGCCTTTACATATACTTGATGACGCCTATAAGAACCCTCAAAGCCAAGTAGGATAAACAGAGAAGTAAAAAACAGCATCCAGCGCCTCTTGCGTAGGTTTAATAAACGCTTGAGCTAGCTGACGGAGATTGAGCCATTTCAGATGATTAATTTTTAAATCGGCAACAGCATGATATAGATTGAAACCATCTACAAAACATTTAACACGCTTCATTTATAATTTCTCTGCCCCTAAAAATGAAAAAACCCGGCAGCACTGGCTAACCGGGTCCAAGAAGGCGAACCATCTTGGGATGATCTACATAAATTATAACATAACTACCAAAAAGGCAAGATTGGCGCTAAAAAATTCTAAGATTAACAAACTGGATTTTAACTAAAAGTTGACTAAATTCGGATTGGATTTTGCTAACGCCAAGCTAACCTATTGAATAATTTGGCGTCCCCAAGGGGATTCACTCGCGCCATCCTTGGCGCTCGCCCTCCGGGCGACCTGCGGTCGTGCAAAAATGCATTCCTGCATTTTTGTCGAACCCGACAAATCTTCTCATCCGCTAGGAAACAGCAGTTAAAAAAAACCTGCCATTTGGCAGGTTTTGTTTAACTGGCGTCCCCAAGGGGATTCGAACCCCTGTTACCGCCGTGAAAGGGCGATGTCCTAGGCCTCTAGACGATGGGGACGTAGACACGTCACTAAAAAAACTGGAGCTAGCCGGGATCGAACCGGCGACCTCTTGCATGCCATGCAAGCGCTCTCCCAGCTGAGCTATAGCCCCTTTCTTTCTGAGAGAGCAGCGATTCTATGAAGCATGCCTCTATTTGTCAACAAATTGCGGCTGCTTTATTGATTCTTTCAATCACTCTAGCCTTTCCCATCAAAAACAAGGTGGCATCAAGCGGCGGCGATACCGTGCCGCCCGTCAGGGCGACCCGAAGAGGCTGCGCTAACTTCCCAAGCTTCAGGCCATTTTCTGCGGCGGTCTCAGTCAACACCAAATGAATCGATTCTTTGGTCCAGACAGATAAGCTTGCCAAATGATCACGCACACTCCGTAACGCAGGCAGTATATCTGGCACAATATGCCGTTTCATTTCATCGTTCACTTGCACTTCCTCATAAAAATAACGACTGCGTTCCGCCATTTCCTGGAGCGTTTTGGTGCGCTCGCACTGCACACGCACCACCTCCTCAAGCGGTGGGCCGTCACTCACATCCACCCCCAGCCGCGCCATTTGCCACAACAGCTCTTTCGCAACATAAGCAGGATCACTGGTTTTAAGGTAATGCTGATTCAACCATAACAATTTATCTAAATTAAAGGCTGCCGCAGCGCGATTAATGTCTTTAATTTCAAAATATTCAACCAGCTCTTCGATGGAAAAAATCTCCTGATCGCCATGCGACCAGCCAAGGCGAGCCAAATAATTCAATAATGCTTCCGGCAAAAAACCCTCTTCCCGATACTGCATCACACTGACTGCACCATGCCGCTTTGACAAGCGCTTGCCATCACTGCCCAAAATCATGGGGACATGCGCATAGAATGGCGGGGTGGCCGCTAAGGCACGCAAAATATTAATTTGGCGCGGCGTATTATTAATATGATCATCGCCCCGTATCACATGAGTCACCTTCATGTCCCAGTCATCCACGACAACGGTAAAGTTATAAGTCGGCGTCCCATCCGTGCGTGCAATCACCAGATCATCCAATTCATTATTCGCAAACGTGACCGTGCCGCGAATCAAGTCATCAAACGTCACCACTCCTTCTGCTGG
The DNA here is from genome assembly GCA_001801665.1 of Gammaproteobacteria bacterium RIFCSPHIGHO2_12_FULL_45_12. Taxonomy (GTDB): domain Bacteria; phylum Pseudomonadota; class Gammaproteobacteria; order DSM-16500; family DSM-16500; genus Aquicella. Next base: position 37,659 of record MGYH01000006.1, on the reverse strand, counting down.
ATTCTTAAACCGCACGCAAAAAGGACCCGGCTGCGATTCAGTCAGATGCCGGCACAAGCCATCATAACGGGGCTTTTCTTTCTGCTTGAGTTGCGTTGTACGCAATGCTTCCAGACGCTCTTTGCTGCAATAACAACGATACGCATGACCTTCGGCAATTAATTGTTCAAGCACCGCGCGATAACGATCAAAACGCTTTGTTTGATAAAACGGGCCCTCATCGTAAGCAAGATTCAACCAAGCCATTCCTTGCAAAATTGCCGCCACCGACTCAGGTGTTGAGCGCAGAATGTCCGTGTCTTCAATGCGTAAAATAAACGTTCCCTGTGTTTTTCGTGCATAGAGCCAGCAGTATAGTGCTGTTCTAGCACCGCCTATATGCAAAAACCCAGTGGGACTGGGAGCAAATCGTGTTCTAACCATCGTCATGTGCGCCTGTTACCTTTATGGATTCGTGCCTAAGAAAGCGCGCAATTGTATCAGCTTAAGCGGCTGGATTTAAGGGAAATGTGAAGCATCCCAATGCGGCTTGGAGCAAACGCCACGCCTGTTGAACCCTGTGAGGCAGGCAACCATGATGATGCGCCACCAGCGATTCCCGCTTTACACGTCGCGATGGGGGATTCCAAAACAAGGAAGCCTTCCCGCGTTTTTTAGCGGGAATGGCTGGCTGAAAACCTTAATAATTGACCTTTGTTGCCAGTCGCCCTAGAATTGGCAGTTCATGTGATTCCCTGGAGACTGGGGCGATTAGCTCAGTGGTAGAGCATTACCTTCACACGGTAGGGGTCAGTGGTTCGAAACCACTATCGCCCAGTTTTGACCAGGCCATCCCAAAACGGATCCGTTCAAGCTGAAAGAGTGTCAACATGACAAACTCCATCTGGAATACACTGGCAAACACGCCCTGGTGGCTTTACGCCGCTTATTTTTTCATGATTCGCATCAGTTTCTCGAGCCTGAAGCCGCAGATCCTGGCCCTCAAAAGCCTCATCCCCTTTCCCATCCTCTGTGCCTTGGTCTCAGCAATCACCCTTTTCGCCACTCCCTCCTTCACGTCTGGCCGTATCGCTTATTGGCTCACTGGCGTCTTAACAGGCATGCTGCTGGGCTCACTACAATTTCGCCTCATGAAAATCAAAGCCATCCTTCATGAACCCAAAATATGGATACCAGGCAGCCCTGCGCTGCTCATTGCCCTCATCGTCTTTGGCTTCCTGCGCACTTATTATAACTGGTCACTGACCATTGACATGAGCCTCCTCGCACAACCGGATCACGCGCTTAAGATCGCAGGGATACTAGGGCTGCTGACAGGCCTCTCGGTTGGCCGCATTCTCTATGCCTTGCACTGCTTGAAACAGGGGCCTTATTTAACCCCCGCAACGCCCTGACAAACAAGATAATATAAGCTATTTCGCCCAAAAAATGGTATCATGGCCGCCAACAACAGGATGCCTATTGCATGATAAAAATGACGCCCGCGCAAATCGCTAGCGCACTTAATATAACCACCGTCCCGAATGACGCTGCCTTTCAGGGCATCTGCATTGACTCCCGCCGCGTGGCACCACACCAACTTTTTGTCGCTCTTCAAGGCGAACATGTCGATGGACACGACTTCATCGAGGCGGCACGCGCAAAAGGCGCCGCCGCCGCGCTGGTCACGCGCAAAACGGATAGCCCCCTCCCACAGATCATGGTCAGGGACAACATACTCGCCCTTGGCACGTTAAGCGCCGCCTGGCGTCATCCATTTACGCTGCCCATTGTCGCTGTGACAGGCAGCAACGGTAAAACCACGCTGAAAAACATGATTGCCTCCATCATGAAGGCAGCCTGCCAGGGTGATGACACGCCCGTATTAGCCACTCAAGGCAACCTGAACAATCACCTCGGACTGCCTTTAACACTTGCCCGCCTTAATGCTCAGCATCGCTATGCTGTCATTGAAATGGGTATGAACCATTTTGGTGAAATTGAATATTTAACCCGCCTCACACGCCCCAAGGTCGCTGTCATTACCAACGCCGCCGCCGCACACCTTGAAGGTGTCTGCGATCTCGCCGGTGTCGCGCGCGCCAAAGCTGAAATCTTTACTGGCTTATCTGAAGACGGTATGGCTGTCTTAAATCGTGATGACGCAGCCTACCCCTATTGGCGCACACAGATTGGCCAGCATCCCTGCCTGACATTTGGATTTCACCCAGAGGCGGATGTCACCGCCACGCCAAATCCTGACAACCTGCACCCTATTCTCCTGCGCACTCCAAAAGGCAACATGGAGATTCAATTGCCCCTGCTTGGCACGCACAACCTCTTAAATACGCTCGCAGCCGCAGCAGCCGCCCTTGCTGTTGGCATTGATTTGCCCGCCATCAAACAGGGCATCGAAACCATTCAACCGGCACCTGGCCGCATGCAAATGCACACGCTGCAAAATGGCGTTAAGATCATCGACGACACTTATAACGCGAATCCTTTTTCACTGGCTGCCGCCATCGACACCTTGGCCAGTTTTAATGGTAAAAAAATCATGGTTCTTGGCGACATGAAAGAGTTAGGCAGCGAAGCAAAACAGTTACATCAAACTGCCGCCAAACACATGCGGCAAGCGGGCATTGATTTCTTGTTCACCTTTGGCGAGTTAAGCGCCAACACCTCACATAGCTTTGGAGATGGCAGTTATCACTTCAGCGAACAAGAAAAACTGGTGAGCGCATTACTGCCGCTCTTGTGCAACCAAACCACCATTCTTGTCAAGGGCTCAAGGTCCATGCAAATGGATAAAGTGGTTTCCCGACTGGTGCAATAATCAATGAGCATTAAAACCCCCATTACAGTTGCCTATGGTGATGGCATTGGCCCTGAGATCATGCAGGCAACACTCGACATTTTAACCGCCGCTCACGCAAATATTGCGCCTGAACTCATCGAAGTGGGTGAGAAAATATATCGGGAAGGGTACACTTCCGGCATTCCCGATGCAGCATGGGACACCTTGAAACGCACCAAAATATTATTAAAAGGCCCCATCACCACACCACAAGGCGGCGGCTACAAAAGCTTAAATGTCACGCTCAGAAAAACCTTAAGTCTGTTTGCGAACGTTCGCCCCTGTCTGACCTTCACCCCTTATATTAAAAGCCATTGCGCCAATATAGATTTAGTCGTCGTGCGGGAAAATGAAGAAGATTGTTATGCTGGCATTGAGCACCGCCAAACCGAAGAAGTGTTTCAATGCTTAAAACTCTTAAGCCGACCAGGCTGCGAACGCATCATACAATATGCCTTTGAATATGCGCGCAAATTCAATCGCCATAAAGTGTCTTGCCTAAGCAAAGATAACATCATGAAAATGACCGATGGATTATTTCATCATGTCTTTAATGAAATCGCCGAAGACTACCCCGACATTCAACATGAACACTTGATCGTCGACATTGGCACGGCGTTGGTCGCAAGCAACCCAGAGCGCTTTGATGTCATTGTCACCTTGAATTTATATGGCGACATTATCTCTGACGTCGCCGCACAAATCGCAGGTTCTGTTGGACTCGCAGGCGCAGCCAACATTGGTAATCAAATGGCCATGTTTGAAGCCATTCATGGCTCAGCACCCGATATTGCTGGCAAGGACATCGCCAATCCCTCTGGCTTGTTAAACGCAGCCATTCAAATGCTCATTCACATCAATCAGCCTGACACCGCCGCAATCATCGAAAATGCCTGGCTGACCACGCTGGAAGACGGCATACACACGGGCGACATTTACTCAGCCGAGCACAGCCAGCAAAAAGTTGGCACGCGCGCTTTTGCCCTGGCAGTGATTGAACGCTTAGGGAGAACACCGGCCCATTTCAAGCCCGCAAACTATCAATCAGGTGCTTATACCAAAATTGAATGCTACGGTAGCCGCCCGAAACCGCGCAGCCAAAAAACACTGGTTGGGGTAGATATTTTCATTGATAACCCGAAAGACATTGATGGTGAAACGCTGGCGGCCAGTCTAAGCCAGTTAAGTGAAAAGCTGACACTGATCATCATCACTAGCCGCGGTTTGAAAATTTGGCCTGATAGCACCATTGAGGCACCTTATTTACGACATTGCTGCTGCCGTTTTCAATCTACAAACGACCTGAGCAAGCTGAAACCGGTGAGTCATCACGACATCATTCAACTATTAAATGCGTTTGAAACGCTGGGTCATGATGTCATTAAAACGGAAAATCTTTATACCTTTGATGGCCAATTAGGCTTCAGTCTGGCGCAAGGACAATAGCATTGCATCCTTGTCCAATTTGCGTTATTTTTTCACCCGTCAAAGAGGATCATTCGCCATGGCTAAAAAAACTGAACAACTGCCCCAACTGGAAGCCTCACTCACTGAATTGTCTGAACTCATTGACAAAATGGAACATGGCGAGCTTTCACTGGAACAAGCTTTAACGCAATTTGAACGTGGCATTCACTTAATCAGGCATTGTCAAAAAACACTACAAGAAGCGGAACAAAAAGTGCAAATTTTAATTGGAAACAGCCCTAACGATTCACTCACCGCTTACGACCAAGGATCAGACGAGCATGACAATCACAACTGAGCTAAGCCTGACACAATTAATCGACACCTGTTCACAACGTTTAAGCACTGTTTTTTCTCATTACCTGGACAACATTGCCTCGCCTGACCTTGAAAGCGCCATGAAATATACCTTGTCAAATGGCGGCAAGCGCATTCGCCCTTTGTTAATTTACGCCACGGGGCAAATCTTTAATGCACCCCTTGAAAACTTGGATATTCCCGCAAGCTCCGTTGAACTGATTCATACCTACTCCTTGATTCATGATGATCTACCCGCCATGGACAATGCCGATCTTCGTCGCGGCAAAGCCACCTGCCACAAAGCTTACGACGAAGGCATCGCCATTCTGGCGGGGGACGCATTGCACACCCTTGCCATGCAAATGATGGCGAGTCATCCTGCTCTGCTTAAAGCGGAGCGGCGCCTACAGATGATGTCCGTATTAAGCAAAGCCTGCGGCCCTTACGGCATGGCTGCCGGTCAGGCCCTTGATATCACCGTCATGAATGACACCAGCCTTTCAGCCGAGCTACTCAAAAAGATTTATCACCTTAAAACAGGCTGCCTGCTTTCCGCCTGCATTGAACTTGGCCGACTGGCCGGAGAAGATGACAACGATATCAACCAAGCCGCCCTGAAGCGTTTTGGCGATATCATTGGGTTCGCCTTTCAAATTCAGGATGATATTTTAGACATTGAAACATGCACCGAAGCCCTTGGCAAACGTCAAGGCACAGACCAGGTGAACCACAAAATCACCTACCCAAAAATGCATGGGCTCAATCACGCAAAAGCCAAGGTTAGCTCGCTTTATGAGCAAGCGCTGGAAGAAATCAACTACCTAGGGCAACGCGCACAATTATTAAGAGCTTTAATTGGGCACATGTTGTACAGAAATAATTGATTGACAAAGATTGATGATATTTCTATTCTTTTACGCAATTTCAGGATAAACTTTGCACATTAAGAATTCATGGCACAGAGAGCGTTATGTACTGCCCATTCTGCACCGCCAATGATACGAAAGTCATTGATTCACGCTTAATCCGTGAAGGCAATCAGACACGTCGACGGCGCGAATGCCCTGACTGCAAAGAACGGTTCACGACTTATGAAACCGCCGAACTATCCTTGCCGCGCATCATCAAACGGGATGGCAGACGTTCGCCGTTTAGCAAAGAAAAACTGCGTGGCGGCATTTTAAGAGCCCTTGAAAAAAGACCCGTTAGCATAGAACAAATTGAAACATCCATTGCACGCATTATTCGCAAAGCAATGACATGCAGTGATAGAGAAATCCCATCTTCCCAGATGGGCGAATGGGTCATGGAAGAATTACACCAACTTGATAAAGTTGCCTACGTCAGGTTTGCATCGGTGTATCGTTGCTTCCAAGATATTGATGAATTTAGCCGAGAAATTAATAGACTAACCAAACATGCCAAACGAACCAAAAAAAGAACCAGTCACACTTGAAACGAATGGCTCCCATGCGGCGAATCGGCACCACGCCAGACGCTATGCTTTGCAAGCCATGTATCAATGGCAACTAGCAGGCACGCCGATTAGCACCATTGAGGCTGAATTTGTGAATTACCAAATTGATCGATCACTGGATCTTGACTATTTCAAGACCTTAATTCATGGCGTGCCAGAAAATCAGGCGGACATTGACAACGCCTTAAAACCCTTTTTATCACGCAGCATTCAGGAGATTGATCCGGTTGAATTAGCCGTGCTGCGCATTGCCACGTTTGAACTCATTAAACGCGCTGATGTTCCTTACCGTGTCATCATCAATGAAGCATTGGAACTCACCAAAAAATTTGGCTCAATTGAAGGATTTAAATTTGTTAACGGCTTGCTTGATCGTGTCGCAAAACAACATCGACCCATTGAAATTTCAACCTAAACGAATCACGAATGGACGCAAAACACATGCTGACTTATCTCAAATCCCGCTCCAAACCCATACCGCCCGTCCCTCTCGCCGTCTGGCAAGACCCGCTTTATTTCATTGCCTTTGGATTTGGCAGCGGCGCCATGCCGTTTGCACCCGGCACCTTTGGGACACTCATGGCCATCCCCTTTTATTTGCTCATGCGTCCAATGCCGCTTGCGCCCTATCTGGCCGTGGTCATTCTCTTCATCGCGGCCAGTTCCTTGCTTTCTGAACATCTCAGCCGTGCAACGCATACCCACGATCACCCTGGCATGTGCATTGATGAATTTGCCGGTTTCTTTGTGGCCATGATTAACGCGCCAACAGGCTCACTGTGGGTAGCGTTGGGTTTTGGGTTATTCCGATTCTTTGATATCGTCAAACCGTGGCCCATTCAACTCATTGACAAGAAAGTACCTGGCGGCTTTGGCATGGTTCTGGATGATGTGGTGGCAGGCCTTTTTTCCATGATAGGCATTCAACTGATTCGGTATTTACTATGACAGCATGGCTACCCGCTTCAATTTTTGCGTTGTTTAGTTTTGGTGTCTGGGGCTTATTCACCAAATTAGCCATCACCCATATTGACTCTAAAAGCGCGTTAATCTTTCAATCCATCGGTGTATTAATGGTCGGACTGGTGACCTTAAGTTTGATCCACTTCAAACCATCCACTGACTTTAAAGGCTTAAGCTTTGGCTTACTCACTGGCATTGCTTATGGTGTGGGATGCTTTTTTTATTTCATGGCGGCTGATAAAGGCAAACTCATCACCGTGGTCACACTCACTGCGCTCTATCCGTTAGTCACCATCATCTTATCTTTCCTAATCTTAAAAGAACCCATCACACTGAAACAAATGCTTGGCATTCTGACCGCGATGATTGCCATCTACCTACTGTCTAGCTGAGTTCTAAATAAACAGATTTCACATCATTGATCGCAATATCACCCTGCTGGGCGGGGTTTGTCAAAACTCATTCTAAAGCAAACTGTCCGTTTCCACGCACACGGCAACGTTCACACGCGCTCATCTTCTAAATAATACTACCTTAATGATTTTCTGCTATGTTAAAAAGACTGGTTTCATTTTGGGATAGGAATCACTCAATGCTTTCTGGACCGCGCATTCACGATGTGAAAAAAGAGAATAGCAACCCTGAGGTCGTACTGATTCCATTTGAATTAGAGGAATATTATACGCCTCCCCCTGAAAACACGCCTATCAATCTTTATACCGAAATACCCGCCCCGCCAGACAAACAGAAGTCAGACCAGACCAGCCATCCCTTTAGTCTTGCAAGTCTGCTAGCTAACTTTTCCTTTTTTTCCGCACCCATCGAGACACCCCATGAATCTGCACCCATTGATCGGTCATCACATGCTGTCATTCCGGTTAATAAAACGAAACAGCAGATCCAAAACGAACAAAAGCCATCCACGCATTTATTTAAAAAAGTTGACTCGCCTAACATGTGCATCCTTGAAGCAACCGGCAGTGCTTTTCTCCGTCTCATCGCACCAGAACATGCTGCCATTTCAAAAGCCGTCTTTGACGACCAAGGTCACTATACTGGCGTTATTACTAAACGTATTTCTGGTTTTATTTCCTTACGTCATCAACCGCTACAAAAATCACACCTGAAAATTGGCATTCTGGATCGGGATGAAATAACGCTCACCGACTTAATTAAACTGAATCACCGTATCCGTCAGGACATAAGTGTGCTAGATGATAACGCCATCATTCAGGGAGAAATAACGTCTACTGACTCGGATGGAAACCCTTGTCTAAAAACCATCAGCATCTCCGTGCAAGATTTACGGAACACACGTATTAACCGTGGCCTTGGGATCGGCATCTCAGCCAGTTACGCACACGAAGAAGGTGACTTACACAGTAACAATATCAATCTGATGGGTGTGCGTATTGATTTTGATGAGCTTTGCACCAAGGTATTTTCTTACTATAAGGATAGAAATTTTTTAGCGCGCCAAATTGATCCTCGTATTCCCACCCATGACACGTTGAAAGTCACTTGCAACAATATTCTCCATTTTCCCAACCTCTTAGATGGCACACCACCTGCCTACTGGCCAACCATTGCCCGTGGCTACATGGGACATTTGATTGACGCCCTGAATCAGGCCCATTCTGAATTGGCGAGAACCACTCAACTGATTACCGATGCGCCGCCACTGTCACAAAATGGATTTCTGCCGGAAGAGAGTGCGGTGTTTCAACAAATTGCTACCAACAAAGTATTTAAATTTTATAAATACAAAACTTTCTTACATTTTCTGTTAACGAGCAGCAATCACTACCGAAACCTCGCCCGACTACATATTCCTGAGACCACGCCCGCCCGAAAAACAGAGCATCTGGATACGCCTGAAAAAATGATTAAAGAAATCGTACAAAATCGGGTTGAACGCATCAAACAATTTGAAACCGTTCTCATCAGGCTGCCAAAATTTTATCGCTTTCTTAAAAAATATGGCGCCCTGGCCATGGACGAAATTGAGAAAGATTTCAAACGGCACAATGCTTACTACGGGAAAAAAGAGCGCAAACACAATCAGACACCTGAACAACAGAATGCTTACCAAAAAGTACAGATTGATATTGAAAAAATACATACAAAGTATCAGGAAATTTACCAGAAAACCCACGAATATATCGAGCAGCAGCCGGAAAGACCTCCGCAAAAAAAACTTTCGATCGATGACTTTATGTTAGTCAAACCAGAGCCCCCCAAGCCGACTGCCGCACCAGGCTCACCGGTCATGCTCAAATAGGTATAGTAGGTAACCTAGCTTAGGTTACAAAGATGAGCCGTCATTCTGAGCGATGAGCCGTCATTCTGAGCAAAGCGAAGAATCTCCTAAAAAACACGAGATCCTTCGTCGCAAAAAACGCTCCTCTGGATGACCGTTGCAACCTAAGCGCTGTCATTCTGAGCATAGACTGGTTATAAGTGTCCTACTGGAGCTTGTCTGTTTTTAACTGACATTTCCACGATCTTTTTGGAAATTTTTTAATTTTAAATCCTCTATTAACTGTGTCATTCCCGCGCAGGCGGGAAGCTATTTCTAATTTTACTTCTGTCGCCTATTCATAATGGGTTCCCGCCTGCGCGGGAATGACACAGTTACGGGCATAACACTTTAAATTGTACGTTTTAATCAAAAGCGCAGATGATCACTCAGGCAGGTCAGCATCAGGAGGACAGGACAAATGGTTTGATCACTTCCATCAATGGAAAATGCACCTTTACTTTCCCGATATCTTTTTCCAAAAACATTAATTTTAAATTGGGGCCTGCGTCTTGTGTAAAATAGAGTTCAAGCCCCTTACCGCGCACTTCCCATACTTTATGCATGGCTTGCACCGTTTCCGGCAAAAAATAACAGATTGGCGGCCAGCTTGAGAGCATGGTGGCATGCATAGCCAATGCATTTGACTCAGCCACCCCGCCCAGCAAGGAAAAATTTCTGACTTTTAACGATTGTTTCAAGATAACCAGGTCCGTTGCTACTTTCTTCGGCCAGTTGCCATACAGCATGCTGCTATCCATCGTACGCTGCATCGCTTCACGAGAAGAAACCTTCTTCTCCCTGTCACTCACCATCAAAATGCCGATACAAAATTCTGGCCATTCCACGGTTAACGGTTCGCCATAACTGTCCATGCCATCAGGCTGCACACCCGCGTTCCACTCGACAAACCCATGCCACAATGAACGTGTCGCGCTTCCACTGCCCAAACGGGCTAAAATGGATAAATTGCGTTTGGAACAATTCCAGTCAAATAAATCATTCAGTGCCAACGCTAAGGAAGCAAATCCGCTTGCTGATGAAGCAAGACCCGCCGAAACCGGAATCGTCAAGGTGGTATCCACCTGTAAATGCCAATTTTTTTGAGGACGAAACAAATCGAGATACGCGGTGATGCGCTTGGCAAACGGTTTATCTAACGCCACTTCCTTGCCATTTAGCGTAATCACATCATGTGGCTTGTCATGCAGCAGGGACAGTTTGGTTGTCGCCCCCTTTTGATCGAGTGAAATGGACAAACTGGACGTCATGGGCAAATTTAATTCCGCATCGCGCTTACCCCAATATTTGCATAACGCAATATTAGTGGGAGCAAACGCTTCGCCTGTTTCACGTGGCGGCATTTTATCCAGACCCGAACGGAATAACACATGCACCACATCAGATTTTTTCACAATACACTCCTTGTAAGGTCATGCAGACTGGAATAGCGTGCATGCCGACCTCTGCACAGTCAAAGACAGCCGTTTCCGTTGATTCACCCAAGCCAATCACACAATCACCTAGTCCTGAGCCAGAAATTTTTGCCCCCAACACACCGGGTAACTTTCTAAGCCCAAGCACCAACGCATGCATTAAAGGTGAATTAACGCCCAAGGCATCCATCAGCCCCTGCTGAATATTGAGCACTACGCCCAGTTTAGCCCATTCCTGCTTGCGCACCAACTCCATTCCTTCAAGGACACATTGGTCTATTCCATGACATAGCTTATGAAACAGGCAAGGATATGGCGCAAACCGTTGGTTCACCTGCTGAATGGCCGCAACCGTCGGTGTTTTAAACCCCGCGTAGACGGCCGTTAGCGGATAAACGACGGAAAATTTCTCCACCGCCAATGGCTCAGCCTGATAAGCCACCATGCCGCCAAAAACAGAGGCGGCGATATCGGCGCCAGACCCAACCCCTTGAATCTGTCGCACCACCTTGCGCCCTTGACGCACTAATTCAAGCAAGCTCACCCGGACATTTAACCAGGCCGCAACAGCCGACAAGGTTGCAACCGTCACGGCAGCCGATGAACCCAGTCCCCACTTGTCAGAAAAGTCTGAAACAATATCAATGTCACATCCATACCTTAAACGTGTTTGATATTGTTTTAATGCCGCTAATATAAAGTGAAAAGGTTTTTCAAGCGGTTGATTGAGTCCCGCCAGATTGGTGCTGTCATCTCCCATTAAAGCAGAATGAATACAGATACGATCATCCGCACGGGGCGTGATCGTGACCACCATGCGCTTATCCACCGCGCACACCAGTGCATGCTTGCCATGCAAGACAGCATATTCACCCAGCAGCATCATGGAACCGGGTGCTGACGCTTTAAACGACATGCACACCTCGCGACTCACCCATTAATGGAGAATAAGCATAGCCATAGCGCTGACAGAGATTAAAAAAAACGGTGTCATCCTCAAGCAACACCAGCACCACGCCGGCCTGATCACCAAAAATGGCGCCAGCACCACATATTTTCGCTGCGCCCCCTAACACCTCAATGGCGGTAATAAACTGTTGCACGCGATCAGGCACGACACCAATCTGAATTAATAAACGATGATTCGCTTGAATGGTATCACGTATCACTTGACCTGAACGTTGCTGCAACCCAATATCCATCGCTTGCGTCACATCCGCGAACGCGGTGCCTAAGGAAGATGACTTAAAAAAAGATGCCACCTCTGTGACACACTGCCCCGTTGAACTTTGGGGTATCCCCGTGTTCACCAAATACATAGGCAGCGTTGGCACCGCTCTTGGCTGCCAGCTTTCTCCGCGTCCATAAAGGCAGCCGCCCTGCAATGCAACGCGCAAATCCAATCCGCTGGAATAGCCATGCTGCATATTCTCCGCTTCTAACGCTAGCGCAAATAAGGTCTCAGCCGAAACAGGAATTTTCAAGTGCATGGCAATGGCTTGCATGACGCTCAAAATGGTGGCGGCAGATGAGCCCATGCCGCAACCAATGGGGATATTGGATTTCAAATGAATTTTAACACCATGCGGAATGGTAATACTTAAGGAGTCAGCAAACACGCTTAAAGCAAACTGCGCCAATTCAAAAGGTTTTTGCAATACTTCCCGAATGGAATATTCGCCGCGAATAAATTTGTGATATTTACGCTTGATACGCGCTTTCAAATTTTTTAATGAATGAAAACTCAATCGGGAATGATGCGCAATATCAGACAAATCAAATAAAATCTGGGGCAGCAATTCTCTTGTCACGGTGACGGTTGCATAACGATTCACTGCCATCGCCAATGCAGGTTGCCCATGAACAACGGCATGTTCGCCGGAAAGAATGATCTTGCCGGGCGCATACACTTTCATATCAGTCCCTTTGCCTTGACAGCGTGCGGCTCTGTACTGCTTAAATCAGACGATGCAACCAGATGCAACCCTGTTTTTTCATAAATTCGCTTATGTTGATCTAGTTTGACCAAACGAAATAACCCAGTTTCATGCGCGGGGATTTCTTGCAAACTGCCGTCTTCCGCATATTGAAATGAATAAAATTCAACATACTCATCATAATCCAGATATTTTCGCGCTGTGAACCCTTGCTGATGAAATGCCGTATGCAATGCTTTCTGATAGTCTCGCTGTATGATACCACTAAAATATTCAGCAACACATCCTGATCCATAACTGTAAAAACCAACGCGCTTATTCGCAAGATTTTCCGGCGCCAAATCCAGCAACGATGCCAACCCAACATATAACGAGGCGGTATAACTGTTTCCAATTCGCCGACCATACTCTAATGAAAAATCAATTTGCTGCTTTAATACTTCTGCCGGTAAATGGCCAAAACCCGTTTGTCTCACTAAACTTTGATGCGCCTTTTCAACCAAGCGCGGCACCGGCGTGTGATAACAATAATAAGCGTGATCGACAAACCCCCGGCCAGACAAGGCGGTATATTGCGCCCATGTTTTTTCAAACATGGATAAATAAAGTTTGCTGGAATATTTTCCTTCCACCAACGCTTCACGCAAATAATTTGGGCGCCAAAAATCCATGACATTTTCAGTGACAAGACCATATTCCGATTCAAATGCCAGCACTCTTGGAAACGCAGACAAAACCATGGCTACCGCGCCGCATCCTTGCGAAGATTCGCCAGGCGTATTTAATCCATAACGCGCGTTGTCTGACGCAATTAATAAAATCTTTTTATCCGTGTTTTCTCGCAAAAAGGGCAATGACAATTGCAGCGCAGCCGTTGCGCCATAACATGCCTGTTTCAACTCAACCACACGACAACGGGGTGGCAACCCTAACAGCTCATGCACATAAATACCCGCGGCCTTGGACTGATCAATACCTGACTCGGTTGCAAACAGCAGCATTTCAATTTCATTGACATCAATATCTTGCAATGCCTGCCAACCGGCATTGGCTGCCATGGTCACAATATCTTCTCCTGGCGGCGGAACAGACATGGTGCGCTGCCCCAAACCAACATGATATTTATCAGGGTCCATCCCTCGCGCTCGGGCTAATGCCGCTAGCTCAAAAACATAATGGGAAGAGTAGATCGCTAACGTATCAATACCGACTTTCACCACAATTTATCCTCTTTCTGGTTAAAGAAACTGCATGACGCTATAAATGTGAACTGCGTTCAAGCTTCAGATGACTTCGCATTAATTCACCCTGATTGGTTTGCGCCGCCAGCAAGGATAACTCCCCGCACAAAACCGCGGCTGCCGCAATCACGGCTAGGCGTCTGCCATTCTCACCAGGCGCCCTTTTTTCAAGGCATCCCAGTAATTGTAAATTTTCCTGTACATACGGTAACGTTTTTCCGCTTCCAGTCGCGCCTACAATTAAATTTGGCAAGCTCACGGAAAAATACAAGTCATCGCCGCGCACTTCAGTGTGAACAATCCCTTGCGAACCTTCAATAATATTGGCCGCATCCTGACCCGTTGCCAGATAAAACCCTAACAACATATTGGCAAAGTGTGCATTGGCCGTTCGCAAACCACCGGCAACAATATTGCCTAGTAAATTTTTCTTCAGATTAATTTCCGCCATTTTTTCAGGCGTGGTTTTTAACATGCCGCGACAAATAGCACGGGACAGCGTCACCTCCGCAATCACATTTTTACCACGGCCAAACAAGCCATTGACAGCCGATGTTTTTTTGTCGGAACAGAAATTACCTGAGATGGAGACATAACGTAGTTGGGGATACTCCAATAACAACCATTCCAGCATGCGATCGGATGCCAGCGTCACCATGTTGTGTCCTGCCGCATCACCCGTTAACAATTCAAAACGCAAATACAGCATGGAGCCAATGATTTGCGCATGCATGTCAATTAACGTTGCAAAGCGGCTCGTTTCACTAATCACCGCCTGAAGTTGCTCTTTTTGCTGCTGTATTGACTGATACACCTGATACACCGCTTGCGCCGTGTCCGCCTCAACCAGGACTGAACGTGTCATGCGTTCATCAATCATGACCGCACGAATGCCACCGGCATGCGAACATACCCGTGCGCCGCGATGGGTGGAGGGCCAAAGGGGCGATTCCAGTGTTGCGAGAGGCAAGTAAACATCCTCATTCACTTCCGTACTCACAATTTTCACTGGCCCAACCACACGCATGGGAATGGGGGCTATTTTTTTATCAGTTTGCCAGCGCATATTTTTCTTGAAATCACCAGTCCATCAGGCTATAAATGGCGTCCATTCTACTGGATTTATCAATAGATCGCTATACACGTGTACAGGCTTCCATCATGACAACCCGCAATCGTCAGCTTCATCACCAAGACGTTATTTTAGTCAACGAGCAAGACCAGGAAACAGGTCGGGCTGAAAAGCTTTACGCCCATGAAAACAACCTGCTACACCGTGCTTTTTCCGTTTTCATCTTCAATCAAGAAGCGGAGCCGCAGTTGCTATTACAGCAACGCGCCTTGGACAAATATCATTCGCCTGGGCTGTGGACGAATACCTGCTGCTCGCATCCACGACCAAACGAAGACATTATTGAGGCAGGTGAACGACGCCTGCAGGAAGAACTGGGGATTAAATCCACCTTAAAAAACCTAGGATGGTTCCATTATAATGCTCATTTTGCGAATGGCTTGGCAGAAAATGAAATTGATCACGTTTTGATCGGAACGCTCGCCAAAGGTGCGCTGATTCAGCCCAACCGACAGGAAGTACACGCCATTCGCTGGGTCAGCGTGACCACGCTGGAACAGGAACTTGCCGCCACCCCTCGGTGCTTCACTCCTTGGCTTGCCCTAGCATTAAGCAAAATCACTAAATAACATCACGACCCTCCTGATTGCCATAAACCGGAAATCGCTGACAAAGCGCGATGACGTCCTTTCTCACCCGCTTAATTGTCTCCGCACAATGCAAGTCATCCAGAATATCGCTCATCCAGTTCGCCACCTGTTCGCTTTCTTTTTCCTTAAAGCCCCGCGTAGTCATGGCTGGCGAGCCAATGCGTAACCCGCTGGTAATAAAGGGTGATTGCGTATCATTTGGAACCGCATTTTTATTTGTCGTCATATAAGCTTGGCCCAGCGCCGCTTCCGCCTCTTTGCCCGTGATCTGCTTATCCATCAAATCAATTAAAATCAAATGATTATCTGTGCCGCCACTCACAAGCGTATAACCACGTTTTATTAATGTCTTTGCCATGACGTTGGCATTGACCAGCACTTGTTGCTGATACAGTTTAAAATCCGGCTGTAACGCTTCTTTAAACGCCACCGCTTTCGCCGCAATCACGTGCATTAACGGCCCACCCTGCCCACCAGGAAAAACAGCGGAATTCAACTTCTTCTCCAATTCGGGATTGGCTTTCGCCATGATCATTCCGCCACGCGGACCACGCAAGGTTTTGTGTGTTGTCGTTGTCGTTACATCGGCAATCCCAACCGGCGAGGGATAGCATTCCGTTGCAATCAACCCTGCGACATGCGCAATATCAGACATCATGTAAGCGCCAATGCTATCGGCAATGTCTCTAAATCGCTGCCAGTCAACCACACGCGAATAAGCCGAAAAACCCGTCACAATTAATTTTGGTTTATATTTTTTCGCTAATTTCTCTGCCTCATCATAGTCAATTTCACCCGTTTCAGGATGCAAGCCATATGAATAAAAGTGATAAAGCTTACCCGAAAAATTTACCGGTGAACCATGTGTCAAGTGACCGCCATGTGCCAGACTCATGCCAAGCACCACATCACCTGGGTTCAACATGGCGGCATAGGCTGCTGTATTCGCTTGCGAACCTGAATGCGGTTGCACATTAGCATAATCCGCGCCAAACAAGGTTTTAGCACGTTCAATCGCCAGGGTTTCCGCCACATCCACAAACTCACACCCGCCGTAATACCGTTTGCCAGGATAGCCTTCTGCATATTTGTTGGTTAAGACCGACCCTTGCACGGCCAACACTTCCGGACTGACGTAATTTTCAGAGGCAATTAATTCAATATGTTCTTCCTGACGTTTTTTTTCATTTTCAATGGCGAGCCAAATTTCAGGATCAAAATCGCGTAATAAAATCGGTGCAAACATCATCATTATCCTTTTAGTTGAGAGTTCTCTAATACTTTCTGCGCTTGCTCATGACGCAATTGACGGACACTTTCCTGATGCTTTGGATATTTGTTCCCCAAAATACTGGCCGCGAGGATTGCCGAGTTCACTGCCCCCGCCTTGCCCACCGCAAGCGTACCCACTGGAATGCCCGCTGGCATTTGCACAATCGACAATAACGCATCCAGACCATTCACAAACGTGGATGACACCATGGGCACCCCTAAAACAGGCAACAAGGTGTTCGCCGCAATGACGCCTGGCAGATGCGCCGCGCCACCCGCCGCACCAATAAAGACTTCTACACCGCGTTTTTCAGCCGAGGCAAGATACGAAAGCAACGCATCAGGCGTCCGGTGTGCCGACAGTGCGCGTGCCTCATGGGGAACGCCCAGTTTATCCAGCATCAAACTTGCCTCTTCCATCACCACCCAGTCGGATTTTGAACCCATTAAAATACTGACTAAAATGTCAGCCATATCCACCTCCCCTGATTAATGTCTAAAACAACGCTTCCCTGTAAAGACCATGGCAATATCATGTTGATTACAGGCCGCAATCACTTCATCATCACGCACTGAGCCGCCAGGCTGGATGACTGCGCGTATACCTGTATTGGCAATCCTGTCAATACTGTCACGAAATGGAAAAAAAGCATCCGAAGCCAAAATACTCTGATGAATTTTTTCGCCCGCTTTACGCACCGCTAAATCGACTGCATCAATACGTGATACTTGACCAGCACCAATGCCGACAGTCATGTTTTGTTTCGCAATCAAAATACCGTTTGATTTAATATGCTTTAAAACTTGCCACGCAAACAACATGGCTTCGATATCATCTCGCTCAGGTTGTCGTTTTGTCACAATTTTAATGGCATTCACATCCATCCACTGCGGATCCCTTTCCTGCAACAACACACCGCCTGTGATAAATTTCATTTCCAGCCGATCAAGTTGTGAATGCGACATTTCAAGCACACGCAAATTAGGCTTGGCTGAAAAAGCAGCCAACGCTTCCCTCGTATAAGCAGGTGCCAGCACGACTTCCATGAAGATACCCGAGATGGCTTCCGCCATTGCCTGAGTACAGGGACGGTTCAATGCCACAATGCCGCCAAATGCCGATAACGCATCCGCGTGATAGGCATATTGATAAGCCGCCTCAATCTCACCGGCCGTTGCGACACCGCATGGATTGGCGTGTTTGACAATCACGCAAGTAGGCTCGGTAAATTCGCCCACACAGGTTAAAGCGGCTTCTGCGTCTAAAATATTGTTGTATGATAGCGGCTTCCCCTGATGCTGCAACGCAGACAATAATCCAGATTGGCTCCCACTCAATTGATACGCACAGGCTGTTTGATGAGGATTTTCGCCATAACGCAACGCCTGATGTTTTTCAAACTGTAAGTTCAAATGCACCGGATAAATTGAGGCATCCGTCTTTTTGCTCACTGCCTGAAAATAAGCATGAATGGCTGTGTCATACTGTGAGGTCAACGCAAAAGCTTTGCCTGCTAACTGTTGCTTGGTTTGATATGAAAGACCGCCTTGCTGCTTTAGCTCCGTCAAAATTGACGGATAGTCGCCCACATTCACCACAACGCCCACCCAGTTAAAATTTTTGGCTGCGGCACGCACCATGGTGGGGCCGCCCACATCAATCAATTCTACCACTTTCTCCCAATCAGCCGGCCCCAATTGAGCCACCCCCTGCTCAAAGGGATAAAAATTCACGACGACCAGATCAATCCACTCTATGCCATGCTGCTCTGCCTCCTCCGCATGCACATCGCGGCGCCCCAAAATGCCGCCGTGTATTTTGGGGTGCAGCGTTTTCACCCGACCATCCAGCATGGCAGCAAGCTCTGTCACCGCCTCGACAGGCTGATGGGCAATCCCTGCTTGCTGCAACAACTGACTGGTTCCACCCGTTGAAATGATATCCACACCGAGTGCCGCCAGTGCTTTGGCAAATGCAACCAGACCGGTCTTATCAGAAACAGATAATAACGCGCGCTTTACGGGAGTCATATTCATCATTTTTCCTTATCACTTGACCACACGATATCACTTAATCTCACCGCATCATCCATATGAAGCGTAGCGAAGTCAATCCATGCCATTTTTTCTAGCTGACCCCACCTCATCAACGCAAGCCCCCTTTCGATAAAATTCTCAACAGTACCTAACACATTTAATTCAGAATGCCTTATGATAGTCAATTAGCCAAATGAAAAACACCCCATGATAACTCATGAAAAACATTAAGTTACGCATTTTGGGACGCTTTGATTTTTAATCCGCACTCAGGATCTGCGGGGACAGTTCGTGACAGGCATAGCAAGATAAACAAACCTTGCTAGTAAACGCTTAACCGTTAAACGATGAAAGGAAGCGACTATGTTAACTGGACTTTTTACCCACTTTTACAATACCACCATGGCAGCACTACGCCAGTTAGGCTCGATGAGTTACCCTGACAGGCGACCGGATAAATCACCCAACACCCCCTCTAACCATCAGCGCCTGATCGCACTTGGCCTAGTGGACAAGCATAATGAACCAGACAGCGATAAACTTCCCATTACCTTTATCTGCAGCATCTCCTGCCAACCCCTCAACACGCCCATGATGATTGACCTTCTTAAAGCTCATGTGATTGATAAACAGACCTTTGAAGAAATTAGAGCCATTAACGAGAGCGGATTGCGTTTAAACCCCTACTCAAGACAACCCATTTATCCGCTGACTCAATTCAGTAAACAACAACAATATGATAAAATTAATCTTCTCAAAAACCATATCAATACCATTTATCCGTTTATTAATCTAACAAACCTGCTTGAAAAAGCACGTCAAGCATTTATCAGCTATCAGCGTTGCCTCTCAAGCAAACTTAACGACCCATGCCTGGAAAAACATAATCAGGCGTTACAGGCGGCAAGCTTAAACAATGAAGACATGACAACCGCACTGGAAGAGGCAGAAAAACTGTTTAAAATAAATAAATGGCCCGTCTCTCAAGAAAAACTTCAAAAAAAAGCCGTCTATCTCACTCAGCTCACTGCACTCGCTAAACGTGGCATTCCTTACAAAAAAGCAGTGACCCTCTTGCGTCTGCTAATAACTATCCACCAACTGGAAGCCGACATTGACCGCTATAACTTGGAAATTGAAATAACAGAACAAATTGAACGCTTCCTGACCGAACGCGAAACCTTACAAAAGCTGGAGACAGCCTTAACAAAACTTTCAAAAGAATACGACCAGGCTAAAGACAACATTCAATGGATAGCTATCAGAGAATGCCCTTTCAACCCCTATCGATTACAATTTACAGGCTTGCAGGAAACTGAACTTAACAAGTCCTTTAAACACAAACACCAGGCTTTGCTAACACAGCTAAAAGACACTCTTGAAGCACACATTGAATTTATGACTGACATTATCATCCACAATGATCCAGACCTCTCTGACCCGGTTGAGCAGCAAATAGAAAGAATACTGGGGAAACAAAAATTACGGCTGGGTGAAGTCATCCATCTGTTAACAAGCACAGCACCGCCAATGAGCCAGGAAAAAAAAGTTTTCAATCCAACTTTCCGCCTGTTCGGCGGCTTCGAGACTTTCAATAAACCCATCCCACCTAATGAACGAATACGAAATAACTTTCCCATCTATTGACTGGACTTTGGATAACTATCAGCGGGTTATATTAAATTAGTCAGAAAACATGCAATTGATTGATACGATACTCCCAGTCATGAGCATGACAGGCAGTACAGCCATTCCCGCTAAAGAACGCGGGAATGGCTTCCTTGTTTTTATGCTGCGCAAAAAATGAGCCGTCATTCTGAGCGAAGCGAAGGATCTCCTAAAAAACACGAGATCCTTCGTCGCCAAAAACGCTCCTCTGGATGACAGTTGTCACCTAAGCTTAGGTTACCTACTATATTATCGGTTTTCAGTGAAATGTCATGGTGCGTTAGACGGGATGCAAACAAGAATTGCATTGGAGTGCAGTCTCGGACGGAGCGCTGTTCTTGTCAAATATGTGACCCGCCCGAGGGGCTAGGCTACTTAGGACGAACGGGTGAAAATTTTGCCATGTACAAGAGACAATTTTTTATAAAAATATTTGTGTCAAAATGAGATTCGGAATTATATTATGTGCCACGTTACCTGCGCAGGAAGCTATTGATCCGCCATCACAGGGAAAAACCTTTGGAAGACCAGACCGACTGAATTTACCTTTTTATCAATGAGAACTGTCATGATCCCCATCACCCTGACTTCAGAAGTTGTTAAATCCGCGTTCAACGATATCTATTTTCATCGTGGTCAGCAATATTATACAGAGGGCAGAGTCACACTGATCGATATTCGCAAGAAAAAAAGTCATCGGTGGATGGTGGATGCGGAAGTACAGGGCAGCAAACGATACAGTTATGATGTCGAAATACACATTGAACAAAGAGGAGGTCGGTTCTTTATTCGTGGGGAATGCGACTGTCCAATGCGCATTAACTGTAAACATGTCGTTGCCACCCTGTTAAAGGTGATTGCCCAGAGCGGCAAGATGATACAAGAGGTTAATTTCAATGACATGCGTCAGATGCTTCAATATACCGCCGGATATACCAGCGAATCCACCCGAGTGGATACATGGTTGAATGACATCAGCCATCTTAAAGAAAAACCTCTCTTTGAATGTGACAAAAGTTACCAGGTATTTTTTGAATTGTCCCAGCCCGAATCATGGCGCGGCAAAAAAACGTATTGTAAACCCATTCTTTTCAAAATGCTGAAGTCCGGAGGCCGAAGCAAAACAACAAAAAGAGCCCTGTTTACTGAGTCTAACAAGATGCATTTTTCCAGAGATGACAAGACGCTTCTTGGGAGAATGATGGCTGAACATCAGTGGGCTAGTCATGCCGGACAATGGGACAGTATCGAACTGCGGGAGGAGGCAGGTGAGCTACTTTTTATTGATATTTTAAGAACAAGCCGGTGTTTTTGGTCGGGATCGGATGATGATGTGGCACTAGGAAGCAGCATCACCTTGTCCTTTCACTGGGCCACGCTGCCTGATGGAACACAAAGGTTAAAGCACGATCATGAATCCCCACTGCGGCTGTTTTGCATTGAGAATCCATGGTATTTTGATCCTGACACCCGTCAAATCGGGCGCGTGAATACCAGTATTCCACCCTCTGTTATCCAGCACATTGTTAATATTCCGGATATTCCTCCTGAAAAATCGGTAACAGCCAGACAGGTCCTTGAAAAAAGCATGCCCAAGAATCTGCTCCCTGTCGCCTACAAAATAAAACAATCCAAATCAGGCACGCCTTCACCCCGCCTGCACCTCACAGAAAAAACAGTGCGTATTCCAAATGACGGGTGGTCATATGAGGATGCAAAACTTCCGGTTGCCACAGTCAGCTTTCGTTATGGCGATGCTCATATTCCATGGGAAAATACAAGGGAAGCTGTTTATTCCCTGAGTGGAAAAAATATAGTGCGGTATAAAAGAGATTTTTCTGCTGAAGAAGCGGCTCTTCGCCAAATAACAGAGACCCACCACCTCACGCCTGTCGCTGCGCAAGCTGTTGCACCTCATGCGCACACTGCCAATGCTTTTTTTCTTAAGCAGGACCAGGATCCAGCCGCCTTTACGCTCGACACACTGCCTGAGTTGCGCCGATCCGGTTGGGAAGTGGACGTTGACAAGGATTATCCATGGGACATTATGGATGTTTCCATGGATGAGTGGTATGCCGATCTCGAGGAGGAAGGCAGTGGCATTGACTGGTTTGGACTGGAGCTTGGTATCCTGTTGCCTTCCGGCGAAAAGATAAATCTTTTGCCCATTTTGCAGCGTTACCTTACAAACCCGCCAAAAGATGCTTCCAACCTAAAAAGGATGATCACGCATCTGGATGACGGGAGAAAAATCTCTCTGCCCATGGAAAGAATTCAAAATGCCGCCGGCACGTTGATCGATATTTTCAGCCGCACAACAGGGCCCGTTGACACCCTTCGTCTCTCCCGTCTTGAAGCCATGCGGCTGGCTCAACTCCAAAAAGCACTCAATGCGGCTGCATTACGCTGGCACGGCGGTCAAAAAATTCTGGAAACCGCGAGAAAACTCTCGAAAATAGAGACGCTTCCGGAAGTATCGGTTCCAGATATATTTCATGGTCAACTACGATCCTACCAGCAAACAGGTCTGAGCTGGCTGCAGTTTCTACGAGAGTATCAGTTCGGCGGCATTCTTTCAGATGACATGGGACTCGGAAAAACCATTCAGGCCATAGCGCATATCAGTGTCGAAAAAAAGGCAGGACGTCTTCAAAGTCCAGTTCTCGTTGTGGCACCCACCAGCCTGATGTTCAACTGGCAGTCTGAAATCCAGCGATTTTCGCCTGATCTCAGGGTATTGCTCCTGCACGGCGCACAACGCCGGCAGCATCATGACCGGATCAATGAATACGATGTGGTGCTGACAACTTACCCCTTGTTGGCAAGGGATAAAGAGGTTCTTTTAAAATATGAGTTTCACCTGCTGATACTAGATGAAGCACAGGCCATTAAAAACGCACGCTCACAGGCAGCCCATATTGTCATACAACTTCGTGCGAAACACCGGCTCTGCATGACAGGAACGCCCATGGAAAACCATCTTGGCGAACTGTGGTCGCTGTTTCATTTCATGATGCCTGGCTTTCTGGGCACAGAAAAAAAATTCAAAGCACTGTTCCGTGTCCCCATTGAAAAAAATCAGGATGAAGGCAGACGTAAGCATCTTGCGCGCATTGTCTCCCCCTTCCTGCTGAGACGAAAAAAGACAGATGTTGCCAAGGAACTGCCGGATAAAACAATCATGGTGCAGACGGTTGAACTTAATACAGGACAGCGGGATCTCTATGAGACAATCCGTCTTTCCATGCAGAAAAAACTGCGTGAATCGATCAAAAAAATGGGACTTGCACGCAGTCATATCATGATTCTGGATGCCCTGCTGAAGCTGCGCCAGATATGCTGCGACCCCCGCCTGCTGAAGGAAAACAAAACCGCTCAAAAGCTATCTTCTGCAAAACTTAGCCTGCTTATGTCCATGCTTCCTGATCTGGTGGAGGAAGGTCGACGAATTTTGCTGTTCTCCCAATTCACAGGCATGTTAAGTCTGATCGAGAAAGAACTGGATGCTATTCAAATGCCCTATGTCATCCTGACAGGGCAGACACGTGACCGTCGAAAACCCGTTGAGCATTTTCAGGCTGGGAAAGTGCCGATTTTTCTCATCAGCCTGAAAGCAGGCGGCACTGGATTAAACCTGACGGCAGCAGACACCGTGATTCATTACGATCCCTGGTGGAATCCGGCCGCAGAAAATCAAGCGACAGACCGTGCGCATCGGATCGGACAGGATAAAAAAGTGTTTGTATACCGACTTGTTACACAGGGTACGGTTGAGGAAAAGATTGTTGAGCTCCAACAGCGTAAACAGGCACTGGCTGAAAGCCTGTTAAACAACGATGCCAAAGGCGGCCCAGCGTTCTCGATGAATGACTTACAGATACTGCTTGGGTCAGTTGAATGACCCCTCCTATTTTTGTTACAAATGCTCCTTAGAAGGCCCCCTCTAGGGGAAGGTGGGGAAGGTGGCGAAGCCGGATAGGGGAGTTCAAAACAATGATGCCAGATGTCATTTAACACAGCATCCATAGTTGGAAATGTCAGTTATTCCAACAACGCAACACCTTATAACCAAAAGACCCCGTACACGGCAAACATTTCGAGCCGTTCGGCCTTGTAAAACAGCTTATTTCAAGCGTGCATCCGTTTGGTAAAGTGCGATGGCTTCGCACAATGCTTCGCGCTCTAGTTGCTGCACGCGAATTTTCAATGTTTCAGCGGTGTCACCATTCAACACCTGACACTTTTTTTGTAACACTATCGGCCCTGCATCCACTTTTGAGACGACATAATGAACGGTACAACCCGTTTCACTCACGCCCGCATCAATCACCGCTTGATGCACCTGCATGTCCATCATTCCTGAAAACGCGGGCAACAAGGAAGGATGGACATTCATGACGTGATGTTCCCATGTTTTGACAAAACTGTCTGACAAGATGCGCATGTAGCCGATCAAGACAAGCAATTCCACACCGTAGCGCTGCAAGCATGCGGTGAGCTTTTCATCATAAGCTTCACGCGTCAATCCACTGGCATCAATATAGAAAGCGGGGATTTGATAGTCGCTCGCGCGCGTTAGAATTTGCGCCTCTTCCTGATTGCTCAACACCACAACGACCTCAGCCGCTAATTTTTTTTCTTGTATCGCATCTACTATTGCCGCCATACTGCTGCCGCGTGTTGAGCCTAGAATGCCAAGCCGGATCATGGTGCGCGCAACTTTCTCATGGCATCCACACGACGCTGGATCAGGCATTCAGTGCCAATGTCTTCCCGATGAAATAAATCTCCGCCAATACCGCGTACTTCTTTTTCTGAAATTTCTTCCGCTTCAGAAATGGAGTTCCCCACACCCACATAAGCAGCCGTTCGCGAACCTAACGCTAAAAGCTTGCCATCCACCTGATCAACCGCCGACAAATACAAGCAAGCTTTATTCTTGACAGCCGCAATATCAATGGGTGCGCGCTCCACCGGTTCATCAGGATAGCCATTTGGCACAACATATTTACAGACTGTTGCCTGATGTTTAAAGGTCACGAGATCTGCCGATAAATTCCCCATCACCATCGCTTCACAAATTGCCACAAAATCCGAATCGAGAATACTTAACACATTCATGGCCTCAGGATCGCCAAAACGCGCATTGAACTCAATCACATAAACACCCTGACGTGTGGCAATAAAACTGCCGTATAAAATGCCGATATATTTGTCTTTTACCTCATTTGTCAATGCACACAACACCGCATCATTAATCTCAAGTGCCTTTTGCACATCCCACTCTTCCAAAAATGGCAAACTATGGTTCACATCCGAGTAACTTCCCATGCCACCCGTATTGGGCCCCTTGTCATCGACAAAGGCACGCTTGTGATCTTGCACAATTGGCATCGGCACAATATGTTCCCCATCACAAAAACACATGATCGAAAACTCCTGGCCAATTAATTTTTCTTCAATGACAAATGTCTGGCCTTTTCCCAATACTTCCTGACAAAACGCGATGGCACCTTCAAAGGAAAACAAATGATCGCCGGCCACTTTCACGCCCTTTCCGCCCATCAGACCATTGGCTTTCACGACATAATTATTGTCACCCAATTCTTTTAAAAATTCATCGACACCATTCATGCTTTCAAACGCGCGAAAACGCGGCAAGCCTGAAATATCGTGAGATTCCATCAATTGCCTTGCAAACGCCTTACTGGTCTCAATTTGCGCCATCTTCTTTTTAGGGCCGATGGTGGGCACGGCATTTTGCCATAATGCATCCGCCAATCCTTTTTCAAGCGGTGCCTCAGGCCCAATGATCGCGAGACTAATTTTCCATTGCATGGCCAATGCACTAACCGCCGTCACATCCGTAATATCACCAACCCAATACTGATGCGCCATTTGCATGATGCCCGGGTTCATTGACACGGCGCAGCAAAAAATCTTTGGCCGCTTAGGTGAACGATGCAATGCCGCCGCCAATGCGTGTTCACGCGCGCCTGACCCCACAATTAAAATATTCATTTTAACTCCGTCATTAACTAGCTTTTCTCCAATGCCCGTTGTTGCTCAAGCTGGGTCAATTTTGCTTCCGTGATATTACCGCAAATATACTTGCCATCCATACACGCCATACAAGGACGCTCAATGTGATGCTGACCGCGTCTTGTGACCGCTTCCACTAAATCATCCTGCGTTTGATATAACAATCTATCTGCGCCCAGAAATTCACAAATGGCCTGGTCACTCAACCTTGCTGCAATTAATTCTTGCCGCGAGGGAATATCTATTCCATAAAAACAAGGATTTTTTATCGGCGGACAAGTAGACACAAAGGAAATCTCTTTCGCACCAAATTCACGCACCATTTTCACAATTTCACGCGAGGTCGTTCCACGCACAATGCTATCATCCACAATCAGCACTTTTTTATTTTCAATTTCCGTACGCTGCGGCGTTAATTTATAACGCACACTTTGTGAACGCGCCTGTTGATTGGGCATGATAAAGGTCCGGCCGATAAATGGGTTTTTATAGAGACCTTCTGAATAACGCACGCCAATTTCATGCGCAAACGATAAAGCCGCTGTATTCGCGGTGAAAGGCGCGGGGATCACCACATCCGGAATGACATCCGGAAACGTTTTTTTCCATTTTTTTGCCAGATTCTGACCCATGCGTAAACGTGAACGATAGACGCTGACACCATCTAATGTGGCATCAGGACGCGCAAAATACACATATTCAAAGACACAGGGCGTGAATGGCTGCTTAACAAGGATTTTTCTAAATAATTTGCCCGCTTGATTCACATAAGCCACTTCACCTGGTTGCAAATCACCCATCGGTTCAAAACCCAATGCGTAAAAAGCCGTTGTCTCTGAAGCAAAAATATAATCGTTTCGACCATCTGCGCGTTTCCTTTCCCCCCACACCAGCGGACGAATGCCGTGCGGATCACGAAAGGCAATCAATCCTTTGCCAATCACCAGTCCCACCACGGAATAAGCACCTTCAACCTTATCAAAAATATGCTTTAACGCATCGCCTAATTGCTGAAAAAAAAGATTCTCATCTTTTTCCGCATAAGAGCCAGTAGCCAGACTATCTGCCAGCAACTGCAATAATACTTCTGAATCCAGGCTGGAATTTAA
>MGYH01000006.1:9727-9838 GCA_001801665.1 Gammaproteobacteria bacterium RIFCSPHIGHO2_12_FULL_45_12 | reverse complement strand
CGCGGATAAAACCGGTCATCACATGTCAGGATGCCCGCCGCATCCTGCCCGCGATGCTGCAAGTGAATAAGACTGTCATACAACTCAGCTGCCACCGGTTCATGACTATAG
>MGYH01000006.1:4549-9701 GCA_001801665.1 Gammaproteobacteria bacterium RIFCSPHIGHO2_12_FULL_45_12 | reverse complement strand
TCATGCTCCCTTTGGCTGTCCTTGCTGATCAAGCATCTGCGCATTATCCTAACCATCCGGCGAGATTTCGCATAATACGTTCTTCAATCGGTGCTGGATGCGGCATAAAACCAAACTGCCTTCCCGTGATCATTTCATATAACTGCACATAACGCGATGCCAGCGTGACAATCAAGTCCCTGGGCGCAGCAGGCAATGGCGCCTCACGATAAGGATCGCAATGCGCCACAAACCATAAACGCAAAAACTCTTTATCAATATTTTCAGGTTCCTGACCCGCGGCATGCCGTGATTCATAGCTATTCGCCAGCCAATAACGACTGGAATCAGGCGTATGAATCTCATCCACCAGCATGATGTTACCCGAGGCATCTCGGCCAAATTCATATTTCGTGTCGACCAGCACCAAACCGTGCTTAGCCGCGACCTCGCTCCCAAACTGAAACAACTGTAAGGCAGCCGCACTGGTTTCATCCCAATCCGCTTGCGTCATCCAGCCTTCCGCCACAATCTCAGCCGGACTGATCGGCCTGTCATGCGTTTTATCTTTTGTAGTCGGGGTCAAAATGGCTTCTGGAAGGCGTTGATTTTTTTTCATGCCCTCAGGAAACGTCAGGCCACAATATTCACGGGCTCCCTTTTGATATTGCGTCCACAAAGACGTATTGGTGGTGCCAGTGATATACCCGCGCACCACCAATTCAATGGGAAAAACCTCGCACTTTTTAGCAATCACCACATTAGGATCAGGCACTGCGATCAGATGATTCGGCACCAATGCTTCGGTCTGTTCAAACCACCAGACACTGGTTAAGTTCAATACCTGGCCTTTATAAGGCACCGCGGCAATCACCCGATCAAACGCACTTTGTCTATCGGTTGTGACCAGTACCAACTTATCACCGAGATCATAAGTATCACGCACTTTCCCCTGATATTTTTGGCCAAAACGAAACGTGGTTTCTGTTAAACAGAAAGGCAGCATCTCACTCAATTTTTCTTGATTAGCAATGTTTGTGTTGATAGCAGTCATGGGCATATTGATTATAAATAATGTTAGTATGAAAAAGTTTTTCTGTTAATTCCGGCAGCGCGATCGTCTCACTGCCAAACTTCCAGAGAACACCGTGGTGAATGGCTGTCATGCCATCCACCGAGAAATGGTCTTGCAGTATTTGCTGCATTTTAAGTCCGATTAAATTGTCTTTTGAACGCACCAAATAAGCACATTCAGCCAAGGCTGCCGTTTCCGTAGCAGACACAGCGAGATCCACTTTACTTTCCTTACGTTCATTGTAAAGTACGCCGCTCTTTAGGATCGAGGCCAGCACGGCTTGCGATGCACACTCAATTTCCCAGTGAGTATATCGCCGCACCGTCACCGGCAAGCCTAATTGACTCAAGGTATTTTGCACTGTCACCGCATGATTATCGGTGATCATTAAACTAACCACACACTCATGCGCCGACGGGTGCTTTTCATAGACGGGTATTTTGTGACGTACCGGATAATAGTGAAGCGGCACGGTTTGCGCGATCTTTTCCGCAGAAAAACCACCCTCCGCAATATAATCACGCATGGATTGAAAAATGACATCGCCATTCGGGGTGCGCTCTGGATGCGGCATCATCGCCATCACATTTCCAGCCTTGTTTGAAATTGCCGCGATATTATCCATGGATCCATTGGGGTTAACTGGAAAGGTATCGATCACCCGGCCTGCCGCATCACAATATTGGAATACGTTCAGCCCCTGCGTTTTAATTTCATCCAGTAAAGCCGCTGACATCACAAAACGTCCTTCGCCATGCGCCACGGGAATATGCAATAAATCACGCGGTGTCAAGTGCCGCGTAAACGCGTTACGCTGATAGGTATCCGATACCCTCATGTGTACCCAGGCATTATAAAATCCGGTTCCTAAAATTTTTCCATGCGCCATGCGTTTATTTTCAGCAAGCACCATCCCCACACGATTGTGTTCAAGCCCTGGCACTAACCCTGTTTCAACCAGCACTTGCGCACCGTTACAAATGCCAAGCACCGGCTTGCCGAGCTCACTCTGCTGTTTCAATTCCCGCATCACCGGATCAAGTGCCGCGATGATGCCCGCCCGTGAACGATCTTCATAAGAAAATCCGCCGACCAGCACATAACCATCCATCGCGGCAAGACGCGCCCTTGATTCGTTCCACAAAAAGGCGACAGGCTCCATACCCGCACGCTTGACGGCGAGCTCGGTTTCACGCTCACAGTTTGATCCAGGAAATTGCACAATGGCTATTTTCATCTTAAATAAGCCTCACTGTCCGTTGCCCGCTGACCACTTGACCTATGTCATATAATGGGAACAAAGGAAAATGGGTTAACGCCGCCCGCATTGCCGTCACGGAGGCAGGCGCAACCACCATGACAAGACCGACACCCATATTAAAGGTGCGATACATTTCCTCATCTGGCAATTGCCCCAATCGTTGCATGGCATCAAAAATCGGCAAGACAGGACAGGCGCCGCGCACCATGTCTACCGCGCAATTCGCAGGTAACATTCTTGGCAAATTTTCCAACAAGCCGCCGCCTGTAATATGCGCCATGCCCTTGATGTGAATCTTCTGCGACAACAAATGCAGCACCGGCAAGGTATAATTCACGTGCGGCGTCAACAATGCCTCGCCAAGGGTGACGGGTAAGGCTGGCAGGCGTGACGTCACCTGATAACCCCCGACATCAAAAAATAATTTTCGCGCTAATGAATACCCGTTGGTATGTAATCCGCTGGAAGGAAACGCAAGCAGCACATCGCCTGGCACAATATCATGGCCCAAAATGGCTTGGTCTTTTTCAACCACGCCCGTCACCACCCCCACGAGATCATACTCCCCGGGCAAATAAGTGCCCGGCATTTCTGCGGTTTCACCGCCCACCAGTGAAATGTGATTCTCCCGGCAAGCTGCCGCCATGCCCTCTACTATTTTTTCAATCACCGCCGGGTGCAGCTTGTCATTTGCAATGTAATCGAGCAACGTTAAGGGTGTCGCGCCTAACACAATAATATCGTTGGTCGTGGCGCTCACTAAATCTCGGCCAATCGTATCAAAGCACTGCATTAATTTAGCCACCATCATTTTGGTGCCCACCCCATCAATACTCTGCACCAGCACGGGGTGACGATAGTGTTCGGCGATGGCTTTCAAGTCATACATTGCGCCAAAACCGCCAAGGCTTGTTAAAACTTGCGATGAAAAAGTGCTTTCCACGGATTGTTTAATGCGCCTAACCGCCTCATTCCCCGCCTCGATATCAACCCCTGCCGCTTTGTAATCCACTGTTTTCGTCACAGCAACCTCTCTCTTAATCCATTTTCCCATGCCCATTTCGCCTCACTCACCAAAACATCCACCACCTTGTTCATTCGTAAACGTGATGTGTTGTCTGTCTCACCCACCTGAATCAGGGGAATGGCATACTCGGCAAACAAGGTTTTAATCGAAGCCAGATGATGTTTCGCGACTTCCAGCACAAAGCCACCCGTTTCACCAAATAATTTTTTCTCAACCGGCAGATCGCCTGGAATTTCCACTGTCACGCCAATGGCGCGTTTAAAACTCATCTCAGCCACGGCAGCCGCCAGACCCCCTTCTGAAATATCATGCGCTGCCAGCACAAGACTCTGTGAGATGGCCGCGTGAACGGCATGAATTTCATTGGCAATGGTCATTAAATCGGGCTTGGGAAGCTTGCTGCCCAATTCCCCCTGCAATTGATAATAAACACTACCGCCGCATTCATCTTGACGCTCGCCAACCAACAGCAACAGGGAGTCGGTTTTTTTCAAATCATACGTCACGGCTTTCGCCGCATCTGGCATAGAGCCCACACAAGCAATCATGGGACTCGGTGGAATGGTGCCGTGTGGTGACTCATTGTAAAGTGACACATTGCCAGCAATCACGGGTAAGGTCGCCTCTGGATGCGCTTTGATGGTGATGGCACGACACGCATCCGCGATGCCGCGCACCGCCGCCACCAATTCGCCCATTTGCTCTGGTTTTTCCGGATTACCGAAGCACAAACAATCTGAAATGGCGAGCGGTGTCGCGCCCACGGCCGTAATATTTCTAACCGCTTCAATCACTGCGTTCACCGCACCCCAATAGGCATCAATCTGGTTATAGCGCGGGTTTTGATCCAGTGACAAGGCAACACCCACCTGACGAATTTCTTCAGGATAAGCATCTTCATTAAACGGCTGCATCACCCCCGCATCCGCCCATCCGGCTTCAACCACCGTACGGCCTTGTACTTGCTTATCATAGGTTTCATAAACCGGCGCGCGTGACGCCACATTTTCATGCCTCAAGATACGGATGAATAAGGTGTTCATCTCTTCAGGCGGAGGCAGTGAGGGTTCAGTCTGCGTCATGGCTTTCAAAACAAACGGTCTCTCATATAAAATGCCCTGCGTGACGTCACGGGCACGGGCATTCACCAGTTTTTTGCCGTGATGTGTCACCACATACAGACCATCTGAGCGAATATGTCCAATCACGGCGGCACACGCGCCTTCTGAAACCTGCGGCAAGGCAAATGTCTGGTTATAATGCGTCAGAATGGTTTCCACCAACGAGGGGGGCACCACCCACATGAAGCGTTCCTGCGTTTCAGAACACAGGATAACGGCTGGCATGAGCCCCTGCATGCCAACGGGAATTTTTTCTACCTGAATATCGGCCCCATAACCGCCGGCTTCTGCCAGTTCAACGCTCGCGCAAGCAATGCCGCCCGCCCCCAAATCTTTAAAACCCACCTGATCCAGGCAATGTTGCTCTTCAAGCTGTTTAAATAACGCATTATTCGCTTTTAAAAGATGGCGCTGTAAAAAGGCGTTTGGTTCCTGAACCGCCCCTTTGTTCTTTTCCTGCTGACCTTTAAGCAAGGTGGAGGACGCAAAACTGGCACCGCCAAAACCACTATTATCCGTCGGCTTGCCGACCAGGATGAAAACATGATTGTCAGCATGGCTGGGCGCATAGGAGTGAATGATGCGGTCTTCCCGAACCACACCCAAGGTCACCACGGTCACCAGACAATTTTCATTGTAAGCGGCATCATAATAGAGGTCACCCGCGAGATTGGGCACGCCTAAAGGAT
>MGYH01000006.1:721-4536 GCA_001801665.1 Gammaproteobacteria bacterium RIFCSPHIGHO2_12_FULL_45_12 | reverse complement strand
GCAATCACTTCAGCCCCCATGCAGCTGACATCACGCACATTACCGCCCACGCCTGTCGCCGCACCTTCATAAGGAACAATTTGCGAAGGATGGTTGTGTGACTCATGACTCACCACAATGCCGTAACGCAAGCCTTGATGATCGGTGGCAACGGCCACGACCCCCGCATCTTCCCTTGGCCCCAGAATCACATGCGGCCCCTCTGTCACAAATTTTTTTAAGTGTTGGCGACTACTTTTATAGGAACAATGCTCTGAACCCTGAATGGACCAAAGCACGCACTCAGCCAAGGTGGGCGGACGCTTCAATAAGTCTCGCTGAATGGTTAAAGCTTCATCCGGCGTCAGATTAAGCTGGTATTGTTGCAATAATTGCACAATTTCTTCGGGGGATAACTGGGAAAAATCCAGGCTTTCTGGCATTTGCTGCATGAATGGGCCCTGCCGGTTAAGAGTGATGATTCATCACGTCGCTTAAATATGTAAGGCACGCTAAATCTGCCCCATAAGATAGCGAGGTTACGCTCTAAAATCAAATTAACTTAGCGAATGGTTTGCCCTGAATCGGCTGACACCGGTGAAATGTCATGACGACGGTGAACGGTGACACCGGTGAAATGTCAACAGCCCCTCGATTTGCCCTGGACATCACTTTGCATTGGCCCCATAATCTGCCCCCTTCATTGCGGTATACTTTTTGACGCCAGACGAGATAGAATTTATGCAGTGAATAGATGGCACCTCTCTAAATGCCTTGACCTAGGGGATACCCGCTTGACTAATAATGTGGTAGAGCTGCGCGGCGTTTACAAAAAAATCCATGATCACGACATCTTGCATGGCATCAACCTTGAAGTGCGTGAGCGTGAATTTCTAACCCTGCTAGGGCCTTCTGGTTGTGGCAAAACAACGTTGCTACGCCTCATTTCCGGCTTTGAAACCGCCACACAAGGTCAAATCTTCATTGATGGGGAGGAGATCAGCAAGCTGCCGCCAGACAAACGCCCTGTGCATACCGTTTTCCAGAGCTACGCCCTTTTTCCGCACATGTCTGTCTATGACAATGTTGCCTTTGGGTTGCGGTGCCAAAAAATTTCTGAAAAAGAAATTCGCTTGCGCGTCGCTGAAGTCTTGAACATGGTGAAGCTTGAAAAATATGTTGACCGAAAACCCGCGCAGTTAAGTGGCGGACAACAGCAGCGCATCGCCATTGCACGCGCGGCCATCAACCGGCCCAGGGTGTTACTGCTCGATGAACCATTAAGCTCGCTTGATTATCGCTTGCGTAAAACCATGCAAATTGAACTTAAACAATTGCAGCGTAAACTCGGCATCACCTTTATTTTTGTCACGCATGACCAGGAAGAAGCCTTATCCATGTCAGATCGCGTGGTTGTCATGCATGAAGGCTATATCGAACAAATTGGCACACCCAGACAAGTCTATGAAGAGCCGCAAAATCTGGCTGTCGCCAAATTCATTGGTGAAGCCAACATCTACGACGGCCAGGTTGTCAGCACCAGCGACAATCGTCAAGTCCTCGTCACCATTTTTAACAAGACCCGCGCCGCAAAAACAAAGCGGGTCTTTCAACCGGATGAAAAAGTGCATGTACTCATCCGTCCTGAAGATGTGCGCGTTTGGGGACAGGCAGAAGTCACTGATACGGATGACATGTTTGCCGGTGTCGTGGAAGATGCCACCTACAAAGGCACCACCGTTGACCTGATGGTAAAACTCAATAACAGCAAAACCATTGCTGCCACCATGTTTTTTGATGAAGACGATGACCGCTTGGAATACAAAGTGGGAGAGCAAGTCTGGGTAAACTGGACACCCGGCTGGGAGGTCATCTTACCGCATGAAACTTAATCCCGGCTTTAAAATCCTATCGCTGTCCCTCATTTGGCTCTGGATGTCGCTCTTTGCCTTGTTGCCGCTTTGCCTGATTTTGATAGCAAGTCTTCTCAGTCACAATGAAAGCCACTTAATGATGCGGCCTTTCACTTTCATTAATTACATACAGCTTTATAATCACACTTATATCCGCATTTTTGAAAAATCCTTTATGATTGCCGGACTCGCCACGTTTGCCTGCTTGTTATTGGGCTATCCCTTTGCCTATCTTATCGCACGCCATCAAAGCCGCTTTAAAAGTGTGTTGCTCTTATTGGTCATCATTCCCTTTTGGACCAGCTCGCTTATTCGTAGTTATGCCTTAATTGCCATCATTAAAGCCAAAGGCATTTTAAACGCCGCCTTGCTTAGTCTTGGCATCATCCACCAACCCCTGTCCCTCCTCTTCACCAATGATGCCGTTATTATCGGACTCGTTTACAACTTGTTACCTTTCATGATTCTGCCCATCATGACCAACGTTGAACGCATGGATGACCGGCTGATTGAGGCCGCTTATGACCTTGGCTCAAGCAAGCTTTATGCCTTTCGAAAAATCATTATTCCACTCACCATGCCAGGCATCATTGCCGGCTGCATTTTAGTCTTTCTGCCAGCCATGACTATCTTTTACATTCCCGACATTCTAGGCGGCGCAAAATCCATCTTGTTGGGCAACTTAATTCAAAATCAGTTTCTCATTGCTCAAAATTGGCCGATGGGGTCGGCCGTTAGCATCATGCTCACCCTTATTCTCATTTCACTGATCATGATTTATGCGGGTGTCAATCACAATCAAAAAAAACGGGGCTGGTTATGAAAAAAACTTCCCTGACATCCTCTCTCTACCTGACACTGGTTTATTTATTTTTTTATACCCCCATTGCCGTTCTTATCATTTATTCTTTTAATGACGCAAAATTTTCATTGCTCTGGCATGGCTTCACTTGGCACTGGTATCAAGACTTGTTTAACGACAATGACCTTTGGGCCGCTACATGGCATTCTCTTTTACTGGGGCTCTCTGCGGCAACGGCCGCCTCCCTCATCGGACTGCTTTCTGCCGTCAGCTTATATCGCTACCGATTCTTCGGAAGAAATTTTTTAAATGGCTTGGTTTTTATCCTGATCCTCACGCCAGAAATTGTGACCGGCGCCGCATTACTCATTTTATTTACGCTTTTGCAAATCCACATGGGCTTTATTACGCTGTTCCTCTCACATGCGAGCTTTTGCATTCCATTTGTTTTTGTCACCGTCTACAGCCGTTTAGTGAGCTTTGATAAAAACCTTTTCGAAGCCGCGAAAGATTTGGGTGCCTGTGACTGGGTCATCTTTAAAAGCATTATCCTGCCGCTCTTATGGCCAGCACTTTTTGCAGGGTGGCTGCTCAGCTTCACACTCTCGCTCGATGACGTGATCATCAGCTATTTTGTCGCCGGCCCTGAATTTGAAATTTTACCACTTCGCATCTACTCCATGGTCCGCTCTGGCATCAAGCCAGAAATTAACGCTCTGTGCTCTGTCTTGTTTTGCCTGACGCTAGTCCTAATCATTTTGTCCCAGCTATCGCTTAAGAAAAAAAATTGAGAACTGCCATGATGCCTGTGTTTCGACAACTTGTTTTATTACTCATTTTATTACCACTCACGCTGCATGCCGCACCGCGCATGGTCAACGTTTATGCTTGGACGGGTGAGGTGCCTGATTTCGTGGTCAGAAGCTTCGAAAAGGAAACGGGTATAAAAGTCCATCTCTCAACCTATGGCAACAATGAAATCATGTATGCGAAATTACGCGCATCCCCCCGCTCACAATACGATGTCATTATGCCCACCAGTTATTTTGTTGATCGCATGAGCCGACAACAGATGCTGGCACCGTTGGACAAAAGCAAGTTAAGCAACTGGCACAACCTGA
>MGYH01000006.1:0-687 GCA_001801665.1 Gammaproteobacteria bacterium RIFCSPHIGHO2_12_FULL_45_12 | reverse complement strand
CTCTCAATATAGTGTGCCCTTTCTTTGGGGTATCACCGGTATTTTTTATAATAAAACTGACTACCCAAAAGGCGGCATCACGAAATGGTCAAATTTATGGGAAACCCGTTTCCATAACCAGTTGTTGATGCTGGATGATCTTCGTGAAATGTTTTCCATCGCGCTTTTATCGTTGGGTTACTCGGCAAATGATAAAAATAGAGAACACATCGAAGCGGCTTTTCAGCATTTGCAAAAGCTCATGCCTAACGTAAAGGTTTTTTCCACTGACACGGTGGTTTCAATCGTCATTGACGAAGACGCAACCGTGGGTGCCATGTGGAATGGCGATGCTTATAAAGCCATGACAGAAAACAGTCAAATTCACTTTGTTTTTCCTCAGGAAGGTTTTGTCATTTGGGTCGATAACTTTTCCATTCCCAAAAACGCGCCGCATCCTGCAGAAGCCTATGCGTTTATTGATTATATTCTAAGGCCAGAAGTTGCCAAAGCCATCTCGTTAACCACGAGCTATCCCACTGCCAATCTGACCGCGCAAACCTTGCTGCCCAGCAAGATTCGCCATAACCCAACCGTTTATCCGCCCAAATCTGTGATGAAGCGCGGGCAGTTTCAACTGGATCTTGGCGAGGACACCCTGGCATTGCTTGAGACATACTGGGAAGAGCTCAAGATGAATGGCTAAAT
>MGYH01000005.1:8538-12635 GCA_001801665.1 Gammaproteobacteria bacterium RIFCSPHIGHO2_12_FULL_45_12 | reverse complement strand
TAAAGCGGGAATCGCTGGTGATTTTCACCTTGCAGACGGGCCGCCCAAGAAGCTACTCCTCTTCCACGCTCAAGCGACGGGCCCTGGTTGCCAACATGACGGGTATGTCATTCACAACCGGATACGCCAGACGATCAAAACGACAAATCAACTCCTGATTCGTGGTGTCATACAATAATTCACCTTTGCAAACAGGGCATGCTAATATTTCCAACATTCTTTTATCCATGGGCTCATGTCTCTTGTCGATCAAATGGCTGCGAAGAACCCTTATGCTACTAGGAAGTGCAAATCATGACAATCGCCTCACTGAATCTATCCGCCGCCCATCCATCTTGGCACACTTGTTTGCAACAGGCATTGAGGCGGCTTAACCCATCCTATTTAAAAATCCTGTTACAATCTCACACTTGGCTTCCTGGTCCTGATAAAATTTTCAATGCTTTTTCACTGCCTCTCCCTCACGTGAAATACGTTTTATTTGGCGAATCTCCCTATCCCAGACAGGCATCCGCTAATGGTTTCGCTTTCTGGGATGCCGCTGTCACCGAGTTATGGTCGCCAAAGGGCTTAAGCAAACAGGTTAACCGCGCCACTTCCTTAAGAAATATGCTCAAAATGCTCTTAATCGCAGAGGGAGCATTAACACCGGATAATTGCAGCCAAGCCGCGATTGCCCGCTTGGACAAACGAAGCTTTGTTGACACTGGAAACGCGCTCTTTAACAATTTCATTCAACGAGGTTTTTTATTGTTAAATGCCACCCCTGTCCTAAACGTAAACACCCCTCATAAAGACGCGCGCGCCTGGCGCCCCTTTACTCAGCTCATCCTCAATCACTTATTAAATGAACAACCCAATGTCTCCTTGATATTGCTTGGCCGCATTGCACGCGAAATCGACCCGCTCATCTCATGCACGTCAAAGCAAAAACTCTATGCTGAACACCCCTATAATCTTTCGTTTATCTCAAACCCCGTGATACGCCACTTTTTCAGCACACTACACCTTTTAAAACGGCCTCATTAGGGGTATGGCTTTGTTGCATCAATCCAAACGGGGTAGGGTAGATTAGGCGTTTTTTGCCGTAATCCACCAAATTGGTGGATTACGACGCAAAAAGCGCGTCTAATCCACCCTACATTGACATCAAAATGTGTCACATTTAATTTATGCAACAACGCCTAGGGGTATCCCTATTTGCTATAGTTCTATAAAAAAGATAGAGTTATAAAACGACGAATGATGCAACAACGCTAATGACTCACGCTGGCTGTCATGGGAGATTTATGCGCATATTACTGGTCGAAGATGATGAATTACTCGGTGACGGAACGCGCAAAGGGCTTTCCCAGGACGGCTATACCGTCGATTGGGTCAAGGATGGTTTAATGGCAGATCAGGCCTTAAAGACAGAAAAGTTTGATCTTGTCGTGCTTGATCTTGGACTCCCCAAAATGCCTGGCATCACGGTATTACAAAATTTACGGGATCGCGGCGACACGACACCCGTCCTGATTTTAACGGCGCGTGAATCCATTGAAGAGCGAGTTAAAGGCCTTGATACCGGTGCGGATGATTATTTAACCAAACCCTTTGACCTGCATGAATTACTCGCCCGATTGCGCGCCCTGCAAAGGCGTTTTGCTTCACGCGCCGCGCCACTTTTGGTTCATGACGACATTGAACTTGACCCAGCCTCACACACCATCACCTACAAAGGTGAGTCACTCAATTTATCACGACGTGAATTTGCCTTGCTGCATGTTTTGCTTGAGAATACGGGGCGTGTTTTATCACGCGAACACCTCACCCAATCGCTTTATGGCTGGGGAGAAGAAGTTGACAGCAATGCACTCGAAGTTCATGTTCACAATCTTCGCAAACGCTTTGGACAAGGGTTTATTCGCACCGTGCGCGGCATTGGATATACCATCGAAAAAAGTAACAACTAACCATGATCCGATCGATCAGGTATTTCCTGTTAATCAGCCTATTACTAAGCATTACCATTGCAGCCGTCATCAATGGCGTTGGCAACTACCTGCTAGACGAAAAAGTCATACAGCCCTACCTTGATAATGAGCTGCTCAGAGTCTCCACCCTGATTAACAGCCTCTATGAAGCAACAGCGAACACACCCAGATTACGCACAGCCATTACGCAACATTTAGGAAAAACAGATCTCCAGCATGGCCAAAAATTCATTTTTCAAGTCTGGGGTGACCACCAATTACTGCTGCACTCACCTAATCAACCACTCATTCCCCTGGAAAATGCCAAACCTGGATTTAGCGACCAGGTAAAACACGGTAATGACTGGCGCATTTACAGCGTCTACAATGAGCGCCTGAACGTAAAAATTGTCGTGGCAGAACTGTATAATCTCAGACGCGAACTGGCCGATGACATTGCACATAGTAATGCCAATATTCTCATCATCACTTACCCCATTTTTGGCTTACTTGTCTGGCTTATTATTAATCTCGCGCTTCGCTCAGTCTCCCGTGTCACCACCGAAATATCAAATCGGGCCTACACCTTTCTTGAACCCGTACAGCTCCATGAAATTCCCGTTGAAATCAAACCGCTCGTTGCAGAACTAAACCGACTCTTTCTACGCCTCAAACTCGCATTTGAACGCAATAAACGCTTTGCAGGTGACGCCGCCCACGAATTGCGCACCCCGCTCGCCGCCCTCAAAACCCACGCCCAGGTTGCCCTCAAATCAGACAATGACATGGATCGCACCAAAGCACTGGAAAAAGTGATCGAAAGCGTCAATCGTAGCTCACATGTCGTCGCCCAGCTTCTAACCTTAAGCCGTTTGGGTGAAGAAGAAGCATTAACCGATGTCAAACCCCTTAATCTCCACAAATTAGCCATCGAAATGATTGCCTACGTTGCCCCGCAGGCCATCGCTAAAAATATTGAGCTAGAACTTGCCACGGCTCCCAAAGATAGCATGGTCATGGGGAGTGACACGTCGCTCGGCATTCTAATACGCAATATTGTGGATAATGCCATCCGCTACACGCCTCACCATGGAGAGGTTCACATCAGCATCCGAACGACCCGAAAAAAAGTGATTTTACGCGTTATCGATACCGGCCCTGGCATTCCAGAAGAACTGCGTGAGCGTGTTTTTGAGCGTTTTTATCGTATATTAGGCACCAATGCATCAGGAAGCGGTTTAGGCCTTGCCATTGTTAGTCAAATCGCCTCGTTGCATCACGCTGAAATCACCCTCTCCTCCCCACTAAATCACGCCGGATTACAAATCGATGTAGCTTTCCCACGCTTTCACGCTTAAAATGTAGCCGATCGACGCTGCGTCATATTTAGAGCCCTGGATTTGTCGGGGAACAGTCAAGCAAGCTTACATGAAGGTGGTAGATTAGCCCGATGTTAAAACGTTTATTACCCAAGCAGGAAAACTTCTTCTACCTTTTCCAGAAAGCCGCCGACAAGCTGCAACTGACGGCGACTGAATTTTCCAACCTGTTGCAACACCTTGACAACCAGCAACACTACGTTGATGAAATTGCCAAACATGAGGCTGAAGCAGATCAAATTGCTCACACCAATTTTGAACTGCTGCATAAAACGTTTATCACCCCTTTTGACCGCCATGATATCCATCAATTAACCAGCACACTGGATGATATCATTGACTTGATTAACCGCATTGCACAACGCTTCCCTTATTACCAGTTACAAAGCGTGCCTGAGGAAGCCATACAACTCTCCCAATTAAGTGCCGAAGCCACACGCCATCTTAAAGAAGCCATTTATTGCCTGCACTCCTTAAGACATGCTGAGGCCATCTTCGCCTTATGCAACAATATTGATAACGTTGAAAGCCGCGCGCATCAAGTCGTGCTGGCGGGTGAAAGAAAATTATTCATGGATGAAAATGACTTCAAGCGTTTTTTCAAATTAAAAGAAATTTATGCTCACACCAAGCTAGTCATCAACCGCTGCCAGGATGTCGCTAATATCATAAAAGGCATTATTCTCGAGTATTCATAAATATGGAAGCTTCACTGGTTTTAATCATTGCTACCATTGCCATTGCTTTATTTTTTGATTTTTTA
>MGYH01000005.1:0-8436 GCA_001801665.1 Gammaproteobacteria bacterium RIFCSPHIGHO2_12_FULL_45_12 | reverse complement strand
GTTTTTTGGTGTACACGTTGCAACCACCATTGGCACGGGACTCATTGACCCCAGCATCATGAACATACAAATCATTTGCTCCGCTTTGCTGGGTGCCATTTTTTGGAATATTTTCACTTGGTATTATGGGTTGCCCTCCAGTTCATCCCACGCCCTGAT
Source organism: Gammaproteobacteria bacterium RIFCSPHIGHO2_12_FULL_45_12 (assembly GCA_001801665.1). Classification (GTDB taxonomy): domain Bacteria; phylum Pseudomonadota; class Gammaproteobacteria; order DSM-16500; family DSM-16500; genus Aquicella. The sequence continues at coordinate 8,277 of MGYH01000005.1, read as the reverse complement.
CGGCGGCCTAATCGGTGCCAGCATCGCCTATGCGGGCACGCATCCCTTAAACTGGTATGGCATTGCAAAAGTATTAAGCTGGATTGTCATCTCACCCTTATTAGGCATGATCATGGGCATGTTATTCATGGTCATTACCGCTCGTCTTTTCTTTTACAGCACCCCGCATCGCATTGATGGCATTTTTCGTAAACTGCAACTGCTCTCATCCGCATTCATCAGCCTTGGACATGGTAGTAACGATGCGCAAAAAACCATGGGTATTATTGCCATGCTGTTGTTTTCATCCGGCCTCATTGGCAATCATTTTTATGTGCCCTTTTGGGTGGTCATATTGTGTAATTTTGTCATTGCCCTTGGCACCTGCTTTGGCGGCTGGCGAATCGTCAAAACAATGGGCATGAAAATCACCAAATTAAAACCCGTCAGCGGGTTTTGCTCTGACTCAGCAAGCGCATTCACCTTGGCAATTGCCACCCTGCTTGGTATCCCCGTTTCAACCACCCACACCATTACCGGTGCCATTGTGGGCGTCGGCTCATTCAATGGATTTTCCGCAGTGCGCTGGGGAATTGCCAAAAATATTGTCTGGGCCTGGATTCTAACCATCCCCGCCTCAGGCTGTGTGGCGGCCATTGTCTGGTGTATCATGGAATTTTTTAATTCTGATATCACACTGGCAATACGCCTGCATTCATTTGTCGCAGTTTAACCTTGGCCGCCGAAAGCCTTCTTTAATCGCTCATCATCAAGAGCAAAGCCTTTAATAACGAAGTACGGGGCATGACAAAAAAACTTTGTCATGCCCGCGGCTATTGATCATCGTTTACTCATATTTTCAGTTCTCATAAACCCACCCGATATTTAGCGGGTATATCTTCGCACATATAGAACGTAATATTTCAACAGTTTTAGCGGGTATATCTTCGCACATATAGAACGTAATATTTCAACAGTTGAGGTAATAACAGAACGAAATGTTATTTCTGCGAAATTATATACATTTGCTAAATGATTATGTAAGATATGCTCACTCAGGATCAGAATTAACTCAGTCTCGCTTGCATAAAAAACACAAATGCGACTTAGGATTAGTTGTAAATTTGCCTTTCTAATGGACAGAAAGCATACATGAAATATGACATTCCATTAGCACGGTAAGATTATCCTTATGAAAAATATTGATTTTTTTAGAGATTCCATCCAAAAAGAAAAGCTTATCAAGTTGGACTTTAAATACCTCTCGAATGATATCGAAACTTGGTGGAAAAATCTTAATCCTGACATGCCATTAAGACTAGCAAAATTCCAACTTGCAAATTTAATTCTAAAAAATGCGGCGCCGAATGACATTGCATATTTTGATCAACTTGGACTAAACAACATATCTGCTGTAACAATATCAAACATCTTCTTCACGGATTGCCACAAACTTGCTCGCATCGTCCATGAAGCTATTTCTGAATTATTTGCACTCAATGACATTAAATACCCGTATGAAGAGCATAAAAATATTTATTTGAAACCAGGCGGTGAAAACTATCGTGACTGGGGTAATGGATTTGGTGAGATCACTCCACACTCTGATGATCTTTATGAAGACCTAAATACTGATTTTTTATCCTTAACAGTTTGCCGTGATACTACACATACGCCAACAGAAATTTATTTCCCAAAAGACATACTAAGCGATTTTACTGATGTTGAAATTTCGCGATTATTAAATTTGAAAGTTAAATTCATCTCTGGAAAAAATATTAGCATACTAAAATCGAGAGAAAGAAACATAATTGAATATTGCCCAATCAGTGAATTTAAGTTTTATTTAGACTTCAGAATTGACACTGAGGTTGGCGAACGAATGATTCCAATTAATTCTCGCGATAGAGACTTAATAGAAAAAATGAGGATTAACATTGAATCGTGTACACGTCAAAAATCTGATTCGCGGACAGGAACATTCACCATCATAGCAAATTTTAAAGCTCTTCATGCCAGAGCACAAATGAAAATTGATCGATCCACCGCTATTGAAATCGCAAACAATAAGGATTATTCATTTGCGCCAAGACTTTTATTTCGAAACAAAGGCCAAGACGCCAGATTTTTAAATGTATAGGGGGAAACCATGAATAAGCTAGTAATCATTTTTGGATATAACAATACACGTGTTTATGATATTGAACGATTAAAAAAACTATGTACTACCTTACTAGATGCTGAAATCATGCTGTGCAAAGAGGAAATTACTCAGATTGATAAAGACCTCACGCAAAATACATTGAAAATCGATTTAGCAGCATATGACAGAGAAAGTTTAGCTCAACAAGCAAAACAGATAGATAATTATCTAGCATCAAAAAATTTTACTATAGTAGCGTGCTTACCATTTTCTGATAAAGGTATTCCTCTAGGAAGTCTCTATGCAAAACTTAAAAACTTACCTCATGATGATACTGAAAAATCTATCGCGTGCATTGATAAACACATTTTTCGCTGCTTAGAAAAAGAAGCCAGCACCCCCGATTGGTACAAAAAACCTTTCTTTAAAAAAATTCACACCTTAAATGAAGCGAGAGAATGTACGCTTAATGCAACAGCCCCACTATTTTTTAAGCCGGTCGCAGAAGGTAATAGTCGAGGTTGCATTGAAATAAATTCAATTAAAGATTTAGAAGAAAATATAGACATTATAAATTTATATTTAAAACAAGGTGTTTTGATTGAAGAGTGCATCAAGGGCTGTGATGAATATAGTTTCGATGGAGTCGATGGTAATTATATTGTGACAGAAAAGAAAACATCACAAGGCTATTACCGCGTTGAAACGCAGCACATTCTACCAGCCCCTCTAGAAAACAAGCTATATGAAAGGCTCATTGAAGCTGGAAAAATTGTTTCTGAGATTTCAGGATCGAATAATGGTGCAGTTCATAATGAGTTATTTTTAAACAAAGCAACAGGTGATGTTTATTGCGTGGAGCCAAACCGAAGACCAGCAGGATTAAAACTATGGGATTGGATTAATACTGCCTATCCAACTGTCGACAATTGGAACGCATGGATAAATTGGGCTGCTGGAAAGGATAATCTAGATAAACTGGATGATAGAAAATATTTTGTTGGCTGTCGCATGTTGCAGTCGCAAGTCTCTGGTACTATTAAAAAAATCCATCAAAACATCCTAGAAAAACTTCAACAAATGAGTGATGTTTGCGATGTGTCTATCACTAAAAAAATTGGCCAACCAGTTACAAATAACCTTAAAGATAATAGTGACTTCACTGGTTACATTGTTTGTAAAAGCACAACTATTAACGGGTTAAGACTTTCACTTGATCAAATAGAAAAAGAAGCGATTAACATCTATACAATTGAGTGATTTGATATGTTGAAATTAAAAAACACTGATATCTATTTTTCTAGGCTTGTATCTGCTTTATGCTTATTTTGGATATTAGCCGAAGCTAACGTTTGGCTAGACGCCACCAATAATGTCATCTTAGTGCTTGGATATAGATTGTTTATTCTGTTAACACCTTTTCTCTTCCTATTTTTTAAACATAAATTAACTTTTGTCGCGATGTTTATTTTAGAAATAGGTATTGCGTTATGGCTGCTAAACTTAACTATCTTAGGCACAGTTTTTTTTGCCGTAGGAATTTCGATTAGCGGTTATATGTTGAAGTATTACTCTTCATTTTCAACTAAAGGCGCAGCGGGAAATAAGATTGCATTAAATCTTGGCAGTGTTCTGTCTGGTTGCATGATCGCTTTCTCGCAAAATAAAACAGCCACGCTCATTTCGTGCTTTACATTAATGCTAATTTCTTTTCTATCTTTTGCCATGTACTTCAAAAGAGAAAATATAGTTGATTTTAATTCTGAAAATAAACACTTTCAACTAAAAGGGATTTTTACACCTCGGGGTCTTGCTTGGGCCATTATTGGCTTCGTCATTGGCGTTAAGTTAATTTCCATCGTTTCAATTCTGCCTCAGTTTGGAATGATGGGTAATAACGGTAAATTGCCTGATTGGTTTGGTTTTATGTTAATTTTAAATAGCCTCATTGTCGTAACACTACAAATACCCATCATGGAGTTAGTCAAAAAGCTAAATAAAACACAAGCCATCATGCCTTTATTTATGGGTATGCTTATTATTTTACTATCCCCCGTTCTCCATATCCAAACGATGAGCGGTGCCTTTATTTGGACGTTTTCATTGTCTATTATTGAGTGCACAATAAGCTATCTTGATAAGCTTTCCCAAGATGATGGTTGCTTACTCATTAAAGAAGCAAGCGTAGGAATTGGAAGTGCCGTGACAGTATATCTTGTTAGATTCTTTTCTCCAAATATTGGGGCTATGTATATCGGAACTATTTCAATAGTGTTGTTGTTAATTAGTGCGGGTATATTCTTCAGATCCTCAGGATTATTTAGTGAATTTGGATATTCCACTCGAAACAATTGAATCAAACCGCCATCAACAATCTCAGTTTTTTGGCTGAGCTTGATTTCAAAATTTCTTAAATATTCGATCTACCGCTCCTTTAAGTGTTCCCACGGACATAATATTTAATAATAAATATGTCTATAAACGGCCTTTTAAAAGCTTAAGTGAATATACATCCTCACCACCATAAGCATCGATAATGATACATTAAATCAGGTACTACCGGCATAACCGGTAGTACCTGATGACCATTACATCCCGTTTGATGCGCGCTCAAGCTTAGGTGACCGCTTTTCCAGTGGCTCATCTACCATGGCAGCCCCTGCAACCCGCACACCTTTCAGCAAATAACCAATGGTACCTGCTGCCATTGACGCCCCTAAATGCGTGTTATTGGTTTCAGTTAGAAAACGCTCCATCTCCGTCAAAGGATAATCGCTCCCCAGAAAATCAAGCAACACTCTCACGCAATCCATACGGTTTTCCATGCTGTAACCTGTCAAGCCGCCCCAAAGGCCTGTATAAGGCCCACTCTGTGCACGTGTTTTCATATAAACGAGTGTTAAAGCAAACAAGACTGCGCGATTTTTCCTGTCATCGGCACTATAAGTTGCCACATCCTGTGCGACAGCCGTCAAGGTTGAACCATCCAACATTAAACTCGTTAACGCTTGCACATTAAAACCCAGCAAAAAAGATTCCCATTGTGCCTGACCGATTCTATTTTGCATAAAATCAAGCAGAGCCTGACGATTTGCAAAGGGTGACACTGCTCCGGTAAATACCAGGTCTTTTAAACGTAGCTCACTCTGCGGGCCATAACTTGCTGTCACGGTAAATTCTTGCTTCAGCTCCTCGCGCATGGTTAGTTTGGCTGCCCTAGCACCCTTTGAATCCTGTGTCACAATCTTGTTGTAATAATCAAGACTCGCCTTGGAATGCTGAATGACACGCGAAGCCTCGTTGGCCGTCAACACTCTCCTCGCACCCTCCATTTCTGACGTCACTCGCAATTCCCCGCCATGTCTAGCCAGAGAATTCAAACAAGTATAAACTTCAATGCCATGCTTACCATCGTCTGTCAACACCACTTGCTGAAGCTTTGAATCAATAAAACGTTTACCCGTCACGCTTAATGCCATTTCAAGGTCTGGAAATAAAAAATGAATGGCCTCCTTTTTATAAACAGAATGCAGTGCGCGCATCACTTCCATCGACAGTTTATTGGCAAATGATAGTGGGGTATGCAGTGGCAGCGCATCGGTATTTTTAATTCGGAGACCGCGTTGTTTCAACCAGTTCGCAATAGGGGCTAAGGATTCACGAGTGACAGTCTTCTCAGATGAAACCCATAAATTGGCTATCAGGGTTCGAAACTCCCATTGAGTCAGTTCATCTTCAAGCGACACATAAAGGCCTGACGGTTTTTGTGCGGTTGCACTGAGATTGGTTGCAAATTTATTTAAATGGTCAAGCAACGTTTTCATAAGCATAAAAGAGAATCCTCCATGAGTCTGCTTAAAAATTAAGACCAACACTATAAGAAGATATAGGTACTACCTTAAGGTTTTATTAAGCTATTTTTTTCCGGTGAAAATAAATACAAAAAATCCCTTTAAAAACCATAGCATGCGTGAACCGAAAATAAATGCTAGACTCATAAATGCATTTAAAAGCCATAGACCGAGCGTAACGATGAAAAAAATGACTCAGACTCTCTTTTTTCTGCCTGATGGTTCACTTGATATCGTGGCCACACTTCAAACCATGGCTAAACGCCACGCGCTGCCTGATGTGACGCTACTCCATCAAGCTTGCGTCTTAACCCAGCAATGGACCCAAGGATTGACCACTTTTTATGGTCAGCCGTGCCTGCAGCAAGGCCTTGAAGCGGCTGAAACCCTGTTGAGTCTGCAACTGGATCAGGAAACAGCCGCAGCGGCCATATTATGTTGCATTGATTCGCCCACGGTTGCCATCAACCAGACCATACAAACTGAATTAGGCGGCTCTGTCAGCAAACTGGTGCTGGGTTTTCAACAAGTCAAGCTCATTTCAACCTTGTTGAAGCAAGAACAGCAAAGCCCTACGCAACTGGATAAAATGCGCAAACTATTACTGGCCATGGCAACTGATATTCGCGTGGTCATCATCAAACTGGCCGAGCGTTTGTGCTTACTGCGCGGCATTAAAGCCATTCCCTTACCTGACCGGCAACGTTATGCCAGGGAAGTCATGGATATTTATGCCCCACTCGCCAATCGACTTGGCATTGGACAGCTTAAACTGGAACTGGAAGATTTATCACTACGCTACCTTGAACCTGAAACCTACAGCCACATTGCCAACTTTTTAGCAGAACGACGTGTCCTGCGTGAGGCGCGCATCCAAAGTTTGATTCAGCAAATTCAACATGCCCTGCACCATGCACACATTAAGGCAACGGTGACCGGTCGCGCCAAACACATTTATAGCATTTACGCCAAGGCAAAACGGAATCAGCTCACCTATCATGAAATTTTTGACTACAATGCTATCCGTGTCTTGGTTGACACAATTGAAGCAAGTTATGCGGCGCTTGGTCTCATTCATCAATTATGGATACCGATTGAAGCGGAATTTGATGACTACATTGGAAGACCCAAACCTAATGGCTACCGCTCACTTCATACGGCTGTCAGGGAACCGGATGGGAAAATTTTTGAGGTACAGATCAGAACAGAGGCGATGCATGAAGAAGCTGAACGCGGTGTCGCCGCGCACTGGGCCTACAAAGAACAAAAACAATCTGCCACGCCGGATTTATCCAAAATCACTTATTTACGCCAATTACTTGACTGGCACAGAGAGCTGATGAAAGATAATCAGCATGCCGATAAGATTAACGAGACCTTATGTGACGACATCGTCTACGTTATCACACCGGCAGGCGACATTCTGAGTTTACCCGTGGGGTCAACCCCGCTTGACTTTGCCTATCACATCCATAGTGACATTGGGCATCATTGCCGTGGCTCAAAAGTGAATGGACGCATCGCTCACCTCAAAACCAGACTCAAGACTGGTGATAAAGTTGAAATTTTAACCGCCCCTGAAGGCGGCCCTAGTCGTGACTGGATGAAACCGGATGCGGGCTATCTGAAATCTTCACGTGCACTGAGCAAAGTGGCGCACTGGTTTAAGCAGCATGACCCACAACAAACCGCAGCAAACAGTCCAAAGACCGCTAAAGTCGCTGAACGCAAACCCATTACCGCAACGCCTACCCAAAAGCCCGTCGAAAAAAAAACACGGATTGAAATTGCAGGCGCATCACGTTTTCTGACCCGCGTCGCAAAATGTTGCAAACCCATTCCAGGGGATACCATCATTGGCTATATTTCGCAAGGAAAAGGCCTGTCGATTCATAAAAAAAACTGCCATAACATCGAACATCTCGCCAATCGGCATCGTTTGATGGCCATCGAATGGGATAATAAAAACATTGGCATGTTTAATACCGATTTGAAAATCAGTGCCACGCAAAAGGATCGCTTATTACACGACATATCCGCCTTTTTGGCCGCCGAACAGATACCCCTGTTAAGTTTCAGCTCGCATTTCAAGCCAAACCAGCATAAAGCGTCCCTATTATTGACGGTTCAGGTTCAAAATATGTTTCAACTTGACGGAATCATGGAGCGCTTGAAACAATTACCTGGCATACTGGATGTGCAGCGCATCAGCGATTCCCGCTGAACAGCTCGCGATGGGGGATTCCAAAGGGGGAGATCGCGGTTCTCCCCCTTTTGGTGCAAGCAAAAGCTTGGCTTTTGCGC
>MGYH01000004.1:24900-35113 GCA_001801665.1 Gammaproteobacteria bacterium RIFCSPHIGHO2_12_FULL_45_12 | reverse complement strand
CGCCACCCGGACCACTCACAAATCCACCCATGCCAAGCACCACATCAGGGTTCACCGCCTTCATAATGCGCGCCGACTGAGAAATGGCTCTCATGATTTTGAAAGGAGCCAACAATAAGGGTTTAATCCCCTTACCGCGCAAGCCACCAATGGTCACCAAATGCAGTGGAATACCCGCGGCAGGCACGAGGCTTGCTTCCAGTCCCTGTGCTGCGCCCAACCAATGCACCGTCACACCATGATCAAGCAGGTAGCGCGCGACTGCCAATCCAGGAAACACATGACCGCCCGTGCCGCCCGCCATGATCAATACACACGTCAAGGAACGATTTGTTTTCATATAAATCGCGAACCCAATCTAGTCATTCTATTTTCATGATCAATACGCAATAGCACCGCCATCACAATGCAATTCACCAGCATGCTACTGCCACCATAACTCATCAGCGGCAATGTTAACCCTTTCGTTGGAAGAAGCCCAGAATTCACACCAATACTGACGGTAAACTGAATGGACAACCACAAGGCAAACCCATAAGCGACAAACCCTTCAAAATGCGACCCCAGACGTTGCGCTTCCCGACCCATCATAAAGACACGCGTCACCAGCAATAAAAATAAGCCGATGACCACCACCATCCCCACTAGCCCCAATTCCTCCGCCATCACCGCAAATAAAAAATCGGTATGTGCTTCAGGGAGATAGAACATTTTCTGAATGCTTTTTCCAAGGCCAACCCCCAGCCACCCGCCACGCCCAAAAGCAATCAACGACTGGGTTAATTGATAACCCGTATCAAATGGACGATCCCAGGGGTTTAAAAAACTCGTTAATCTGGCTAAACGATAAGGTGCTGAGATGGCGAGCAACGCGAGGCAGCTAATCGCCCCTGAAAACAACACCACAAAATGCCGAAGACGCATGCCCGCCAAAAACATCATGCCCAAAGCAGTACTAAAAACAACCACTGTTGCGCCAAAATCAGGCTCCTTCAACAGCAACACCGCAATGGTCGCCAGAATGATCATGGGCTTCAAAAAGCCGCTAAACCGTTCCTGAATTTCGACATTTCGGCGACTCAAGTATCCCGCCATAAAAATTACCACGGCAAATTTGGTTAATTCTGACACCTGAAAACTGAGCGGCCCATACCCTATCCAGCGCGCACTGCCATTCACGCTATGACCCAATCCAGGAATCAACACCAACGCCAGCATAAACACCACACCCAACAAAAGATAAGCACCCAACTTTTCCCAGTAAAACATTTTCACTTGAATCACCACACCACCCAGCAACACACCGAGCGTCATATAAACCAATTGCTTGAAAAGGAAATAAAAAGGCTGGTGCATTTGCCTGTCTGAAATCACAATGGACGCTGAGGTCATCATCAAAAGACCGAGCGCGACTATACTTAATACGGCAAAGACAAACCATTTATCATAAAGTGCGGCAGGCGCGGTAGTTTGTTGCACCTCGGAATATGAACGCATCCTTCATTCCTCCCTCATACAGGTTCAGCCATTCCCGCTAAAGAACGCGGGAATGGCTTCCTTGTTTCTATGCTGCGCAAAAGCCACGCTTTTGCTTGCACCAAAAGGGGGAGAACCGCGATCTCCCCCTTTGGAATCCCCCATCGCGACATGTTCAGCGGGAATCGCTGATACAGGTTACAATTCATTGACTATCTGGGTAAACACCTGTCCCCGATCCTCATAATTCCTGAACATATCGAAACTGGCACAGGCGGGTGACAACAACACACTGTCTCCAACCTCGGCATGAGCCTCACCTTGCGCCACCGCTTCTTCCATGCTGTTTGCAAAGGAGAGGGGGACATGACGACCCATCACGTCTGCCAATGTTCGTGCGGCTTCCCCTATTAAAACGACATGCCGCACATATTGGCTGATCACAGGCACTAATGGCATGAAGTCAGCATCCTTACCCACCCCGCCTGCAATCAACACCAGGCGTCCTGATATCACCTGGCCCAAGCCTTCAATGGCCGCTTGCGTCGCACCCACATTGGTGCCTTTGGAATCGTTATACCAGCGCACTCCCTGACGTTCTCGCACCAACTGACAACGATGCGGTAATCCGGTGAAACGTTTTAAAACAGCTATCATGGCTTCAAATGGCAATCCAAATGCATAACCTAGCGCGAATGCCGCTAACGCATTTGCCTGATAATGCTTGCCCATGACAGGCAAGTCCGTTACCCGCATCAGCGGCTGATCCTGAAATGCCAGCCACACACCTTCTCGCTTAGTCAATAAACCAAACTCATCTTTCTCGGGCGCACCTAACGTGAACGTGAATTTTCGCAGCAGATCAGGTCGCTCACAATCAGTCAGCGGATCATCACGGTTGCAAACCGCTATTTCGCATTGTTGATAAATACGATGTTTAGCAGCTTGATAAGCAGATAAATCACGATACCGATTCATGTGATCGGGCGTCACATTCAAAACGGTTGCCACACGCGGCTTGAGTGATGTCGTCGTCTCCAACTGAAAACTGGATAGTTCAAGCACAAACAAGGCCGCATCCGGATGTTTCATTAATAATTCCAGTACAGGCACACCCAGATTTCCACCCACTTGCACCGCTAGCCCCGCATAGGCCGCCATCTCACCCACCAAGGTTGTCACCGTGCTTTTGGCATTGGTGCCGGTGATTGCAATCACTGGCGCTTTGACGGCTTGCGCGAACAGCTCAATATCACCCATCACAGGCACCCCGCGCGCAGCTTGTCTGGCAATGGCAGGCTCACTTTGTGCCACACCCGGACTGAGAATAAGGTGCGTTGCCTGCTCTAAAAGCGGCACATCCAGATCACCAAGGGCCACCGTCACGGCTGGATACTGCGCCTGAAAAGCGGCCAATTGCGGCGGCGTAAGACGCGAATCAACCACCGCAAAAGGCTTGCCTTGTGAGGCTAAAAATTGCGCGCAGGAAACGCCTGTCACGCCCAGTCCCACAATGACATATAATTCAGAATGCGACATAAAGTTTGCTCATTTAACGCAGTTTTAAAGTAGCGAGACCGCACAGCACCAGGACAAACGTGATAATCCAGAAGCGCACAATCACTCTTGGCTCAGGCCAGCCTTTTAATTCAAAATGATGATGTATTGGCGCCATTTTAAAGAGACGCTTTCCCGTTAACTTATAAGAAGCGACTTGCAAGATAACCGACACCGTTTCCAGCACAAAAATACCGCTCATGATGAAAAAAACAATTTCTTGCCGGACAATCACGGCAATCACCCCAAGCGCAGCCCCCAGTGCAAGTGCCCCGACATCGCCCATAAACACTTGCGCAGGATAGGTGTTAAACCAAAGAAATCCTAGCCCCGCCCCCACTAATGAACCACAAAATACAATGAGTTCACCGGCGCTTGGCACATAGGGAACCGCCAGATAATTCGCAAAATTGACATTGCCCGCCACATAAGCAAGCACTCCCAGCGCACCACCAATCATCACGCATGGCATAATGGCAAGCCCATCCAGGCCATCCGTTAAATTCACCGCATTGCTAGCGCCGACAATGACAAAATAAGTCAGCACAATAAAAAATGGGCCCATTACCACTGATAATTGCTTGAAAAAAGGAATCACTAACTGGGTTTCCGCTGGCAACGTGGCGGCGAAATAAAGATAAAAGGCAGCGCCAAATCCAATCAACGATTGTAATAAATATTTTTGCCGTGCTGGCATGCCGCGACTATGCTTCAACACCAATTTTCGATAATCATCCCAGTAACCAATGGCGCCAAATCCCACCATGACAACTAATACCAGCCAGACATAACGATTGGATAAATCACTCCACAACAAGGTGCTAAGCAATAGGGTGACCAGAATTAAGGTACCGCCCATGGTGGGCGTTCCCGCTTTACTCAAATGACTTTGCGGCCCATCATCCCGAACGACCTGCCCCATGTGACGCAGGCTCAACTGGCGGATGATCACAGGCCCCAGCCACAAGGACATGGTCAGTGCCGTCAGCGTTCCTAAAATGCCGCGCAAAGTCAGGTATTGAACCACGTGAAAAAAACGAAAATAATTTGCCAGCCACTCACTGATCCAAACCAACATGCTGCCTCTCCACTAACTGCATTTTCCTTACCGGACAATCGCTGCCAATACAAGACGAACTTGCGCCACATCATCAAACGGTCGTTTTTCATCGCCAATTTGCTGGAAGTGCTCCGCACCTTTTCCCGCGATCAAAACACAGTCCCGGGCTCCCGCACATTGTATACTGTTCTTAATTGCATGAGAACGATTTAGCACGACTTCGACCCTTTCAGGATACGTGAATCCTTGCATAATTTGCGTAGCAATCGCCGCATCAGACTCATGACGTGGATTATCATTTGTCACAATCACCTGATCTGCCCATTGCTCTGCTATTTTTGCCATTAATGGGCGTTTTCCTGTGTCTCTGTCACCGCCACACCCAAACACACAAATCAATTTTCCGTCCGTATGCGCGCGCAAGGCTTTCAACACTTTTTCTAGCGCATCCGGAGTATGGGCAAAATCAACCACCACGCGTGGAGCACCCTCACCGCCAAGGACTTGCATCCGCCCAGGGACCGAAGACAAATTCGCAAATTGCGGCAATAGTTGTTCAAAAGAATGGCCTTTCACACATAACACCGTCAAGGCGGCGAGCGCGTTACCCAGATTAAACTGGCCAATTAAGGGTAATGTCAGTACGCCGCGCCCCCAGGGAGACATCACCATCGCCTGAATACCCTGCAAAGACAATTGCGTGGTTTCAGCATAAGTTAATGGGATTGCCGACTCCGCAATCGGCGGCTTTAAGCTATAGGCATACACCGGTTTGATGGAAGCAAGCTCTGACAGCCATTTTTCCCCATAGGCATCGTCCACATTCATGACTAACTGCTTCACGGATAATTCATTCAGAAAACGTCGCTTTACCGCCGCGTAAGCCGCCATATTGCCGTGATAATCCAGATGGTCTTGTGTCAAATTGGTAAAAACCCCCACATCAAACCCAATATTCTTCACACGATCTTGATGAATACTATGCGAAGACACCTCCATGGCGACCGCGTCCGCCCCCTGATGCCGCATTTGACCGAGCGCCGCTTGCACGGTGAACGCATCAGGCGTCGTTAATCCTGCTTCGCCTAATTGCCCAAACAACCCAGCGCCAAGCGTGCCAATCACGCCGCAAGGTGACCCGAGTGCTTGCAACAATTGTGCTATAAAATGCGTACACGACGTTTTACCATTCGTGCCCGTGACGCCAATCATGTATAAGTGTTTCGCTGGATAATCATAACAGCGTGCAGCAAGCTCACCCATGCAAGCAGGCAATTCGGCAATGGGAATAATGGGCACCGATTGTTCCATGGTGATCGTTTGCGTCACGGCATCCGCTTGCACCAAGACCGCACTCGCTCCCTTTGCAATCGCATTCGCAATATAGTGACGCCCATCTTGTTGACTGCCCTTGACGGCCACAAAGACATCGTTAGGCTGAATGTGACGACTATCCAGAATTAACCGGCTAATCTCCCTATCCGCGCTCACCGGAAGCTTGAAAACAGCATGTAATAAACGGGATAACAACATCAGTGCGGCCTAAATTGAAATGATTGCATCAATATAACGCAAATTGATCTTGAATTAAACGGTCTAGCTGTGATGAAAAAACCTGCCGCCTGAATGAATGTCAGCGGTACGCCCTTCGTTGATAAACACAACGCCCCTACCACCATGACACCTCAGGCATCAGGCGGAACGTTCAGAATACGCAATGACTCCTCCATGATTTTCTCAAAAACCGGACTCGCAATTTGACCGCCCAATATCCGTTTTCCCCTGACATCATTCATCACCACCGCCACAATTAATCGTGGCTGACTAACAGGCGCAATCCCGACAAACGAAGCCACATATTGCTTTTGATAGCCGTGCAAACCCGCCATGCGCGCCGTACCCGTTTTACCAGCAACCCGATAGCCAGGAATCCTCGCCAAATGGCCCGTCCCTTTTCTCATCACCACCGACTCCAGTAAACCCAGCATTTGCTGCGCCACTTTAGCATTCATCACCGCGTCACCCGCTGGCGCGTTGGCCAGTTTCAGCAACGAAACAGGACGCCTGATTCCATCATTTGCCAAGACGGAATAAGCTCGCGCCAACTGCAACGTCGTGACCGACAAGCCATAACCAAAAGCGAGCGTTGCCAACGTGAACGCGCCCCAAGGATGATGCCGGACTAAGGAACCACTTTGCTCCCCGGGAAAACCAATGCCAGTGATTTCACCGAACCCTACCCGACTTAATAATCGCCATAACTGATCGGGTTGAACCCCCAGCACCATTTTAGTCACCCCAACGTTGCTTGATTTTTGCATGATCTCAGTCACCGTCAACGGCCCATTATTATGCTCATCCTTCACCACGTTGCGGCCAACCCGCATCCAGCCAGGATCAGTGTCAATCACCGTATCGGGATGAAATTTTCCTGTCTCCATGGCGCTCGCCATACTAAAAGCCTTGATCGTTGAACCTGGCTCGAAAGTATCGGTTACGGCACGATTCCGTAACGCGCCAATGATATGACCCGTACGATTATTGGGATTAAATGAAGGCTGATTCACCATGGCCAACACCTCTCCCGTACGCGCATCAAGCACCACAACGGACCCTGACGCTGCTTGTGTTTTCGTGACGGCGTTCAACAACTCACGGTATGCCAGATATTGTATGCGACGATCAAGGCTCAATGTCAGGTCTTTTCCCGCCACCTGCTCCTGCACTTGTTTGACATCTGAAATCACACGCCCCAATCTATCCTTGATAACCCACTTTTTACCGGGTTCACCGCGCAGAAAGCGATCATAGGCAAGCTCCAAACCTTCTTGCCCATTATCATCCACATTCGTAAACCCAATCACTTGTGCCATCATTTCTCCTTCCGGATAATAACGGTGCGAGGCTTCTTGCGTGTATAAGCCAGGAATGTTTAATGCCTTTATTTGATTGGCAACCTCAGGTGACAGCCCACGCTTCAGATAGGCAAATTCACGCATTTTTTTTTGTTTAGCCTTCACATCGCTCGCCAATTCCACCGGCGTTATTTTTAGCAAACGTGCAAGCGATGCAACCGTGCTTTTCGTCGGAACCAGCTCCTTTGGATTCATCCATGCAGAATAAACCGTTGTACTCACTGCCAGTGGAATACCATTTCTATCTAAAATCATGCCGCGAAACGCTGGCGTATTCACCATGCGCAACACGCGATTATCGCCCTGTTTTTTTAGAAAATGCTGATTAAGAATGGTAAGATCAAAAACGCGAACAACCAGCGCAAGCGCAACCAGAATAACCAGTGCCAGAATCAGGTAAAAACGCCACGCTATATAAGTTGCCCTGGATTCTATTTTCATGGTTTGACACTTTCTCTACTCCCTGACAACCACGATGGAGTCATGGTTAGGAGTGACCATCTGTAGTTTGCTGGTCGCAATCTGCTGAATTCGAGCCTGCGTGGTCCAGGTGCTTTGCTCAAGTAACAATTGACTGTGCTCGACATGCAAACGAGATTGCTCTACCAGATTACGCTGATAGTTCGCATACATTAGACGGGTGGCATGCGTCACATAAACAATACTTAACGCTGACAACAACACTGTCAATATTAACGTCAACGCAGTCACTTGACGCCGACTCAACAGATGCGTTAAGAGTAAATGACGAGGTAAGGCATGTTGATGAACTAAGCGTGCTGCCGCGTTCATGATTGTTTCTCCGCTATTCGTAAAATGGCGCTTCGCGCTCTGGGATTGACATCCATTTCTGCTAACGCCGGTTTAATGGCTTTTCCGATCGATTTTAATCTTGCATTGAAAGTGCCGCCCTTAACGGGCAACCCTCTTGGCAACTCGTCACCCTTCTCATGCTTTCTAATAAACTGCTTCACGATTCGATCTTCCAGAGAGTGAAAACTAATGGCGGCTAAACGCCCGCCCACGGCCAACGCTTCCAATGATTGCTCGAGCGCCCTTTCAAGTTCAGATAACTCCTGATTCACTACAATACGAATGGCCTGAAAACTGCGTGTCGCACGATGTTTATCCTGGGGCTTCTTTGGCTTTGGTACCGCAAATTTAATAATATGGGCCAACTGTGCCGTGGTGGTGATCGCACCAACCTCACGCGCTGCAACAATGGCGCGAGCAATTCTTTTTGAGAATCGCTCCTCGCCATATTGCCATAGAATATCAGCAAGCTCTGTTTCCCCCACCGATGACAACCATGTCATGGCATCAATGCCCTGACTGTTATCCATACGCATGTCGAGCTTGCCTTCCCGGACGAAACTAAACCCTCGCTCTGGGTCGTCTAACTGTGGTGAAGAGACGCCCAGATCAAATAAGATGCCATTCACTTTGCCAAACACACCCACTTCACTTAAACACATTTGTAAATGTGAAAACGAACGATGAAAAATACTGAATCGTTTATCCGTCATGACTTGCTTTGCATATGCCACCGCATCGGGGTCTTTGTCAAAGGCAAGCAAACGACCTTGTGGGCTTAAACGATTTAAAATGGCCTGCGAATGACTCCCACGTCCAAACGTGGCATCGACATAAATACCCTCTGCTACCACAACCAGATTGTCTACCGCCTCCGCAAGAAGTACGGGAATATGTTGATTAAATAATTCACTCATACGAGGCACTGCCATTTAATCGTAAACTCCATTTACTTTACTTATAAAGAGATCGCTTTCACTTCATCCGGCCATATTTTCTCATCCGGATTAGATTCTTCTTGCAGCCAACGCCCACGGCATCCTTCCCAATGAGCCTCATCCCACAATTCAAACTTTTTCCCTTGCCCCACTAACACGGCACGTTTCTGCAATCCAGCATAATCGCGCAACAGTGGCGGCAACAGAATACGTCCATGGCTATCCAGCTCGACATCCGTTGCATGTCCCATCAGCAGACGCTGGATGCGGCGCGCCGCCGGGTTAAAGCTCGGCAAGGCCGCCAACTTTCCTTCAATCGTTTCCCATTCCGGCAGAGGATACATCAACAGACAGCGCTCTTCGGTGTCAATGGTCAGCACCACCGCGCTCTGACTGTCTAATTGCAGCCGTTCGCGATAACGGGTGGGCATCACAATCCTGCCTTTCGCATCGATGTTGACCCCAGTGATACCGCGAAACACGATAATGACCTCCTGAACTAAAACCCACCCCCTCCGGAATCTTTAATATTTCCCTAAATCACCTAAATCTTTCGGTGGGTAAGTTAAATATACCACAATTTTCCACAAAACAACACTTTCTACCACTTTGTTCCACGGAAATCGCGTTTTTTAGTCCAAATGGCATCTTTAATGACCCGCCATAGACGCTGCCACAAGCAGCTTGGGGGGCCAGCAAGTAAGCTGCCGCCTCTTCGCCAACACAATGAAAGGGCAGATAAAATCAGTTGAGTCAGCCGATAAGCCGGGTTCTGTCGTGGACAGCCATTTATCTGGGATGCCTGTCACCAGACACCTCTTGCGACCTACCCGAACTCAGTGCGGGTCGCACTTTTAGTCGCATCAAGGACGCAACCATGAGTTCCTATTTGGTCTTGCTCCAAGTGGGGTTTACCTTGCCGCAACGGTTACCCGTTACGCGGTGCGCTCTTACCGCACCGTTTCACCCTTACCGCTAGCCAATGGCCAGGGGCGGTTTATTTTCTGTGGCACTTTCCGTAGGCTCGCGCCTCCCAGGCGTTACCTGGCACTTTACCCAAGGGAGCCCGGACTTTCCTCCCCTGTTAAAAGAAACGGGAGCGACTGTCTGGCTGACTCGATGGGAAGCATATCACAGTGTTTTGATCATGCGTAATCAGAAAAACCCCCTCTCCAAGGGGTGAATTTTACAGGGGTCGCGCCTTGGCTTTTGCCTGCTGCAGGGCAAGTGCCGCCTCATACAACTTGTTTTTTCGCTCGCCTGTGATCTTGCTCGCCAGTGCAGCCGCCTGCTTGACAGGCAGCTCTTCTAATAAAATCGTCAACACTTGCAATGGCACCACCTCTTTACGCTCACTCGCTTCCTCATCCATGCCTGCCACCAAAATCACCATTTCACCACGCTGCTCACCCGCATGTGTCTCAAACCAGGCGGCCAATTCCGCCAGATTAGCG
>MGYH01000004.1:23679-24878 GCA_001801665.1 Gammaproteobacteria bacterium RIFCSPHIGHO2_12_FULL_45_12 | reverse complement strand
TGGTCAACTCCCTCGCTACCACGGCTTTTCTATCCGAACCAAAGACTTCCGCCATTAATTGCAACGAGGCTAACACGCGATGCGGTGCTTCATAAAAAACCAAGGTACGCGGCTCATGCCGCAAGGTGACCAGCCGCCGGTGATTGGCTTCCCTTTTTGCCGGTAAAAACCCCTCAAAAATGAATTTATCCGTCGGCAACCCTGCTACACTTAACGCCGCAATCACCGCGCAAGGGCCAGGGATGGGCACCACCTTGAACCCCGCCGCTAGCGCCTCACGGACCAGATGAAACCCAGGATCACTGATCAACGGTGTACCCGCATCACTGATGAGTGCCACGGATTCGCCTTGATGCAAATAATCAAGCAAGGTCTGCAAACGCTCCCGCTCATTAAAGTCATGCAAAGAAACAATGGGCTTACTAATTGAGAAATATTTCAACAGTGGTGCTGAATGCCTCGTATCTTCTGCCGCAATTCTATCCACCTGTTTCAACACCTGAACCGCGCGGAACGTGATATCTTGCATATTACCAATTGGCGTTGCAACCACGTATAATGTGCCCCTTCTGTCACCCTGCATAGCGAGTCACTTCTAATAATGAAACAATTAATTTTAATCAATATTGCCGCCACTCTCGCAGCCGCCCTTGGCTTAACGAGCTGCTCATCCGCTCCAATGTACGCTTCGCCTTCATTGAACCCGTCTTCCTCAAGGGCCAACTTGTCTCACCCCACTTTCTGGCAAGGCGACACCACCCTCATCTGGAACCGATTACAACACACTTCAAGCGCAAGGTTAATGGCTGCCAGTGAAAATTCATCTGATGACAACCAGAAAGCCTGGTCTCAATTGGCCCTGATTAGCAAACAAGACAGCACACGCACCCATGCCTTGGTGAATGCTTTGCTGGCATGGCGCACAAAATACCCTGATCACCCAGGCAACGCCCTTTTCCCGGAGACCCGCGCCTTACAGCCATTGTTATATCCAAAAACGCCGCAACACATTGTATTATTATTACCCCTCAAAACCGGCGCCTATCGCACCTCTGGCAAACGCGTACGAGAGGGTTTTTTAAATGCTTATTACGCGAGCCCATCCAGTCTCCGCCCAAGCATCAGCATGAGCGACACCTCATTCAACACCGACATGACCGCACTTTATCGGCATGCCACGGATCAAGGCGCCGACTTTG
>MGYH01000004.1:0-23669 GCA_001801665.1 Gammaproteobacteria bacterium RIFCSPHIGHO2_12_FULL_45_12 | reverse complement strand
GCTTGAAAAAAACAATGTACGCGCACTCGGAAATAGCGGGCCATTTAACGCCCCGGTGCTGGCACTTAATTACACCCATATCAGCGCAGGCTCACTCCCCAGCCAGCTCTATCAGTTTGGCCTGCTGCCAGAAGATGAAATAATACAAATGGCCGACCGCGCAACCAGCAGAGGCTTATCCAAAGCCCTGATCATTGCACCTGAAAACACTTGGGGCAAACGCCTCACATCCGCTTTTTCTGCACGCTGGCGCGCGCGGGGCGGCAACATACAAGACACTTGGTACTTCACCCAACGCACCAATTTCTCTCAGGACATTGCCAAACTCCTAGGCATTGACACCACAGCCGATAAAAAATTAATGACGGAAGACAACCACAAGACAACCCTTGAAAAACAAAGGCGTCAGGACTTTGATGTCATCATTTTATTTGCACAACCGCAAAGTGCCGCCTTAATCGTACCAACCCTGAAATATTACTACGTGAATGACGTGCCCATTTATGCCAACGCGACCGTCTATACTGGAAAAATGGCTAAAGATGTCGATTTAAATGGTGTCACCATTTGCGATGTTCCCTTAAACATACATGGCATGGGCGGTGATGCTGAGTCACGACGACTGTATGCGGTGGGACAGGACGCTTATTTACTAAGCCAATCCATGCAACGCCTTGCTGACCTGCCCAACTTTCCCATCTACGGCAAAACCGGCGCACTCACACTCTCCTCTACCCATCAAATTCATAGGCGTGTACCATGTGTCACGATTCACAATGGACGCGTATAAATCACACACCATTGGACAACAGTTTGAGCTGGAAGCTTATCAATTTCTGCACGAGAGAGGGCTTCGGCTGCTTGCACGTAACTATCATTGCTATTTTGGAGAAATTGACTTGATTATGCGCGACCAGCAAGACTTAGTGTTTATCGAAGTTCGTAGTCGTCATCACACCCAATATGGCAGCGCGATTGAGAGCGTCACCCAGCATAAAACCCGCAAAATCATCAAAACGGCTGGCCACTTTTTAATGAAAAAAAACTGGACTGATAAAATGAATTGTCGCTTTGATGTCATTGCCATCTCGCCCAAGAATGGCCAAATGACCATCGAGTGGATAAAAAACGCTTTCCAATAAGAGATTACCCCATGAATTCCATTGTTGACCGAATACGCGCTAGCTTTACCGACAGCATACAGACCAAAATTAATGCGGCTGATTCCATCCTGAATATGGTGGCAGAAGCCAGCGAAGAAATGGTTCAGGCTTTATTGGAAGGCCACAAAATACTGGCTTGCGGAAACGGCGGCTCAGCCTGTGATGCCTTGCATTTTAGTTCAGAAATGCTCAATCGTTTCAGGCATGAACGCCCCAGCCTGCCCGCCATTGCACTCACCGCGGATACAGCCACCCTCACTTCCATTGCGAACGATTATCATTTTAGTGACGTTTACGCCAAACAAATTCGTGCGCTAGGCCAGCCTCACGACCTGTTACTCGCCATCACAACCAGCGGCAACTCCACCAACATTGTGAATGCGGTTAAGGCCGCACATGATAAAAACATGCATGTCATTGCCTTAACGGGGCGGGATGGTGGTAAACTTGTCGACTATTTTGGAGAAAAAGATATTGAGATACGCGTGCCAGCAGATGATACGGCGCGCATCCAGGAAACGCACTTATTAATTATTCACTGTATTTGCGACATTATAGACTTTCGATTATTTGGTCATGGAGAGGTAACCACATGAAAAAAATTGCTCAAAGAGCCTGTCTGGTTGCAGGTCTGGCACTAACCTTGCCGGGTTGTTTCTTTGTCGTTGGCGCAGCTGCGGGTGCGGCTGCCATTGCCGTCGTTTACGACCATCGCACCATTGCCAACACGCTGGAAGATACGGATCTCGCGAACCAAATCTCGGACAAGATTCAAGCCATTCCAGGCTTGCACAACGACTGCCACATTGAAGTGACGGCATTTCATCGTGTGGTTCTCTTAAGTGGTGAAACACCCAATACCACCTGGCGGCAACAAGCAGAGGAAATAGCCAGATCAGTCCCTGGCGTCAGACGCATCTACAATCAGCTCACCATTCAGGGTCCCACGTCATCCCTGACACGCACCAGCGATTCCTGGATCACCACCAAAATCAAAAGTACCATGCTGGCAACTGAAAACTTAAAATCAAGCAGCATCAAAGTGATCACTGAAAACGGCACTGTTTACCTGATGGGAATCGTCACCATGGAGCAAGCGAACACAGCGGTCAACATTGCTCGCGAAGTGTCTGGCGTTCAAAAGGTGGTGAAAATATTCCAGTATCGACCAGCACCGGCTCAGGAATAACACAAGCCGCCACCGCCTGTTTTCCCGCGGGCGGGGGCAGGTGGTTGCAGACTGACGCCCTCACCGTTGTCCCGCGCGCAAGGCGCCTTATTAGAAGAAGCGCAACGAGGAGAGAATGATGCAACGTGAATCCGAATTGTCAACAGCCCTTAATTTTATTGATAAAAATATTATAATCCTAGTCTAATATAGGTGACCTACCAGATTTTTATGGTCTCCGATATTGGAAAACGCTACATTTTGCAATCCTACTTTCTGTATGCTATAATATGCACATTAGGCACCTTTCAATAATTAAGGAAAATGAGTGAAATGTATTGAGAAGCGCATCGAATGGAGTGCCGAAAAAAATATTCAGCTTCAAACAGAAAGAAATATTAGCTTTGAGGCAGTTGTTGTCGCTCTTGAACAGGGGAAATTAATTGATATCATTCCAAACCCAAGCAATCATCATGCTCGTCAGAATGTATTAGTTGTTGAAATTGATAGTTATTTAGTGCTTGTACCTTTTATTGAAGACGAAGAAAAGATTTTTTTAAAAACGGCCTTTAGAAGTCGAAAGTTTACAAATAAACTATTAAGGAGCACAGAGAAATGAAACAAAACAAGCAAAAGTTAAGCTCTGAAGAGAAAGATATTTTAAACGCATTTGAATCGGGCAAGTTAAAAAGCATATCGAATGTAAAAGCAGAAAAAAAACGTATCCAAAATATTGCGAAAACACATGGTCTAAAAAATAGACGTGTTAGTTTACGAATGTCTGAATGGGATTTCACAAGGATTCAGGAGGAAGCTTTAAAAGAAGGCCTACCATATCAAAGTTTATTATCTAGCATAATACATAAATATTTGACGAGACAATTCCACGATTAAAATACTGTGATTATGACGATAATCACAGTTTAGAAAAAGCTCACGAACGTGGAACGCCAAAAATAAAATGATTCAATGGTTGGTAAACAGAATGCCAAAATCCAAATCTTGATGGTAGGTCGCGCCAAGGACAACCTACTCGCCTGCGATATAATATTCCTTCAAGACAGCCGAAATTTCTTCCTGCCTAATGGGTTTTGCAACCATTTTATTCATTCCCGCTTCAAATGCTTGCTGTCGGTCCCGATCCAATATGTGCGCTGTCATGGCAATAATGGGCAACTTTTCAAATTCAGGCAACTGCCTTAATCGCGCTACCACTTCAAAGCCACTGATATCAGGTAAGCCAACATCCATAAAAATCAGATCATAACCCAACAGGGTATCAGCTTGTTCAAGCACTTTTCGTCCATTGTCGACAACCACCACCCGACAACCCAAATCCTCCAGCATTAATTTAGCAATTTTTTGATTAACCAGATTATCTTCCACGACCAGAATATTCATATCAAATTTTTCAGCCTTGAACGCTTCCTTCCGTTCAATCACGGTATTGCAAGGTTTATTGAATGGCTGCAACTTCATCGCAAGCGTAAAAGTAAATTCAGAGCCGAGACCCAATTTGCTTTTCACTTTAATGCAACCGCCCATGGACTCCACCAACTCTTTGGTAATCGCAAGCCCCAAGCCAATGCCACCCTGCTTTCTGTTGTATATCGAATCAATCTGACTGAATTTATCAAAAATAGTATCCAGCTTATCCTCGCGCATGCCAATACCCGTATCGATCACCGACACAGAAAACTCAACTTTACGTTTTTGCTTTTTCAGGCATTTCAATACCACTTCAACCACCCCCACCTCGGTGAACTTAATGGCATTGCTAATCAAGTTTACCAGCACTTGACGTACTCTATTGGGATCACCGACAACGACCACCTGATCAAGCTCAGGCGCAGAAAAAACCTTCAGCTTGATTCCCTTTGCCCGCGCCTGAAATTGAATGCTATGCACTATCTGAATAATGAGATTATCCAGCTCAAACGGCTCGCTTGAAAAAAATAATTTTCCCGCTTCCACTCGGGCAAAATCCAAAATATCATTGACTAATGACAATAAATTGTTGCCCGCATTACTGATCACATCAACATACTCATGCAACTCAGGCGACAAGCCTTTTATTTTCAGAATTTGAGCCATGCCCATAATGGCATTTAAAGGTGTGCGAATTTCATGACTAATCATGGCCAAAAATTCTGATTTGGCTTGGTTCGCAACCTCTGCGCGTTGTTTGGCTTCTTGTAATTCACGCTCGTGCAACACTTCTTTGGTAATATCCTGCGCAATGCCAGCGTAGCCAATGAAAGCATTTTTATCATCGTGAATTGGAAAACCAGTATCTTTAATCCAGACAACCTCACCTTCTGGCGTTAAAATACGGTAACGCCATTCCGTTTCATGCGCCGGCAGCTTTTCACCACTGCTACTGAAACGGCCGCCGCTTTTGGTTCGCTCCCTGTCTTCAGGGTGCAAGGTATCCAGCCACGTTTCAGGGTTATTATAGACACTCTCCCTATCCCGACCCCAGATTTTCTCATAACCTGGACTAATATAAAGCTGCTTGTTATACAGATCATTTCTAGCCCAAAATACCGCGCGCACTTTTTCTGCAAAAAAACGGAAATAATGGCTTCCAATCTCAAGCTCTTCCAAACGCAATTTTTCCTGAGTAATATCTTTTGCCATCCCTGCAAAACCAATTAAAATATGATTCGCATCAAATAACGGAAAAATCACCTCATGAATATATCGCATCTCATTAACATCACGATAAATGCGATATTCTTGCGAATAGCTTTCGCCTTCCACACACTTATTTTTAACCCTTTCAACGTGTTGCTCGACTTTTTGCCTGTCTTCCGGATATACTACTTCGAGCCAGGACATGCCTGCCTCATAGACACCTTGACACGGTAGCCCCCAGACTTTTTCGTAAGCGGGGCTCACATATAGGTGAGTAATGAAGTCAGTTTCCCTAATCCAGAAAACATCCTGACTAATTTCCGCAAGCTTATGAAAATATTTGCCAAGATTTAATGCATTAAGATCAGTGAGTGAGCGCATCATGGAAAACCTGATATTCAATATTAGCTAAATTGTGTTAACATGCCGAACGCATTGTAACACACAAATAAAGTCAAAAAAATAAACGAGACACCGTATGCTTAGATTAAATAATACCCAGGAAAGACGACTAAATCTGTCTATGCCGCTAAAATCTGCCCGCGCCGCGCATTGCGCCATCGCAATAGACATAAGCGGCACGCTAAACCAGCCTGCCTTGCAGCAAGCATTAACCTATGTTGCTATCCGTCATGACGTTTTGCACAGTGCGATTGAAGGTGAACCCAATCAACATCACTTTCGCCCGCTTCTGCAATTCCCAGACAATCTGCCCTTACGCATCCGTTTGTTGAACGCGACAAACTCAGGCATCCACGCACCCGCATCCCAGATAGTCAGCACTTTAACGCAGCTTGGCGCTGAAGATTTTCTCGACACACCCTTTCACCTGGATACCGAACCGCTTTGGCGGGCACTGCTAGTTCAATACTCACCGGATCATCATCAATTAGCACTACTGTCACATCGCTCACTCATGGATCAAGCGTCCATCGAAATTCTTTTAAAAGACATTTCCATCCTTTACAATCACACTGTTTCAAAGAGCCCGCTTATCCTTCCCATTTTGGAAAATCAAAGCCGCTTACAAACTGACATGGCTAGGCCAGAGAAAACAAGCCATGCACCTTTCTGGAAAGAAACGCTTAATCATTTGCGTCCAAACCAGATGCCGACAGATTTATTCGCTCCGCATTCACCCAACAAGCAGGATGGGTGCCACACCTTCACTTTGGACCCGTTGCTCATCCAGCAACTAGAGGCGCGCTTCGCAAGCAAGACGCTTGAAAGCATCTTACTCGCCGCTTGTTTTGCCTTGCTTGCGCGGTATAGTGGCGATACTGATATTTGCATCTACGCCAATTCCAAAAATCGTACCCTTACAACCAGACATTTCATTAATGCCTTTGCAAGTCAATTACCCCTACGCTTGCAACTTGACCCCAACACATCGTTTGGTAGTCTTCTCGTTAAGACATTAGCAGCGCTGGATGACGCTAAATCTCACGAAACACCTTTACCCAAGCTGCTGGCCGAACAAGATACACATGCATATACCGCTTTTTCCTTCCACAAAATTCGCACGTCTTTCCATTTGTCGGGCGCATCTGTTTCCACACCCGTTACCATTAAATTTCTCCCGAAAACAACGTCAGCATTAGATATTGGTTTTGAATTACTTCCAGATGGCCGTTGCCAAGGGACACTCAACTATCCGCCCAAACGTTACTCACCTCATTTTATCAATCGATTTATTGGGCACTTACAGCAACTTCTATCCTCCGTTCTCAATAATGCTTCCTGTCCCATTGCTCATATTTCCCTGCTCCTACCAGAGGAGGCCGCGCTGATTGCTGAACTAAACCACACAGAAACGCCAGAAATACCTGTTTTTCTCCCTGACCTCTTACATCAAGTCAGCCAGCAATTTCCTCACATGCCTGCTGTTGTGTATCACGGTGAAGCGCAACGTGATGAAATGAGCTATCACTTTCTGAACGAAGCAAGCACTAGGCTGGCCCATTATATTGCCCAGCACCACTCTCAACACAATCAAACGATTGGCATCTGCCTCACCCGATCAACACAACTATTAAACGGGATTCTTGGTGCCATGAAAGCCGGTCGCACCATCGTGCCACTTGAAACCCAGCCTGAACAAGCTGACATTCGACAATATAAACTCACTTATACTCATATTCCGGTTGTTCTCGTTGACCACGAGACAAGCAAGCTTTTTGAAGCAAAGGCGGACTGCCAATTGCTTAATCTGGATGACCCTGAAGTACGCATCCTCCTTGCACAGCAAAACGCTGGCCATGCCTCTCTCCTCCCCATCCAGCCAGAAACGCCCATCTACATCATGTATACCTCAGGCACCACCGGCATCCCCAAAGCAGTACAACAGACTCATGGGGCCATCGCCAACCTAATTGGCGCGCTCACTGACCAAAAAATTGCACCGCACCGAAAAGTGCTATGCACGGCACTGCCCACATTTGATGCCTTCTTCTTTGACTTGATTGTCATGCTGGTCACGCAAGGCACCCTGCATTTACCCTATGAGTCTGGACGCCATTCTGCGGATTGGGTGAGTGAGCTCATTCAACAAGAACAGCTCAACTATATGGTTTGTTTACCTGACACGCTGAAACAGCTTGATCCTACTCTCCCCATTGAGAATGTCATCAGTATGGGCCAAGCAGCACATGAAACCACTTTAAACGCCTGGAAAAACGCTCGGGGAAATCGCGTGGTCGAAAATGGCTTAGGTCACACTGAAACGGGTATTTGCCTTTCCTTGCATCAACATACCCCGAATGAAAGTGCCACACTCACAGGACGTCCCATCCGAAACATGAAAATTCATATTGTCAACCCTGACACCCTCACCCTTTGTCCCATCGGCATCCCGGGTGAAATTTTTGTCAGTGGGCCTGGCGTTGCAGATGGCTACCTTAACAACCTTGAACTGAGTCAAACCCGATTTCTTTTTATGCGCTTTGATTCCGACTCACAGAGCTTTACAAGCTGTCCGAACAATCACCCAGACGCCGTCAAAATGTATGCTTCTGGCGATTATGGCAGCTATCAATTAACACCCAATGGATTAGACATACAATTCATTGGACGCAAGGACAAGCAAATAAAATTAAGAGGCGTCAATATCCATCTCGATGCGATTGAGAGTCTTTTAAGGAAAAATCCGCTTATTCGAGATATAGCGGTTATTCCCAATAAAAACAACACGCAACTGATCGCCTATCTTGTGTCAGACCGGGCAGAAACCAGTCTGACTGACTGGCGAGACAATTTCAAACAGCAGCTTACCTTGGCATTGCTGCCTCCCGTTGCACACCCCAAAATCATTGTTTTTTTAAAGGAAATTCCGCTCACACAAAATGGGAAAATCAACAAACGCGCACTCCCCTTGCCTGATGACAGAGCACAAGACGCATTCTGTCAACCCCCTGTCTCCGCTTTACAGGCCGCGCTTCGCAAGCTGGTTGCTGAAACACTCGACATTCCGGAAGCCCAAATTGGGACAGATGAGGTGCTTGGCAATCTGGGTTGCGACTCCATCGGATCCACTTTATTATATCAATCTATTCAAAATGCAATCGAAACGGGAGCCTTGGCAAGCCTCCCAATGAATCAGCCATCCTCAATCCCGTTGCTTGCATCTCTACAACAAATGACCATTCAAAAAATTGAAGCTCAACTAACGAACTCAGATCAGACTGTCACACCTGCCTCGCGACCCCTGAACGCAAGCTTTTTTGCCTCAGAAAGTGGCAGCAGAAAAAAGAAGCGCCCGACCTTCCAAGGCAATAATCGGGAAAACACAGCTAACCAGCATCTAGGATGACTTCGACCCAATAGATGCGTATAATAGACAAAGTAGTCGGTGCATGATTTATTATCCGTACAAGAAAAAAACTAGTAACAACACCATAATTAAAATAATTCTCCATGGGGGAGTAAACGATGCCTTTTATAAGATATCAAGCACCTGGCAAAACAAAAATTGCACAGACACCTTATTTTAGTACTAACACAGAATGCCCTTTTCTCCCCGCCATGACGCATGAGCAGGCACCCATTTTTCTTATTCCAGGCATTTTAGGTCACAGTAGTGAGCAAGCACTTCTCGCACAAGCTTTACAGCAACAATGCAAAAGCAACCGGCCTATTTTCATATATCATGATAATCGATTCCTTTCTAGTAACAGGCTTCACCACTCCCTTCAAGATCAAGCCAAAGCGATTGCTGCTGACATACAAGCCATCTTTCCTCATGACAAAGTACCCCACTTGATTGTTGGCTATTCTTATGGATGCGCTTTGACAGCACTAATCGCCCAGTACCTGAGCCTACCCGCAAATTCATCCCGTCTTCCTGCACAACTCTATCTAATTGATGGGCCTTCACCTGAAACATCCCGTGCCTATTTTCAAAATCCAGACCGCCTTGAGTTTGTCACAGCAGACCTCATCGCTATCTTTAACACCGTTGCTACCTGTGCTGGCATCGACGGAATTGACTATGAAAATGGCGAGACGGCTATTCTTAACGAACAACCCATCTCAAAAAGAATAGAAAGCATCATGAAAGATATTCTGGAGGTAAACTCAGATATCCCGCCTTCAGCAGAAAAATCTTTCCAGCTCTTTTCTAGCATTGTCATACAAAATCTGAATCAATTAATTCATTACGATCCTACATTGAACCCACCACAGAAGCATCTGGCTAACCGTTTCACTGTATTAATGACGGAGAAGACTGCCCTTAAATATTCGACCCGGACCGGTGGATGGGAAAAGTACACGCAAAATTTGAGTCTGGTTTCCGATCCCTACCTTGCAATACAACACCATCTCGACCTTCTTCAAGCTCAGAGCGCAAAAGTGCTTGCACGGAGCATTACAGATAGTCTCGTTACACCGGCTGTTAAATTGGCAATCACCGACGCAGCCAGCAGATGTTTTTTACATAATTTAGAGGGTGTTGTAGATTATTCCAACCCAAAAAACGAGAGAGAAAAGTTCAAGTTGGAACTCTATCTACTCCTAATCAAATCCACCACTTGGCCGACTGGCCCCCTATTTTCCGACAGTGAGGACAGCAGCTCCATCGAAACTTTCACTTCAAGCGAAGAAAGCAGTCCTGGTGACCTCTCACCATCAAGCAGTCCTGGTGACACCTCCCCTTTATCGGGAAACAAGCTACCTCACCACCCACCTTCCAATACCCCTGGTGCAGATCAGCACTCCTCCTTATTTACGTTATTTGGAAACAGTCCGTCATCGCACCCAAAGCAACCTCCAAAAAACGCTAGCTTTTCTCTAACATAAGGATGGCGAACGCGAAAAAAGTCAGTATAAATTTCGGACAATGTAGGGTGGATTAGGCGTTTTTGGCCGTAATCCACCAAATGAATGTTTGCTTTGAAGTGTCATTCCCGCGGGAATAACACAGTTCATAGATTTAAAATTAAAAAATTTCCAAAAAGATCGTGGAAATGTCAGTCAATTGGTGGATTACGGCCAAAAACGCCTAATCCACCCTACAGTTGACTAAAATATGATTAATCTAATTGACGACGAGACCTAACATAAGGATGACGAATCTGAAAAAAGCTTGTCCCAAGGTGACATGGCCAAAAGATACGGGGGGATGACACCACTTTTGGAAAAGAAAAGACAATCACGAAACGCTTATAATGGCGCGGTAAACACAGGCCTCGGCATGAAAAAGTAAAGCGGCTCCTGTGAGCGAGCCCTCCGTTCGTCACCTATCGTAGCTTATAGCAGGTAACCTAGCTTTGGTTGCAACTGTTGCTGAGGAGTGCTACGCGCGCCTCGAAGGATTAGTGGCATTTAGAGAGTGTCCTTCGAGACGGCCACTACGTGACCTCCTCAGAACGAACGGATTCTCTCATTTTTTAAGACAGTTGCTGAGGAGCGTTTTTTGCGACGAAGGATCTCGTGGTTTTTAGGAGATTCTTCGCTTCGCTCAGAATGACGGGCTTCGCTCAGAATGACGGGCTTTGCTCAGAATGACAGCTCATTTTTGTAACCTACGCCAGGTTCTCTGCTATACTTACTCAACCAGCTTCAAGGAAGGCTTACTCTTGGTTTCCGCCAACTCACCTGATGCAACACTTGCATCAAGCATGCCGGACAGGGAACCTTCAATACTTCTGAGACCAACCACATCACCGGCTTGATCATCATCTTCAGCGTCAAAGAAAATACCTTCGCCATTTTCTTCTGCATACAGAGCCAAAATGGCTTTGACTGGTGCAATAATCAGGTGAATTACCCCTGAAAAGGAGGCTTTAAACTGAACGTTCTCGTTGTTGATATTTAAATCCCGCACCGCAGATGACGAAACATTAAATACAATTTCACCACCCTCAGCATGATCCAAAGGAACATGACACTGCGGATGATTAGCATCAATGACTAAAATGGGGGTGCATTTACTGTCAACAATCCATTCATTAAACGCGCGCAGAAGATAGGGTCTATTGGATATCATATAAAAACTCCCTTAAATCGTTTCCATTCCAGCTAAACTTCTTAATTCCTGTTCAGCTTCTGTCAAACTTGCCTGAAATGAGTCACGCTGAAACACTTTGTCCGTGTACTTTCCCAAGGCCTTTGTGTCGGCAGATGACAGTGTAATACCCCACGATGGTAAACGCCAGAGTACAGGCGCAATACAACAGTCCACTAGCGTAAATTCATCGCCCATAAAATAGGGCGAGGCATTAAATAAGGGTAGCAGTTGCACCAGAAAACTGGTCAGGGTTTTAATTTCAGCTTTAACATCCTCCCCGCTTGCCTTACTCGCTTCAAGCCTCGCAATCAAGGGGCCCCACTCACGCTCAAATCGATAGATAATTAAACGCGCTTTCGCTCTCGCCACTGGATAAACCGGCATCAAGGGTGGATGTGGAAAACGTTCGTCCAAATATTCGGTGATAATATTGGGCTCATACAAGGCCAATTCGCGATCAATCAGAGTCGGCACCGTGCCATAGGGATTAAGCTCCACCAAGTCTTCTGGCCTAGCATGACCTTCCACATTCACCACGTCAAAAGACACGCCTTTTTCCGCCAAAACAATGCGAACCCGGTGACTTTTAATATCCACTGCCCCAGAATAAAGCGTCATGACGGATCTTTTATTTGTAATGACAGCCATGCCATCGCTCCCCTTGACCGTAATAGTCATATTTAATGATCAGTTTCAATTCAGATTACATACTGCCAACAAAATGGGAAGGCAGCTGGGGGACCAGGATTCGAACCTAGGTTGATGGAGTCAGAGTCCATAGTCCTACCGCTAGACGATCCCCCAGTGATATGAACACAATACAGGTTATCGCTTGGAGTACTGCGTACCTTTACGAGCTTTATGTTTACCCACCTTTTTACGCTCGACTTCTCTTGCATCTCTTGTCATATAACCCGCGCGGCGAAGTGCCTTCTTTTGTAATCCACCTGATTCCGAACTACCATCTTCCGCTAACACTTCACCCGCGCCATCGGCAATTTCCTGCTTCACCAAGGCTCTGGCAATGCCATGGCGAATAGCGCCGGCCTGGCCATTTGTGCCGCCACCTGTCACCGTCACCGTAAAATCATATTTTAATTGCGTGTCAGTCACTTCCAAGGGCTGACGAACAATCATACGGGCTGTTTTACGGCCAAAATATTCTTCCAGAGTGCGGCCATTAATGACAATTGCACCTTTACCTTTCTTCAAAAAAACGCGGGCCGTTGAAGTTTTACGACGCCCAGTCGTACTTAACATTTTTGCTACCATCATCATGTCCTATTATTCTTTAACTAGGTTAATCTCAACAGGCTGTTGCGCAGCATGCGGATGATCCGTACCGGCATAAACCTTTAATTTGCGTAACATATCCCTGCCCAGCGGGTTCCTAGGCAACATGCCCTTTACCGCGAGCTCGATAATTCGTCCTGGATCCTTGGCGCGCAACTTTTCAAGCGTCATTTCCTTGATGCCGCCAGGATACCCTGAATGGCGGTAATATTTCTTGTCTTGTTCTTTCGCGCCCGTCACCTTCACTTTGTCAGCGTTAATGACGACAATGTAATCACCGGTATCCGCATGCGGCGTATACTCTGGTTTGTGCTTGCCACGCAGATATTTGGCAATCTGAGTGGCCAATCTGCCCAGCACTTTGCCTGATGCATCAACGAGATACCACTTGTGTTCTCTATTTTCATTCGTTGCAAAATACGTTTTCATCATTAATCCTATGGAATAAATAAAGCCCCAAAAGCGCCAGAATTGTATAGGAAGCCGCTAAAACAAGCAAGTGGTGGCGTCCCGTCTCCGGAGATTATTTATCTTGAGCAAAATAAAGGCGGATCTCACTGCCCGCTAACCGCACGCATCCGCACCAAGACAACTTGCCCACCCGTACGGCTGAATGAATGAAACTGACCTGCCCTCACCGCCTGACGGACAGACAGATCGCCCCGCTTAAAGGAAGAAACTTTCTCATTAAGCACCCATGCTGATGAAGTGCTTTTGAGTGCTTTTGAGTGATTTTCGCCTGATCGTTGTGTTGGTCTAGTCTTAAATTCCGCTTTTTATAATAAAAGACACTTAAAAAATGGTTTTTTACCTGTTTTTAGCTATTTTTACATAAAAAACGCTCGCATATTTCTAAAAAAATGATAATGTAAATAGTGTCTTTTTACTTAAGTTGAGGAATAAACATGGCCGTAAAGAAAACTACGAAAAAGAAAGGGAAGTCTGCAAACGGTAGATCTGCTGCCACCAAAACAAGCACGGCAGCAAGGAAGTTACCGTCCATCAAAGACCCTCTGACTAAAACAAACATGATCAGAACCATCACCGATGTCACACTGGTTAACAAGAAAGACGTTGTTGCTGTGCTTGACTGCCTGACCAACGTGATTGAAAAACACGTGAAAGTGGGCGGCCCCGGCGTATTTGTGATGCCTGGCATGATGAAAATTAGCGTTGTGAAAAAGCCAGCAAGACCTGCTCGCAAAGGCGTTAATCCCTTCACCGGCGAAGCCATCACAATCAAGGCAAGACCAGCCTACAAAGCTGTTAAAATCAAACCTCTCAAGAAACTAAAGGAAATGGTTTCTTAATCGACTCCTCTATTTGTTTTGCGAGTAAGTGAAGCCCTTGTTTCCCTGGAAAACAAGGGCTTTTATTTTATGCTTCTGTTTGTACACGACAAAAAATCGCACGGTTCGCGCTATCGCTTTACCCATAAAATAATGGCGCACTTAAATTGGTGGATTACGGCAAAAAACGCCTAAACCAACTACAGTTGACTAAAATAGGATTAAGCTAATTGACGGCGAGCCCTAGCCAATTTCTGACTTAAGCACTTGCGCTAACTGGTTTGCATAAGTACGAACACGCTGCTCATCCTCACCCTCAACCATAATTCTAATCAAGGGCTCCGTACCTGAACAACGTAACAATACCCTGCCCCGACCACCCAATTCCGCTTCCACTTCGGCGACCGCCTGTTTAATTCCAGGGCTTTCAAGCGACTTGCCCGCTTGTCCTTGTCCTGTGCCCACATTCACCAAAACTTGTGGGTACTTGTCAATGCCCACCCGTATCTCTGCCAGAGGCATACGCTGGCAGCGCATGGCGGCCAATACTTGCAAAGCAGTCACAATGCCATCACCCGTTGAAGTCGCCCCCAAACAGACAATATGCCCTGACGGCTCTCCGCCTAAATTCCAGTGCCGCGACATGAGTTCACGCAAAATGTAACGATCGCCCACAGGCACACGCACCAATTCGAGTCCAAGCTGCTGCAGTGCTTTCTCTAAACCAAGATTCGACATGACCGTACCGACCACACCGCCCAGCAAGCTCCCACGTGACGCCTTGTGCTTTGCAATGATATAAAGCAAATCATCGCCATCCAGAATATGGCCATGATGATCCACCATCACCACACGATCGCCATCGCCATCAAGCGAAATGCCCAAATCTGCTTGTTGCTCCAAAACAGCCTGTTTCACCGTTTCCGGATGGTTTGCACCACAGTTTAAATTAATGTTCAAACCATTTGGCTCAACACCCAGTTCATACACATCCGCACCCAGTTCCCGAAAGACATTTGGCGCAATGTGATAAGCTGCGCCATTCGCGCAATCAACGACAATTTTCAAACCATTTAAGGTCACATCTGAGGAAACGGTGCTCTTACAAAACTCAATGTAACGACCAGGCGCATCCACCACACGAATCGCCTTCCCTAACGCCGCCGAATCAACCGTTGTCATGACTTGTTCCAGTTGTTCTTCAATAGCAAGCTCAATCTCATCAGCCAGTTTCGTGCCCTGCGCCGAAAAAAACTTAATGCCATTATCGAAGTAAGGATTGTGTGAGGCACTGATCACAATGCCCGCCTGCGCTCGGAGCGTACGCGTTAAATACGCAATGGCCGGTGTTGGCATGGGGCCTAATAAATGGGTATCAATGCCAGCGGCAGACAAACCAGACTCTAACACCGATTCAAACATATAGCCTGAAATTCGGGTATCCTTGCCAATCAATACCTTGCCATTACCCTGCCGCGCCAAAACTTTTCCGACCGCCCAACCTAACTTCAAAACAAACTCAGGCGTAATTGGCCAGATACCCACACGACCACGGATACCGTCTGTCCCAAAAAATTGTCTCTGCCTAGAGGATTGCGTCATGTTATTGGTTGACTGAGCCATTTTCAGGCGTTGCTCCCGATTTACCTTGATCGAGTTTAAGCGATTCCTGCTTTGGCTCCTCCGTTGCCTGATCCTTTCCTGCCGCCTTTTTCTTCCTCGCTTCAATTTCCTTTTCGCTATTCCATCCAGCCGGTTCACGAGCAGGCTTCCCCGCCATAATGTCACTGATCTGATCCACGTTGATCGTCTCATAAACCATCAATGCTTCAGCCATCGCGTGCAGGGTATCCAGATTTTCTTTCAGAATTTTTTCTGCTCTCACATAGTTACGATTCACAATATCGCGAACTTCCGCATCAACCAACCCTGAGGTTGCCTCTGAAACATCTTTATGCCGCGTGATGGAATGACCGAGAAACACTTCCTCATCATCCGCGCCAAGCGTCAAGGGGCCCACCTTATCTGATAACCCCCATTTTGTTACCATATTACGCGCAATTTCAGTTGCTTTCTGAATATCATTAGACGCTCCCGTCGTCACTTTATTCGCGCCAAAAATAATTTCTTCCGCTAACCGGCCGCCAAATAAACTGGAAATTTTGCTTTCCAGAAACTCTCTGGAATGGGAATAACGATCAGCCTCCGGTAAAAACATGGTGACACCCAGTGCCCGTCCTCGCGGAATGATGGTCACTTTGTGCACTGGATCATGTGAAGGTACTTTTAAACCCACAATGGCGTGGCCTGCTTCATGATAAGCTGTCAGCAATTTCTCATCATCATTCATCACCAAGGAACGGCGTTCCGCACCCATGATGACTTTATCTTTGGCTTTCTCAAAATCTTCCATATCCACCACGCGTTTATTCGCCCGCGCGGCAAACAAAG
This sequence comes from Gammaproteobacteria bacterium RIFCSPHIGHO2_12_FULL_45_12, assembly GCA_001801665.1. Lineage (GTDB taxonomy): Bacteria > Pseudomonadota > Gammaproteobacteria > DSM-16500 > DSM-16500 > Aquicella. The sequence continues at coordinate 7,163 of MGYH01000004.1, read as the reverse complement.
CAGCCTCATTCACAATGTTCGCCAAATCCGCGCCCGAAAATCCAGGTGTCCCGCGCGCAATGATGGCGACATTCACATCCTCTGCCACGGGCACTTTGCGGCTATGCACCCTTAAAATTTGCTCTCTGCCTTGCACATCGGGTAACCCCACCATCACTTGCCGGTCAAAACGGCCCGGGCGCAACAAGGCAGGGTCGAGCACATCAGGGCGATTGGTGGCAGCGACCACAATGACCCCTTCATTGCCTTGAAAACCATCCATCTCAACCAACAACTGATTCAGGGTTTGCTCACGTTCATCATGACCACCGCCCAAACCAGCGCCGCGATGACGTCCAACCGCATCAATTTCATCGATAAAAATAATACAGGGCGATTGTTTCTTTGCCTGCTCAAACATATCACGCACACGAGATGCGCCAACGCCAACAAACATCTCTACAAAATCCGAACCGGAAATAGTGAAAAATGGCACTTTGGCTTCACCCGCGACCGCTTTCGCCAACAGCGTTTTACCAGTACCAGGCGGCCCCACCAACAAAACCCCGCGGGGTATTTTTCCACCAAGACGCTGAAATTTTCCTGGGTCTTTTAAAAAATCGACTAGCTCTTTTACTTCTTCCTTTGCCTCTTCACAGCCAGCAACATCCGCAAAGGTAATTTTCACCTGATCCGCGTTTAATAGACGCGCACGACTACGACCAAATGAAAACGCACCACCCTTCCCGCCACCCGCTTGCTGCCTCAGCACATATATCCAGATCGCAAACAAAATAATCCAGGGGAGTAAATTTAACAGATGCATCAGGATACCTGGCGAATCAGGCTGTTTGCCTTTCACAATCACGCCTTTATCCAGCATTTGTTGCAACAGGGCAGCGTCTTCACGCATGGGCAAATAAGAGGTAAAAGACTTGTTATTCTGGAAGACACCCGCCACATTTTGCTCCGTAATGGTAACAGACTTCACATTCCCCTGTTTCACATCATTGATAAATGCAGAATACGTGATGCGCTCATCAGGCTCTCGCTTCGGTCCAAAATTATTGAAAACCGCGATCAAAATGACCCCAATAATCATCCATAAAAGTATTGTTTTCACTGCATCATTCACGTTGATTGGCCTCTCTCAAAGAATCTATTTATCATACCTAATCTATTGAGGATTAACTAGAAAAGTTATAAACCGGACAAAGGGCGATGTTCACGCTCGCAAGCACAGGCGAGACCATTATCACCCCTAAAAAACCAGACTGTCGCACCTTTTTCGTTGAAAAAGTGCTTATTTCAAGCCGCTTGCTAACAAATAAACTTCCCGTGAGCGACCCCGTGAAGCCTTGGGTTTGCGTATCACCACTCGCTGAAAATAACGTTTTGCCTCTGCCTGCAAGGCTTCAAATCCCTCACCCTGAAAGACCTTCACGAGGAAACCGCCGTCTTTTTTCAGTACTTTCCGAGCAAATTCCAGTGCTAACTCACCTAAATACATGGAACGGGGGATGTCCACACTCTCATTGCCACTCATGTTAGGCGCCATATCGGATAGCACCCAATCTGCCTTTGCATGCGCCAACTCCGCCTGCAATGTCTCCAAAACAGCCTCATCCGAAAAATCGCCCAAAATAAACTCAACCCCTTCAATGGGGTCCATCGGCAGCAAATCAAGCGCAATCAAACGCCCCTTTGGCCTAATCAATCGGGCGACGACCTGACACCATCCGCCAGGGGCTGCGCCCAAGTCAAGCACGGTCATACCAGGCTTAAAGAGTCGATCACGTTGATTGATTTCCAGCAATTTGTAAACTGCCCGCGAGCGATACCCTTCCTTCTGTGCCTGTTTAACATAAGGATCATTAAAGTGCTCTTTCAACCACCAACGGCTGCTTTTTTCAGACATTAAGCATAAGTCACTTCAGCAATTTCATACGAAGTGGAGCCATCAGGTGTCTGCACCACCACCGCATCACCCTCATATTTGCCAATCAGCGCACGGGCAACCGGCGAACTGACTGAAATTTTATTTTCTTTGATATCCGCCTCATCTTCGCCCACAATTTTGTAAGTTAGGGAGTGGCCCTCTTCACTGGTTAAAGTGACCGTCACGCCAAAAATAATCCGGCCATCATTCTCCATTTTGGTCACATCAATCACCTGCGCCATACTTAACTTTGACTCAATTTCCAATATACGGCCCTCAATAAAACTTTGCTGTTCCCGGGCTGCGTGATATTCCGCATTTTCTTTCAAGTCACCGTGCGCGCGCGCCTCAGCGATGGCATTAATGATTCTTGGTCTCTCTTTCTGCTTGAGATGTTGCAATTCTTCACGCAATCTTTCAGCACCCACCACCGTCATTGGTACTTTTTGCATAATATTCACCTATAATTTCATGTCTTCAAAAAATTTCTTGACCTTGTCAAACCAGGAGCTCGATCTTGGGGTATGTTTATTATTGGAAGACATGGTTTTTGCAAATTGCTGCAGCAAGTCTTTTTGCTTTGCCGTCAAATTGACTGGCGTTTCAATTTGCACCTTACACATTAAATCGCCCTGATCACCACCCCGCACAGATGGCACACCCATGCCCTTCACTCGAAAAACTTTGCCCGTTTGCGTCTCCGGTGGAATCTTCAACTTGACCCGTCCGCTTAATGCAGGCACTTCAAGCTCACCGCCCAACGCCCCCGTGACAAAACTGATGGGCACTTCACAATACAGATTTTTTCCATCACGCTCAAACAAGGGATGCGCTTGCACCACCATTTGTATATAAAGGTCACCCGTTGGCGCACCGCCTTCACCCGCCTCACCTTCACCACTTAAACGAATTCGATCGCCCGTATCCACTCCTTTTGGAATTTTAACGGACAGTTTTTTATTTTGCTTCTTCCTCCCATGTCCATGACAAGCCCCACAAGGATGCTGAATGACGCGCCCTTTTCCATAACAAGCGGGACACGTTTGCTGAACTGAAAAATAACCTTGCTGCATGCGAATTTGACCCTGCCCCCCGCAATGCGTGCAAGTGACGGGCGACGAACCTGCTCGCGCACCCGAGCCATGACAATCCGCGCAAACCACCAACGTGGGAATGGCAATTTCAGCCGTTTTGCCAAACACAGCGTCTTCCAGGCTAATGTCCAGCGTAAAATGCAAATCGCCGCCACGCTGTGCGCCGCCACGTCGGCCGCCGCCAAAAATATCGCCGAAAATATCGCCGAAAATATCGCCGAAATTCATGCCCTCAGTACCGCCGCCAAACCCTCCCGCGCCGCCATCCACCCCCGCGTGCCCAAACTGGTCATACGCCGCGCGCTTACGGCTGTCTGAGAGAACTTCATAAGCTTGTTTAATTTGCTTGAAGTTCTCCTCAGCATCTTTATCGCTAGCATTACGATCCGGATGATGCTTCATCGCCTGTCGTCGATAACTCTTCTTTATCTCTTCTTCGCTGGCATTTCGCGAAACACCCAAGATCTCGTAATAATCACGCTTTTTTGTCATAACCACTCTTTTCGTCTAATTTTCGGTAAAATAAGTGCGCCATTAAGAGTCGCGCTTATTATCGTCTTTTACTTCCTCAAATTCAGCATCCACAACGTGCTCTCCCTTGTCTGCTGGCTTTCCGGAAGATTCGCCTTCAGCCCCGCCCTGCGGTTCACCCTGACCTTGCTCTGCCTGACCTTGGGCATACATACGTTCAGCCATTTTTCCAGACGCCTCCGTCAACGCTTTGGTTTTCGCTTCAATTAAATCCTTATCATCTGACTTCATGGCTTCTTTCAATGCTAGGATAGCTTGTTCAATGGCTTGACGCTCTTCTGCAGACACCTTATCACCCGCCTCTTTCAAGGTTTTGGTGACTGAGTGACTCAAATTATCCGCCTGGTTACGCACCGCAATCAATTCATGAAACTTTCGATCTTCATCCGCGTGTATTTCAGCGTCTTGAACCATTTTTTTGATTTCTTCCTCATTTAAACCTGAGGATGCCTGAATTTTAATGGATTGCGCTTTACCCGTTGCCTTGTCTTTGGCAGACACATGTAAAATACCATTGGCATCAATATCAAACGTCACTTCAATTTGCGGCAAACCACGCGGTGCTGGCGGGATATCTGTCAAGTCAAACCGACCCAGCGATTTGTTTGCAGAGGCCATTTCGCGCTCACCCTGCAACACATGGATGGTCACCGCTGTTTGATTATCCCCTGCCGTTGAAAACACTTGTGTCGCACGCGTTGGAATGGTGGTGTTCTTTTCAATTAATTTCGTCATCACGCCGCCCATGGTTTCAATGCCCAGGGACAAAGGTGACACATCCAGCAGCAATACGTCTTTAATCGCGCCAGTTAATACCGCACCCTGAATGGCTGCACCCATTGCAACGGCTTCATCCGGATTCACATCTTTTCGCGGCTCTTTTCCAAACAATTTGCGTACCACTTCTTGCACCAGCGGCATGCGTGTCTGGCCGCCCACCAAAATCACGTCATCAATTTTATCTGTGCTTAAACCCGCATCTTTCAATGCTGTTTTACAAGGTTCAATGCTGCGCTGCACCAGGTCTTCAACCAGCGACTCTAATTTAGCGCGTGTCACCTTGACATTCATGTGCTTGGGGCCACTCGCATCCGCGGTAATGTAAGGCAAATTCACTTCCGTCTGCTGCGTGGAAGAAAGTTCAATTTTCGCCTTTTCAGCCGACTCTTTAAGACGCTGCAATGCCAGGGGATCCTGACGTAAATCAATTCCGGACGAATTTTTAAATTCATCGACTAAATAATTCATTAAACGCTGATCAAAATCTTCACCGCCAAGGAAAGTGTCGCCATTGGTGGAAAGCACTTCAAATTGATGCTCCCCATCCACTTCTGCAATTTCAATAATCGAGATATCGAAAGTTCCACCACCCAGATCATATACGGCAATTTTACTGTTACCTGGCTTTTTATCCATCCCAAATGCCAGTGCCGCGGCTGTTGGCTCATTAATAATGCGCTTCACTTCAAGCCCCGCAATTCGACCCGCATCTTTGGTGGCCTGACGTTGCGAATCATTAAAATAAGCAGGAACGGTAATCACGGCCTCGGTCACTTCATGACCTAAATAGTCTTCAGCCGTTTTCTTCATTTTCATTAACACTTGCGCGGAAACTTGTGGCGGCGCAATTTGCTGATTGCCTAACACTTCCACCCAGGCATCCCCATTTTCTGCTTTCACAATTTTGAAGGGTACGGTTTCTTGCATCCGGCGCACCACTTCCTCTTCGAAACGACGGCCTATCAAGCGCTTTGATGCATAAATTGTATTCTTGGGATTGGTGACTGCCTGATGCTTGGCTGGCTGGCCAACCCGAATTTCACTGTTGTCCAAATAGGCAACAATTGAGGGAGTTGTGCGCGCGCCTTCTGCGTTTTCAATCACTTTGACTTTATCCCCATCCATCACCGCAACACAGGAGTTTGTCGTCCCAAGGTCAATTCCAATAATTTTATTCGAGGCCATGTTTATCTCCGCTTTCATTAATTGGTAGTCTATTCCCTACAGATAAGGGCATTTCGTTTATTTTCAATAGGTAAATCATTCGTCTTCCCCTTTTGACACCACTACCAGCGCAGGACGTATCAAACGGTCATTTAAGGTATAACCCTTTTGCAGCACCGAAATAACAGTGCCTGGCTTCGCGTTCTCATCCACCTGCATGGAAATGGCTTGCTGGTATTCAGGATCAAATGGCGCGGCTAACGGATTGATTTGTTTAATGCCAAATTTCTCCATGGCACCGTAAAACAGCTTTAGAGTTAAATTCACCCCCTCAATGGTGACCTTGGCAGCCTCAGCCGATTGCGGTGGCACATTGGCCACTGAGAGCTCAAGACTATCCACAATCGGCAAGAGCTGATCCACAAATTTTTCCAGGGCAAACTTATGCGCATTCGCCACGTCTCGTTCATTTCTGCGCGCGACATTCTCTGAATCTGCCTGCATGCGCAAAATTCGCTCCCAATGTTGTGCAATCTTCTGATCTGCTTCGTTCAATTTTTGCATCAATTCTTCATATTCCGGGTGCGTCAGCAACTCTCTCGATGGGTCAGACTTTGATTTCGGCTTTTCTTTCTTTTCAGACGCCTGGTCTGAGCTTGTGTTACGCATCAGTGCCGTTCTCCTTTTGATTAATCAAATGGTTAATGAGTTGTCATTCTGAGCGAAGCGAAGAATCTCCTAAAAAACACGAGATCCTTCGTCGCAAAAAACGCTCCTCTGGATGACAGTTGTCACCTAAGCTAGGTTACCTACTATATAAGGGCAAATTCAAAGGTTTCAAGGTCTATTATACCTTGTAAAGATAGCGAGAAGCCTTAAATCATGTAACACTATTTTGATCCCTCTAAAAGGTAACGACTATGAGAACACCCTTTAAAACCATCGGCATTTTAGGCAAAGTCAAAAACGCGGGGGTCAATGAGACACTAAAAGCACTCATTCATTACTTATGCGAATTAAAGCGCGATATTCTCATTGATGATGAAACCGCGACTGGACTTGCGGAAGCCGCACCCTACTGCGTGAGCCGCGAAGCCTTATGCCAACAATGTGATTTAATCATTGTAGTCGGCGGCGATGGAAGCTTATTACACGCCGCTCATACCGTCATGGAAAAAGGGGTACCCGTCCTTGGCGTAAACCGCGGACGACTCGGCTTTCTGACAGACATCCATCCAACCGAGTTAGCCAAGATCGAGGCCATTCTGGATGGTCACTATCTTCAGGAAGAACGCTTTCTTTTAACCGCTACCATTAAATGGCAAGATCAGCTTTTAGGCCAAAGCAATGCGCTCAATGAAGCCGCGCTCATTCCCGATTCCGTTCCGCACATGAACGAATTTGAAATTTTCATCAATAATCAGTTTGTTTGCAGCCAGAACTCAGACGGACTGATCATAGCAACCCCCACCGGCTCAACCGCCTATGCCTTGTCAGGCGGCGGTCCTATCCTGCACCCCAAACTAGATGCCTTGGTCTTGGTGCCCATGTTCCCGCATACATTAAGCATGCGTCCCATTGTGGTTGAGGGCAATGCCAACATTACCATTGTCATCACGCCCAACAACACCGCGACACCGCGTCTTTCCTGTGATGGGCAGGCCTTCATTAACGCG
>MGYH01000003.1 GCA_001801665.1 Gammaproteobacteria bacterium RIFCSPHIGHO2_12_FULL_45_12 | reverse complement strand
GCGGTTCTCCCCCTTTTGGTGCAAGCAAAAGCGTTGCTTTTGCGCAGCATAAAAACAAGGAAGCCTTCCCGCGTTTTTTAGCGGGAATGGCTGTGAAATCCTCTTCACGGCGACTCTCCAGATTGTCAGTGCACAAAAGCAACTTCTTCTGTGTTAGTATAGCATTCAGCCACTTCATCATTAAGGATAGTGATGCGCGTACCCCTCATGGCTGTATCAAAATTGTTTTTTTTCGTGTTGTTTGGATTTTTTTGGTCGCGGCTAAGTTTTGCGGATAGCGTGACTGACTTGGCAAAAGCATCACAAAACCCCGTTGAGAAATTGGTCAGTGTGCCTTTTAACAATAATTTTAACCATGGCTATGGGCCAAATCGTCAGACGCAATATATTCTGGATGTGAAACCGGTGGTGCCCTTCACGTTAAATGCCGACTGGAATTTGATTGTACGCACCATTGTGCCCCTTATTCATCAGCCCAACTTGTTGCCAGCGCGTCCTTATTTGACGGGCTTGGGTGATCTTAATCCCACCCTGTTTCTCACACCGGCCAAGCCTGGCCCCCTTATTTGGGGTGTTGGGCCCGCGCTTGTGTTGCCAACAGCCACGCACTCACAATTGGGTCAGGGGAAATATAGTGCCGGGCCTTCCTTTGTGGTGTTAACCATGCCAGGGCAATGGGTTGTGGGTTTTTTAATGTCAAATGTCTGGTCGTTTGGGGGGCAGTCTAACCGCCCAAACGTGAACCAATATAGTTTGCAATATTTTATTAACTATAATTTTTCACATGGCTGGTTTGTCACCACGCAGCCGATTGTGACCGCCGATTGGCAGGCAGACTCGGCCAATCGCTGGACAGTCCCATTGGGTGCGGGTGTGGGTCGGGTATTTGAAGTTGGCAAACAGCCGTTAAATGTTTCACTCCAAGCGTATGACAATGTCAAAACGCCTAGACAATTTGGTCCAAATTGGCAATGTCAGCTTAATGTGACCTTACTGTTCCCCGAGGCTTCTGCTAAATCGTGATCATGATACCAATCAGGGGTCCTGCCAATTTCATATTCCAGTTAAAATAGTTGCTGCCACTACCGTTAATGTAATGTTGGTCTAACCAGCGGTAGCCCAGATAAAAAGTGGTGTTCGTCCACCTTAATTGCGGCTGGTAGCCGAGCAATCCGGTGACATTGTAACTATATTGTGAGCTGGTATTCACCCCGCCAATATCACCCGCCATTAAAACAGACCATGCCCTAGTGAGGGTGTAACGTACTCGCGCGCCAACAATGGGATCGGTCCAGTTTTCATTTTTAGTGTTTTGTAAGGTTAAGCCTGGAATGCTTGCCTTGATGGTTGTATCGTTTAAGGTGAAACGAAATCCGGCATAAGGCTCAAGGGTGAGGCGACTCACTGCCTCGCTGGAACAGGAATAGGTCAAACAGGTTTGATAGGCGAGATAGGAGATGCCAGCACTGAAAATGCCGAAGTGGTTGGTGGCGTTCACAGACAGTGGGCCTTCATGTGCCCCACTTTTCAGATCGGCATACATCGTGTTAAGGAATGCCCCCCATTTTCCCTTGTTGGCATCAAGCCAGAGCATGCCGCCCCAACTCATTTCTTGCATGATTTTACTGAAAGATTGATCGACGTGCGTACGACGATTGCCAACACCCACGGTGCCGTTCATGCTGATTGCCCAGAGATAAGGGGCCACTTGAACTGTCCAGTTATTTTCAGCGGCAAAGAGGGTCGGGCTGGTCAGGGACAGGTAGAGCGCGCTGCAGCAAAGAAGACTGAGGCGTACAGTTTTTAAAGGGGTTGGCATCTTAACTCCTTGGGCGCGTGACAGTGTCATTCCGTTTATTCCATTAACATTGTTATCTAGCCAGTGGGTGTCGTCAAGAGGGTCATCAGCCAAGGCTCACGCATTAAAAATCCTGCTTAGAAGGCCTTCCCCCGCCGGGGGAAGGCCTTCTAAGCAGGATTTTTAATCCGACAGCCCTAGGTCATCAGGGCATGCGTATCGACCTGTGTTTTATCGGCCGTAAAACTGGCAACTGAAATTTTTATAAATAAAGCGTTGACAGGCGGCGGATTGATCGCAAGTAAACTCGCAAAGCTGCTGGTCTGGAACATTCAGTGTGCTTGAGAACAGAAGGTGACTCGCTTGGGCGTGACGTCCGGCGGGGCGATAATTTTTTACTGTTAAGTGACGTTTGGCTTGGAGGTTGGATAACTGCTGTTTGAAAGCCATTGTTTTGTCATGCCAATTGCCTTTTTCATCATAGCCAAGACAGAAAATGTTGTTGGCATGTTTAAGCCAGTTATAAATAATTTCATTCGGTATCTCATTCATGGCTTCAAGGTTAAAAGGGTAAACTTCTTCGTGCAATGAAGGCATGTTGTAAGCGTATCTGAACAGCGTGCCGCTATACGTTAAGTCAAAACGCATCATGTAATGTTGCTGGCGTTTTTTAAAGGTAAGATAATCCGCTTTATCAAGAAATAATAATAAGGGATAGGCGCTGTTTCCCAAAAAGTAATCATTATGTAAACGGCTGTCTTCCACTACAATGAGGCTGTCTGAATTAAGTTTCTGTTTGATGTCAGGGGGGTGTTGCACCGCATTACGGTTTAATGCCATACCCAGAAAGCCGTCTTCTTGAGAGACATATTTTTGAATGTTTTGCTGGTTCATGGGAAGGGTAGTCATGGCAATGGCAAGCGCTGTGCCAATGCAAGTCGAGGGGATGAGCCAGTGGTATCCCTGTGCCATTCTTAATAATTGCTCCGCAGAGAATCCCATGATAATGCAAAGAAACAACAAGGTTAAGCTGTGGTGCCACGGCGCGCCAATCCCCCAAAGTATGGGGATGATTTCAAAACTGATGGCGGCAACATAGAGAAACAAAAGTGGGCGGCGGTTTGGAGGGTGACGTTGAAATAATATGAGCGAAGTGCTTAATAACGTGATGAGGCCACCTGATAGCATGATGACCTTGGACAATAAGGGGAATTGAATGGCGCTCCATCCTGAATGAGGGAAAGGTAATCCACCTTGAGGAATAAGCGTATGAGTGAGTCCAAAAATATCTTTTAGAAAAGCGTTGATGGTGCCAAGCGCATTGTACAGATTGATGGGCCTTGGCGTGTGTGTGAGGCTGGGCCAGGCGGCGGTAATATAAAATCCCAAGCCGATGCTGAGAAGCATGATGCTACCAATTAATCGCGGGTGGCGTTGACGGTTTAGCCAAAGATAGCCAATCATGACGGGCCCAAGCATCAGGGCGGGCTCTTTAAAGGTGCAGGCAAGCGCATAAAAAAATAAGGAAAACAGAAACAGGGAGAGGTGACGGAAAGTCGTTGCGGCGCCATTATTTTTTTCGCAGAAAAGCGCGAGGCAATAGAGCGATACCATGATAAAAAAGACATAGGAAAATTCAAAGTGCATTAATGTCAGGCGTGCCAGGCTTAAGGAAGGGTGCATGAGATATAGGCTGAACGCGATATAAGCCCCCCATTGGTAACCTGGAAATAAGAGACGGTACAGTTTAAGAAGAAAAAACCCAATGCCAGCCAGAAACATGAAGCTAACCACCAAAAAAGCTTGCGTGTTTTGCCAGCCTAAAAAGGGGGCGAGTATTTGGTAGATTAAAAAATGCCCAGACGGTCTGAAGAACCCAACGTTTGGGTGAAGCCACTGTGGGTGTAAATAGAGTCGAAGCAGGTCGCTAAGATGGGTGATGGTTTGATTGGCCAGATAAATGGTCGGCTGTTCGGGATACATCATGTTGAAATGAATGACAGGCAAGTTTACCAGCAAGACGATCGATAAAATAAGACAATAAAGCAGGCAATTTTTCAGGCCAGATGACAACATGAAGCGATCTCCCCCTTTGGAGTCCCCCATCGCGATGTGTAAAGCGGGAATTGCTGGGGGCTGTTTATCGTTGCTTGAATCAAAAACAGCTTGCATGATGAGTGGTCAAGATGCAAGTCATGGCGTTGGTTGTGTTCATGTCACGGATGGCTTAAAGTGAATTTAATGCAGTCAGAGGTGACGGGTCAAATGAAGGCGAATCAGTGTCATGCGGGTGTCAGTATTGTCATCCCCACTTATCAAGAGGCAAAAAATTTGCCCGATTTGATGCGGCAAATTGAGAGCGTTGATTTTGAAGGCCGATCATTTGAAGTGTTGTTGGTGGATGATAATAGCCAGGATGGAACAGACTTGCTGGTTAAACAGTGGAGCGTTATTTATCCCTGGTTGAAACTGATAGTGCGGCATCATGGGCGAGATTTGAGTGGGGCGGTTATAGAGGGCATTCAGCAATCAAGCTATGCCTGCATTGTGACGATGGATGCAGATGGCAGTCATCCGGCCAAAAAAATACCGGCGTTGCTGGCATTGCTTGATAACCCGGAGACTTCATTGGTGATTGGTTCACGCTATGTTAAAGGTGGCGGCACAGACCGTGAGTGGCCTTTGATGCGACGGTGGACGTCAAAGTTGGCCGCGCTCCTCGCGCGTGGTTTGCTGGGTGTCAAGGCGAGAGACCCTTTGTCAGGGTTTCTTGCTATTCGAAAAGCAACGGTGCTCTCGGGGCAGCCATTAAAACCCATTGGCTGGAAAATTGGTTTGGAGATCATGATAAAGTGTGGTTGCCAGGAAATTCGAGAGGTTCCCATTTATTTTTCAGAACGCCGCCATGGAAAGAGTAAGTTGAATGCTAACGTGTTGTTTGATTATTTGCGTCATGTGATGGTGTTGATGTGGTTTCAGTGGGCGCAATCAAGTCGGCGTGAGCAAGGCTAGACAGGGCGTTTATTTTTCTTATAATAACTATCAACCGGCATAACATGGACGGAGAAGCAGCATGAGCATGAATGCTCTGGAATTGCGTGGCGTACAGCTTTTAAATGCGGCGGGTGTTCAGGTAGATGGTGACAACCCCTGGGATATTCAAATTCATAACCAGGCATTTTATCAGCGCGTTCTCAATCAGGGAGCACTTGGGCTGGGCGAGGCTTATATGGATCACTGGTGGGACTGTCAGCGGCTGGATCAATTCATTGAGCAGGTTATTTCAGCCGATCTTGAAGCCAAAGTTCAAGTGACCCTCTGGATGCGTCTTAAGTTAATGTTATATCAGATTGTTAACTATCAAAATCAGCGGCGTGCTTTTCAGGTGGGTGAAAAGCATTATGATATTGGCAATCACCTGTTTGAATGCATGCTCGATTCACGCATGAATTATACTTGCGGCTATTGGAAAACAGCGCGCGATTTAGAGCAAGCCCAATTAGACAAACTTGAATTGGTGGCTAAAAAATTGATGTTAAGGTCAGGCATGCGTGTGCTTGATATTGGCTGTGGTTTTGGTGCGTTAGCAAAATATCTGGCAGAACGTTATGATGTCAGTATTGTGGGTGTTACCATCTCAAAAGAGCAATGTCACTATGCCAGAAAAAATTGCGAAGGGTTGCCCGTTGAAATTGTACTGCAGGATTATCGCCATATTAGCGGTCAGTTTGATCGGGTTGTCTCGCTTGGCATGTTTGAACACGTTGGTCAGTTGAATTACCAGACGTATATGAAGGTTGTTCATCAGGTACTTAAAGAAGATGGTTTGTTCCTACTTCATACCATTGGCAGTTTAACTAGCAGTGTTTCAACAAATAGGTGGATAGAGAAGTATATTTTTCCTAACGGCATGCTCCCGTCAATCGCGCAAATTGGAAAATCAATTGAAGGCTTGTTTGTCATGGAAGATTGGCAAAATTTTGGAGCGGATTACGATAAAACGCTAATGGCCTGGGATAAAAATTTTAGACAGCATTGGGATGAATTAAAACAGCAATACGATGACCGTTTTTATCGCATGTGGCAATTTTATTTATTAGGTTCTGCCGGTTCATTTAGGGCGCGTCAATTGCAATTATGGCAAATAATATTTTCCCGACAAGGATTGCGAGGCGGCTATCAATCCTTGCGATAGATGCGGTCAGGCGGCGTTTAGGGTTGCCCGCCTGCGCGAGCATGACAGCGGTTTTGGAAAACCATGGGTTAGGTGTTGTTGGATAAATCAAATGTGACACATTTTGATGCCAAATTTGGCGGATTACATTGCCTTGACATGAATGAAAATGTAGGGTGGATTAGACGCGCTTTTAGCGTCGTAATCCACCAAATTTGGAGTGATACAACAAGCCCGAAAACTTAGGCTTTGTTGCATAATTTGTCGTTGCGAGGCCGCTTTTTGGGCGAAGCAATCCAGAAGGTCGTCAAAAATCATTATATTGCATACACTCTGGATTGCTTCGTCGCCGGTTTTTCTAGCGGATTAGCTCGGGTAGTGAATAATCTTCAAAAGATCATTCAGGAGGATCTCAAGATTAAAGTGCCAAGAAGTTATCGTAAAATCCGTTGAAAAGATGACATTGCTATGGCCAGAGGCGGAATCGAACCGTCGACACGAGGATTTTCAGTCCTCTGCTCTACCAACTGAGCTATCTGGCCAACCTGAAAGAGACGCCTATTAAACCGAGAGCGGCGTTTTTAGTCAAGAAGAAGATGACTCATTTGGCACATAGCCAGCAGGTTTTTCACTGCCCCCGCCAAATAAGAATTTTTCCATTTCTTTCAGAAGAAATGTGCGTGATTTTGGGTCAATCAGGCTTAAACGGTATTCATTAATGAGCATGGTTTGATGGGTTAACCACATCTCCCAGGCTTGACTGGAGATGTGTTCATATATTCTGACGCCGATTTCACCCGGTAAGGGTGGTTGCTCCAGCCCTTCGGCTTCTTTGTCTAATTTAACGCAATGTATCAGTCGGCTCATCTGAGTGCTTCCAAAATGGTTTGAATTGGCTTGGGTAAGCCAATGGCGAGTGGTTTGCTAAGGTTATACCAAATTTGCTGCGTTGATTCCATGAGTTTAGTGGGTGCTTTTTTGGTTTGCACCATGATGGGGTGGATTTGCAAATGATAATGACTAAAAGTATGACGAAAGGAGTTTAAGGCCTTGGGTTCAGAAACAAGGAGCTTAAATTGTTGCTGGCAATATTGTATGACGGTGTGAGAATCCGCAAGTCCGGCAATTTCCGGCAGACAATAAAGCCCACCCCATATCCCTTGTGTCGGCCGCTTGCATAGTAAGACATGGCGCCCCCTTTTTAAAATCAAAAACGTTGCCTCCTGTGTCGGGATTTTTTTAGCAGGGCGTTTTTGTGGAATACACGCGGTCAGATGGTGGTGGTAGGCGGTGCAGTTTTTAAGAAAAGGACAGGTTAAACAAGCGGGTTTTGAGCGTGTGCACACGGTTGCACCCAAGTCCATCATCGCTTGGGTATAATCCGCCGCGCGGATAACAGGGGTGTAGTTTTCAGCTAGCGCCCAGAGTGTCTGCTCAGTTGTTTTGTCATTAATGGGTTGTGTTAAGCCATGCAAACGGGCTAATACTCGCTTCACATTGCCATCCAGAATAATGCCAGGCTGCTCAAATGCCAGTGCCAATATTGCTCCGGCGGTTGATCGCCCAATGCCAGGGAGTGTCTGCAAGGTGTCTTTTGTGTCTGGAAATCGCCCTTGATATTGTTCAGCAATCATGACAGCCGCCTGATGCAAATTGCGTGCCCGACTATAATACCCAAGCCCCGCCCATAGGTGTAAAACATCGTCAAGGGGTGCCTTTGCCAGAGACAGGACATCTGGAAATCGCTGTATAAAATGCTGAAAATAGGGGATAACAGTGCCAACTTGTGTTTGCTGTAACATGATTTCTGAAATCCAGACACGATAAGGCGTTTTATGTTGTTGCCAGGGGAGGTGTTTGCGCCCATGTGCATCAAACCAAGACAGTAAGCGTCGTTGGAAGGTGTGTGCAGTCAGTGGGACAACTGGCATGGCGGTTATTCAATTTCGTGATGGTGATGAATAATGTCATAGATCAGGCTTGCTGCCAACTTGGCGGTGCGGTGGTCAATGTCATAACGCGGCACATGTTCCGCAATGTCATAACAAATCACTTTTCCGGAGGCGGCAATTTGCCGAAGCGGCGGAATCACATGCCAGGGATATAACCCTAATGGATTGATGCTGCTGACACCGGGCGCAAAGGCGGGTGAAAAGACATCAAGCGACAAGCTGGTATATATCACTTCGTTTTCATCTATGATGCGATCCACAAAATCATAGCATTTTTCACTTAATCCCTGATGCAGTTCATCAGCCAGCATGAATTTGGTATTGAGTTGTTTTGCTGTGTCAAAGCTGTGGCGAATATTGCCCACATGCTGTATGCCAATGCAGTTGTAATCAAAGTGCCGTTGTTCCGCGCGGTGGGCTTCTGCTATTTGATAAAAGGCTGTTGTCGCACTTGGACGGTGTATGGGTTTGAGTGATTGCAAATCAAAATGCGAATCAAAATTGAGAATTCCTAAACGTCTCGCGGGGGGATAAACTTTGGCAATGCCTAGATAATGTCCAAAGGCAATCTCGTGCCCGCCACCGATGATGAGAGGCCGAATATTTTGAGAAAGTAATGTCGCGACCACTTCCGAGAGTGCGCGTTGTGATTGCTCCATATCATGGTCAATGCAAACAATATTGCCCGCGTCATAACAATGAATTTGCGCGTTTTGGAACGGAAGCTTTGCTAACTGTTGGCGAATGGCAATGGGCCCTTCACTTGCGCCGGTGCGGCCAAGATCACGTTCCACGCCCTCCTCACACTTAAACCCAAGCAGGGCAAAGGTGATGGGTGCCGTTTTTTGGGGTTTGTGTGCCAATAAATCTAACAGGCGGACGTGCTGAAAAAAACACGAACCATCTGGAATGTCGGCTTGCCCTTGCCAGATGGTCGGATTTGGAGGTAAATAGCGTGATTCCCAGTTCATTGCCAGCGTAAATTACGCGTGCTCTACACTGCGTGCGCCCGCTTTATGCAGAAAATCTTCAGAGCTGATAACGTTTGCATAAGAGGGTTGCAGTGCCGCCAGAAAAGCATTTTGCACAGTCTGCGCGGGAATGGGGGTATGGTTGAACTCAAGTTGCTTCGCCACACAGGCATCTTGAATGACCGTGCAGTTAAATCCCAGATCATGTGCCGCGCGCACGGTGGAGTCGATGGCAGATTGCGTGGTCATGCCGCAAATCACCAAGTGGCTGACTTGACTTTTGATTAAATAATTTAAAAGTTGCGTGTCTTTAAAGCTGTTTGGAGAATGCTTTTTGATGATCATTTCACCTTTAATGGGTGTGATGCTGGAGTGGAACTCCGCGCCTTTGGTGCAAGGAAGCAAATAAGCTGCATCGGGATGCGTTGAGATATGTTGTACGTGAACAACAGGGATCTTTTTTTCACGACAAGCGTGCAAAACAGCTTCCATTCTTGCGCTCGCTTCCAGGCTTTTTTCAAGAGGCGTCCTTCCGTTTGGGAAATAATCATTTTGGCATTCAATCAAAAGTAGTGCGGTATTCATCCCATGTCCCTTTTTTGTTAAAGAATGTTCCTATTTAACCATTTTTGACAGATTTCGCAATAGCTGTCATGTCGGTATACATAAAGTTTTTCAAGAATTATCCTTAAAGTGGCGTTCCTGTGCCAAAGTTTAGGTGATTTGTGTTCAGCAGACTAAAAAGCACCCGTTAAGTATATTAAGAATGAGAAAATTATCAAGTGTTAATCTAAATGGGCAGCTATTTTTTCTGCGATGGGCGACAGTGACAGGGCGTGGCGGATTGACCGCCCATCCAGAATGGGTCGTTTTACCAGCGTCTCACTGTCCTTGGCGTGATTATTTTCTGTCGCTAAAACGGAATGTCATCATCAAACCCTTCCAGGCTGGGTGCGGTCTCAGTTGGCATGGCTGTCGTTGTGTCAGCGCGGCCACCTGAAGCCGGTGCGTCACCCCCTGTGCCGCCTTTGCTATCCAGCATTTGCATGTTATCGGCAACAATTTCAGTGGAGTAGCGATCCTGGCCCGTTGTTTTATCCTGCCACTTGCGAGTTTGCAGTCGGCCTTCAATGTAGATTTTTGAACCTTTGCGTAAATACTCGCCAGCAATTTCGCCTAAGCGCTGGAACATGACCACGCGATGCCACTCTGTGCGTTCAACCGGCTCGCCAGTTTGTTTGTCTTTCCAGGATTCGCTGGTGGCAATGGTCAGGTTTGCAACAGCGGAACCACTGGGTGTGTAACGTACCTCGGGGTCGCGTCCCAAGTTGCCGATTAAAATAACTTTGTTAACGCCGCGTGCCATATGCTGATTCTCCTAACTAAGTGATTCCGATAGTGTGTTCTTTCAGGTGAAGATAATCTGGATGTTTTGTCGTTGCGCGTTCCATTTTCAGGTAAGCCACACCGTCCCCAGCTACAAAGGTTACCTCAACTATGCCTGGGATGGCATTTAATTTTGCCGTAATCTTGTCCCAGTTATGTTGTTGTTCTGGCAAAAGACGCCACATTTGGTTGACCAGATAGCGTGGCGGCTGCATGAAAAAAGCAAGCGCCAACCAGCTAAGAGCGAGAAGGATACAGAAAAGATAAGCACCTGTAAAACCGAACTTTCCGTATAAGGCACCACCTGAAACGCCGCCTAAAAAGATGCCAGTAAATTGTGAGCAGGCGTAAATGCCCATGGCGCTACCCTTGCGGGCGGCAGGCGCAGCGCGTGAGATGAGCGATGGGAGAAAGGATTCCATCAAGGAAAAACCAGTAAAAAACAAGCATAAGCTGATGCCCGCGAGGGTGAGGTTACTGGGTGCGAGCCAAAGCAGTGTTTCTGCGATGGCGAGCGTGAGGATGCCCCCCAGAAAATAAGGTTTGATTTGTTGTTTACGTTCGGAGAAACCAATGCAGGCCAGCGTGAGGATAAAAGCGATTAAGAGGGTGGGCAAATAAATGACCCATTGCTGGCTTTCTTGTAAACCCGCCAGATGATAAAGGCTGATGGGGATAACGATGAAGCTGGCGGTGAAAATGGCGTGTAGAATCAGAATGCCGCTGTTTAATTTGGCCAGTTCAGGGTGAACGAGCAATTTTAAAAATGATTTGAGTTCAGGCTCTTGGTCACGGTGCCAGCGAATGGTCGCTGGATGAGGGACAGCCGTGTAGAGAATTAAAATGGCTGTGAAGCCAAAGACGACTGCCAGATAAAATAAACTGCTCACCGCAATCCATTTGGATAGCAGGGGGCCTAATAGCATCGCAAGGGAGAAAGAAAAACCAATGGATATACCGGCAATGGCCATGGATTTAGTTCGCTGATCTTCACGGGTGAGATCTGCCATCATGGCAAGTGTCGCGCTGCCAACGGCACCCGCGCCTTGCAGTGCGCGACCGGCGATCATCCACCAGATGGAGTGAGAGAGGCCGGCAAGGAGGCTGCCCAGTGAAAAAATGAGTAAGCCGGTCAGGATGACGGGTTTGCGTCCCATTCGGTCAGATAGCACGCCAAAGGGGATTTGCAATAAGGCTTGGGATAAACCATAAACGCCCATGGCAACGCCAATTAGCATGGGGGTTGCCCCGCTTAATTGGTGAGCGTACAAGCTGAATAAGGGGAGAACCATAAATAAACCGATCATGCGTAACCCCATGATAGAGGACAGGCTGATGACGGCACGTCGTTCAGTGGAGGTCATTTTGGATGTTTGCATGGCGTGAGCTCTTTATAAGTATCAGTGTGTGGCGCGGCAGAGAGCGGCGCGACCTATTATTGTTCAAATTGGTTTGATCTTGAAGCGTGACAATTATCGCGCTTGCGCGCCCGCAATACAACAGCCTCTCGTTCCAGCCATTCCCGCTAAAAAACGCGGGAAGGCTGCCTTGTTTCCATGCTGCGCAAAAGCCACGCTTTTGCTTGCACCAAAAAGGGGGGAGAACCGCGATCTCCCCCTTTGGAATCCCCCATCGCGACATGTAGAGCGGGAATCGCTGCTCTCGTTCGCATTTGACGGCGAAGCATCGTTGCAAAGTCTGCGTGCCCCCTCTTTTTGCCAAGCCGCCACATGCCCCTGTCGAAATGGCATGAGTTATGCTTATAATGTAGCCCATTTTTTGAGTATGGCTGGCTATGGACACGATTCTTATCCGGGGTGCGCGCACCCACAATTTAAAAAACATTGATCTGGATTTGCCGAGAGACCAGTTAATTGTCATTACTGGACTCTCAGGTTCCGGCAAGTCGTCTCTTGCCTTTGATACTTTATACGCAGAAGGGCAGCGGCGTTATGTGGAGTCACTTTCTTCCTACGCCAGACAATTTTTATCCATGATGGAAAAGCCGGATGTGGATCACATTGAAGGGCTTTCACCCGCCATATCCATTGAGCAAAAATCCACATCGCATAATCCCAGGTCAACCGTTGGCACCATTACGGAAATTTATGACTATTTGCGCTTGCTGTTCGCCAAAGTGGGTCAGCCGCACTGTCCGGAACATGGGACGGTGCTGGAAGCGCAAACGATCAGTCAAATGGTTGACACCGTGTTGGCGATGCCTAAGGAAACCAGGGTGATGGTGTTGGCACCCGTTGTCAGGGAGCGTAAAGGAGAGCATATAGAGTTGCTGCTGGAATTGCGTGGGCAGGGCTTCATCCGGGCACGCATTGATGGCGAGATGGTGGAGCTTGATCAAGCGCCTAAGCTTGATTTGCGAAAAAAACACACGATTGAGGTGGTGATTGATCGGGTCAAGGTGCATGAAGATGTGCGCGTGCGTTTAGCTGAATCCTTTGAAACGGCACTTCGTTTGTCAGATGGGCTGGCGGCGGTGGGTTTGCTGGAGGAACCTAAGCGCGCCTTAAAAGTATTTTCTGCCAAATTTGCTTGCCCTGATTGCGGTTACAGTTTGCCTGAATTGTCACCGCGTTTGTTTTCGTTCAATAGCCCAGTGGGTGCTTGCTCTGCCTGTGATGGTTTGGGCGTGCGTGAAGTGTTTGATTCGGCGCTGGTGGTCAATCAGGCGCTTAGTCTGGCAGATGGCGCCATTCGCGGCTGGGATAGGCGTAATGTTTATTATTTTCAGATGCTCGCCTCATTGGCCAAGCATTTTAAATTTGATCTGGAACAGCCTTTTAATAAACTGCCTAAAAAAATCCAGCAGGTATTGTTGAATGGCAGTCATGATCTGGTGTGCTTCCGCCACAAAGATACGGACGGGCGTGTTTCCACGAGGACCAATCCGTTTGAAGGTATTCTTCCCAATTTGGAACGTCGTTATCGCGAGACGGAATCAGAGTTGGTGCGTGAAGAGTTACGAAAATATATTGCCGCGCGCGTTTGCGATGCTTGTGGTGGAGAGCGCCTGAATGTGGCCGCTCGACACGTTTTTGTGAAAGGTAAAACCTTGCCAGCGGTGGCTGCTTTGGCGGTGGATAAAACAAAAGCGTTTTTTGAGAAACTGCATCTCACCGGTTATCGAGGTGAAATTGCTAGTAAAATTATCAGGGAGTTGACGAGTCGGCTCAGTTTTTTGGTGGATGTCGGCCTGGATTATATCAGTCTGGACAGAAGTGCGGAAACCTTGTCTGGGGGTGAAGCGCAGCGCATTCGGCTGGCGAGTCAGATTGGGTCTGGGTTGGTGGGTGTCATGTACATTCTGGATGAGCCCTCCATT
>MGYH01000002.1:11858-17671 GCA_001801665.1 Gammaproteobacteria bacterium RIFCSPHIGHO2_12_FULL_45_12 | reverse complement strand
CCTGATTGGTTTCTGCCATCTCTTTTGATAGTTTCAACATCTGCAATTCATTCACCGCCATAATATATTTTGCTTCCGTTTCTTGCTGCAATCTAAACAACTGACTCTCGCGCTCTGTCATGGGCTGTTGGGCAGGATTGGGGAGTGCCGCTGCCGTGGGTGTTGGCATGGGTGGCCGCGAGGGGGGAGTCGATGCGGTTGACTTACCGTCAGAGCTTGCTCTGGGTGCGACCGCTGTCGGCGTAGACGAGCTGCCGCCACTACTCCCAAATAATCCGATCATCTGCCAGATTAAAAAGATTAAAACCACCACCGTTAACACCAGGGTGATCTTTTTTTTCCTAGCCGCTGAACTGTCGTTTGCTTTATCTGCGCTCATCGTTAGTTACCTAATATATCCATTGTGATTGTTCCGGAAATTTTCCCATTCTCCATTTTAAGCTTCGTCTCTCTTAACACAATGGGCATGCCTTGCAACTTTTTACCCACCAATGTCAACAACACAGGCGATGCCTGTGTGAATGTCAAGGTGACACTGAGCTGTTTTGCGGAGCCTATCGCTTTTGACTCCCCTAATCCTGAAATCAAATTACCTGGATATATTTTAGCAAAGGCATCAATTAAATACCCAACAGTTTGTTTCACCGGGTATATCACGGTCGGCTGCGCCCGCCTTGGGATCTTCTCCTCTGAGCCCGACATCGAGATACCCTTTCCCTGAATATTAACCGTTAAGTGATTCCGATTGGCCCAAGATTGCAAGGCAGCAACCGTGCCGCCACCTGACATCAGCGCGGCATTAAAGCTGCCGCTCGCATAGTCAAGCTCTTTTGGATGCCACCCTGGCAGGGTGTTTAATTCTGCCAGCAGCAAAATCACCTCTTTTAATTCCATTTCAGGGTCAGGCGATGTCAGGTTGTCTAAAAAGGCCTGATAAGGGTTAATCTGCTCTGCTTCTGGCGGTGGCGGCGGTGGCGCACTTTGGCTCCAATAACTCCATACAAGGTAAGCCATCCCAGCTAGAGCCAGAATACCAATCAGGTTGACTATCGGAAAGACGCCAATTCCCTGCGCCCGCAACACCTGCTCCACCAATTGCAATCGGTAATTTTTCAATAATGGCAAGGTGGGAAAAACAGGCTCACTTAATACCGTGAAAGATTTAACGGAAGAGGCTTCGAAACTAAACTTGCCTTCCTCTGGCGTTTGACTGATTGGCACCGCGCCATAAATATGAATCTCAAATTGATTTTGCTGCGTTAAAAAGATAATCAATTCTTCAGGAATACTGTCTAACGAAAAACTCCCATCCAGATAAACGCTGCCAGCTTTTACAATGACCAACAACGCTTCATTTGTTCCGGGAATCGCCTCACAGTAAATCATTTCAGCCGGTTTCTGAAAGACGTGCCAAACGGTTTCACCGAGTAAATATCCCGCATCAGGCGAAAAGGCAACTTCATATTGGGACGTATTCTTGGGTTGCAGGGTGATATATTCGCCATAATTCTGGCTCAGCGCCACAATCTCTTTTTTCAGCGCATTTTTTTGCTTTGCCGCTAAAACATCACGATAAGAGGGCACCACAAAATGTTCGCCATCTTCACGCGTGATATATGACATGGGCTAGGCCGGTCCATGCAGAATGATAGGCGTAATTAAAATAATGGTTTCCGTATTCGCTTGCAGCGCTGCCTGGCCTCCCAATGCCTGGGAATTTAATAACTGATTGGCGCCTGTTTGATTATAAACTTGTCTGAACCCTGATAAAATCATGGTATCGCCAGAACGTATCTTGCTACGCTGATTGAAATGCTTTTCGGTAATATTGGGCAACTGAATCTGTGCGTCAGTTGGGCCAAACTGACCAAATCGATCATTCACCGATAAATCAGCATTAATCTGTAGATAAACGTCTTCCCCCATAATTTTTGGCAGAATATAGAGCGTTAAGCCGGTAATTAACGTACCCGGTGTCACCTGCGAGGTCACCGTGTTATTGCTTCCTGACGTTGCACCCGCGAGCGTTGTGTTCTGGATGCTTGCCACATACCCCTCAGAAGACACAATTCGGATGACTGACACCTGATTATTCAAGCAAACGACCCTAGGCTCAGAAACCACGCCTGTCTTGCCTTGCTGATTCAACGCATTAAATAAAATGGTCCACCCAGGTATCCCCGCGCCATTATATTGAGTCCCAAATATCGGTGTCGTCTGGGTGCCTGGTTGCGACGTTAACGGTGTAATGGTGACTGGCGTGCCATAATTCGCATTCAAAACAAAGGGAGAATGATTGAAAGCATTCGCGATCAACCCCCAGTCAATACCAAAATTAAAAGCTGAATTTAATTTAATATCTAAAATTTGAACTTTTACCAAGACTTGCCTAGACAATTTACCATTCAAATTGGCAATATACTGCCCCACCATGGCCACATTAGTGGGTCTATCCCTGACGGTCACTGATGTTGATGATTGTGATACAAATGCCTTCCCTTCAGGGGACAAGAGTTGCTTTATGGTTGTATCAAGATCCGTCCAGACGCTCAAGGTGCCTTTTAAACTACTAAATTCAGAGCCTGAAGCATCTGCACTGACATAATTAGCCACTTGCCCTCCCGTGTTGCCGCCTGGCGCATCACTACTACTACCGCCGCCACCCGAGTTACCCATTAAATAGTCGGTACCACCCGGCATAAAGGCGACATCATATGTTTTGGTGACAAAGGCCAGCCACTCAATTTTTTTATTTCTAACGCTATAAACATAGCCCGACTTAGATGCCAATAAATTTAATGCGCCCTTTACCGTTCCTGAATAACTCATTGACACCCGCTCAGCAGAATCCAGACCTGGCTGATATTTGGTGAGAACGTCAGAACCGGCACCCGATGCAATGGTTCGGCTATAATACGAAAAGGGTAACTGGTCTCCACGGATTACAATGTGGTTTTGCAGCCATGATGGCTCTCTTTCCAAGCTAATGGGCGTTGTATCAACATATAAGCCTTTATTGACCAGAAGTGACGCTGGTTTAATGGCCGTCTCGTTCGATTTTTTTCGCGCCTGAACCATTTTGTCTTTAATATCGGAAACATTACCTTCAGTCTGATTATAAAGTGGAGAATGACACGCGGCCAATATAAACGAAACAGACAGTACCAGGACAATCCACTTTTTCAACATGCTGCGTCTTCCTATGATTTATACTTGGGCACAACGGCCAACGTACGATTTGACATATACATGACCGCTTGCAAAGGGAAGGGCTTTAATAGCTTCTCCATCACATTGGGCAAACTGGAGCCGGTGACCCTGCCATCAAAATTATAGTCGTAAGGTGCTTTCCAAATCACTTTCCAGTGATATCGCCCCATAATGCGCTCAATGTTTTCTTTAAGGGAACCACTAATACTGACCGCATAAACGGGTGCAGATTGACCCAGTGAAGCATATTGATTTGGAAAAGCATGACCGCCATAAGCTGACGGCATGAATGCGGTTTTTTGCTGCGAGCCTGCCTGAAAAAACGGATCGGAAGGAATGGCAGCTTCTGGCCTTGAGACTTGCCACCCGGCGACTGCACTCAATGACACGCCCAACAGAAACACACTTAGAAGTAATCCATGAAGCTTCATGATGTGGCTTCTCATCCTTATCTGGTGACCCATTAAACAAGATAGCGTTTACACTTTTAGTTTACAAGTATAAGAGATTTACAGAAATAGTGTAAGGGGTCATGATCTTTTGGGATGAATGCTCGTTTAGTAGGCTCGACCTTGGCACTTTACGCCGCCCGCGAGAGATGATCTAGCAAATTTCCCCACTGTTCATGCTTAATTTTCACGTAGTCACCGTCAAAGTATGAGTCGTTAAAATAACTTTTCGCCATAAATACGGGGTGCGAAAAGTTGCCGTGATTGTATTAAATCAAGGTTAGCGGGTGGGGTATCATGCAGCGTTACCAAATCTAACAGTATCTGCCAGTTACCAGCTAACTTTTTGAATGTACTGTTTTTTATGGAAAAGGTAAGTGCAAGAAACGGGGTCAGGCTTGCACAATTGCACTTCGCATTAAACGGGGTCAAAACGGGGTCAGGCTTGCACAATTGCACTTCGCATTTGAACCGGCGACATGATAATACGCACCCGAGTAGTGCACTCTTGGTTTTCTAGCCATCGTGTGTCCTTGCTTGAAGTCAGTTAGGGAGATTTGATTAAGCAAGATATATCGATGGTCGGTGTATAGCGATGCAAATAAACACTATAGACTGATGATACAGGAGGGTGGCTTTAAAAGTGTTTGAGAGGGTAGGTGTGGATGTGCAATTGTGCAAGCCTGACCCCACTGACCCATTTCTTAGGTCAATTTATACACGGATGGCCAAACCCGAGTTAGGGTCTGTCATCAATTACCAAACACGCTGAAATCAGAACCGGAGGCTTCCTTTGGCACCGCACAACGGGTGATGGCCATCATGGTCACATTTTTCCCCCAGCTATTCACGCCCGTTCCCGTATTTGTCTGGGCGACATTGCCGCGCTCGGTAATCAACTCAAGGCAAGCACGCCAATAACCCGTGGGCGCGGGTGATCCGGCCGAGGTACACGTTGTGGTTCCAGTCGACATGCTAGTGCTATTCTGACACAGATCTGGCGCAAGAATATTAGCACCGCCTGTGACATAGGCCGTAAAACTGCTCACGGGATAAATGTTGGTACTGGGCGAGGCCTCATTCAAACCACTTACGGATACCGGCACTAAAAACACATTTGGCACCATGTTTGTCCCAGGACAGCGCGGCACAGGAATACAACCACCATGTTTATAGAGTCCGGCAAAATTAGCCGAAGGCGCCTTGTTTAACGCCTGACCCGGTACATTTTGATAAGCGGTCACGGTGCTTCCTGAGGCTGTCGCCATCGGTAATTTGCCTGCCAACACTCTGGCAGCCCCTGCGCCCTGCGCAGCATTCACAAAAGGCAAGGTCACCGACACCACATAAAACGGATAAACGGCTGCTGTCGTAAAATTGGCATTGTAAGGATTGTGAGGTGGGGCCCCCAAATAGATATTGGTACAGCCCGACTGGCCTTGCAAACAAGCAAGGGAAGGCGGCCATGCCGTATTATCCACGTAGTAAGCTGCCGCCGCATTTAAAATCAACTGCATCTGCACACTGGTGTTATCCAGACCTTCCCGAAAAGCTCGCTCCTGAAAATAATAAACGCCAATATTGATCACCGCGCCAATAATGACGGTGACTAGCAGCAATTCAAATAACGAAAAACCTTTGATAGCGTGTCTCATTGTCATTACCCGTTAAACGGCTTAATTGCCATATACACTAAAATCAGAGCCAGACACTTCATTGGTAGGCGCACATCTTGTAAAAGCCGCAACGGTCACATGCTCGCCCCACCCTGGATTGGTCTTGGAAACATCGCCATATTCTGAAATCACCTGCAAACACACACGCCAATAAGAGGCACCCGTGTTGACTGTTGGGCAAGCGGGCGAATTCGTTGCATTCTCACAAGCGGGAGGACTGCCTGAATCGGCCGTCAGTGCCGTTGCATAAGATGAAAAACTACTAATAGGATAGACATTGGTACTAGGTGAGGGATCATTCAAGCCGCTGACTGAGACGGGTGTCACAATCACTTTTGGCTCCATCGGATTACCATTTTGATCTGCGGGACAAATGGGGGCGGGAACACACGCACCTTGGTGATAAAGACCCGCAAAATTAATCGACGTGGAATTATTCAAACTCTGGGCGGGTATATTAATATACGACGTCACGACC
>MGYH01000002.1:1932-11850 GCA_001801665.1 Gammaproteobacteria bacterium RIFCSPHIGHO2_12_FULL_45_12 | reverse complement strand
CCACACTGGCCAACGGTAATCTGCCCGCAATCATTTTCGCAACCGCCTTACCCGTCACATTTAATGAAGCGGGTATCGCCAAACTCACGGAAAAATTGGTATTTGAGATGGCCGCGCTATAAACGCCGCCAAAAGGATTATTCATTGTCACCGGCAAATAAGAGGTCAAACAGCCCGCCGCGCCTGTCCCCTGTAAACACGCTAATGAGTCCCCTCCCGCAGGCCACTCACCATTATTAACGTAATAAGCCAAACCTGCATTTAAAATTTGCTGCATCTGCGCGCTGGATTTATCAATCTTAACGTTCCGCGTCTGTTGCTGCAGATAGCCCATCGACATGTAAAGTATGACGCTGATAATAACCATCACCAACATGATTTCAATCAGGGTAAACCCCTTTTCCCACCTGCTAATCAATTTTTTCATCATGCACCTGAGTTAACTTCCACAAAGAAAATTTTGCGCCGGATATTCAGAAGCCGGTAATCCCGCCAAATAACTGGCGGGTGCTGTTGAATACATTTGTTCAAACTGAGTCACGGTGGGATTAGTCGGCCATAAAGTCGAATGCCCCGAAGGAGAAGCAAATGAGGGCAGCCGCTCCCACACCAGATAATTGTAAGGGCCTGATGGGTTGGCATTGCAAGGCAGAACAGTTTCCCCATTGTCTACGCTTTTTGACTGGCAATCCGCGCCCAGCAGATTGGAATATTGTGTCATACGCCCTGACACGGGATTCGTGATTCTCATGGCCACCTGAATCTTCCAGATAATGATACGCCCCACTTTAATGGGCTTTCCCGCCGCGGAAATAAACGTTCTGTCATCTACCGCTTGCTTATTAAGTTGCACCACATAGCCGCCCCCTGCCGTCGCCGCATCGACAAAGCGAACCAGCGGATACGTTTGCGTCAAATAACCTTCCGCTCGTAACGTCTCTTCAATGGGCAAGGGAAAGGGATTAGGAACCGTCCCCGAGGGATCATCCAGCGTTGCTGTGCCTGCCAGCATCGCGCCGCTACTATCTCGTTCCCTGCGACAGTTACCCTGATAATACCCTGATGCAGCATTAAACAGCACATCCATATTATATTTTGCCTGCCTGATATCGGAATCAACCTTCAAGGTTTGATATTGTCTCAGTCCCATTAAAATCATCACCGCAGCAATGACGATCACCAGCATGACCTCAAGCAAGGTCATGCCTGCCTCTCTTCGCATAAGATATCTCATGCTGACCTCCTCGTGGTTTAAGAGCCCATCGCCATACCGGTCATGAAGATACCCTGAATAATCACGACAATTAACAAGCCGCCCACCGCAAGAAAAATACCGCCGACAATTTTTGAAATAAATTTCAGTGTTTCTGTTGCCTGTTCATTACCCCTGATACCCATACGAATTAAACCTTGCTCAAACCCTTTCACTTCAGCCATTACCCGCAAACGCATTAAATCATGATCAGATACCAGCCCCGTTGCGAGCACATCGGCAATGTTGGTTTTACCGGTACTAAGCAAATGCTCCATCATCAGTAAATGTGAACTCATGTAAGGCGTGGCTTGCATTTGCATAATGCGAATGGCCGACCGAAACACTACCCCATTTGAAACCAGCAGCCCCATGGTTTCAAGCACACGCGCAGCCGCCAGGCGTCGATAAAAACTAAATGGCGGAAAGTCATCTAATAGGGGGCGAAATTCACCGGTATAACTACGCATCAATTTGCCTAAAATAATCACGACTGCCACGATTCCAACAATCACCATCCACCACCACACGCGAATAAAACCGGCAATCCAGACTAATCGTCTGCCCGCCTCCGGCCACTCACTCTCTGGCTTGATCGCACGAAATTGCGTAAACACAGCCGTATCAAGATATAAGATGATGGCGCATGCCATCACAATCACAATCAGGGGGTAAAGTAACGCGCCAATAAATGCGCCCAGTGCCACACCTTGTTGCGATAACATTTTAATGGCGGAACTCAAGGTTTGCGCTAGCGCACCACCGGCTTCACCCACCCGAATAATTTCAATGACATTGGGATTAAACCATTCCTTCATCCCCTCGGCGAGCGGCTGGCCTTCACTGATTTTTTGGGACAAGGTTAACGCCACTTCACGAGTTAAACCCTCAGATACTTGCGCCATCATCTCAACCGCACGATTCGCGGGAATACCGTCATTTATCAACGTAAACAAATCTTCTAAAAAAGCCAGCTGTTTTTTACTGCCAAATTGCCAATGGCGATAATAAGCCGTCAGATTTGCGCCCATATTTTTAAGGTCACTCATATCTTCCATCACATACGCTCACTTAATACTTAAAGACTTTTGCCAATGTAGAGGGATTGATGGGTCCGACCACTTTCTCTGCGTCAAAAGGGTCGCAAATGCCCGCTTGTATGAGATCAATAGCACGGTCACGAAAATCCAGCCAACCATTTTCTTTCAAATAACGTTCCCAGCCGAGGGTATCGCATTTTTGGATGAACTGACGGCCCTCATCATCCACCCAAATGACTTCCGCCACCACAACTCGTCCGCCCACACCCGAGCGCCCGCATTTTTCACAGCCATTGCCGCGTGCTTTGGCACGCGCAATCACCTCTTTTCCCAGCACTTCTTCCCACGCTGCAATATATTTCTGATGACGGGGTGAATCCACCACGGCAACCGCACAACTAGGACAAACCTTCACTGCCAGACGCTGACACATTAAACAGCGCAACACACTGCTATCACCCAGCAAATCAGGTGAAATGCCCATATCCACCAATCGCGTCACAATGGCTGTCGCACGGTTGGTGTGTAAGGTTGTTAAAACCAAATGGCCCGTGATGGATGCTCGCACCATCACACTCGCCGTATCCTCATCCCGCATTTCCCCCAAAATGATGACATCAGGGTCCATTCGTAAAGCCGCCCTGCCCATCATGGCAAAACTTCTATCTTCCTTTTCGGTATTGACAGGCACCTGTGTCGCCGCCTCCACCACCTTCTCAACGGGATCTTCAATTGAATAGAGTTTGGCAGTGGGCTCAACCATCTCCATGCAACTGGCTAATGTCGTCGTTTTACCTGAACCGGTTGGGCCTGCCACAATGATGGCGCCAAACGGCAAGCGCATCGACATTTTAATGATTTCAATTTGCCTGTCGGTATAACCCAATTCATCCAGCGTCTTCCCTTTTCTCTCTTCCCCTGTCGCAAGAATACGCATCACCATGTCAAAGCCGCCATGCGCAGGGACACTCGCTAAACGCAAACGAACTTCATTACCCCGAATTTTGAGCGGCATGGATGCATCTTGCGGTAACATGGGATTGAAGTGTGAGGTGGCATGATCTGTTTCTTTATTGAAAGCAACCGATGCAATTTCACGCCCTAATTTTTCAGACCATTCGGCATAAATTTTTAATTCCCCATGTTGACGCATGCGAATGCGCGTATACGTCTGTCGCACCTGAATATGAATATCGCTGACATCTTGTTTGATTGCCTCACCCACCAGATCACGCAAATGACGCTGTTGGTCGCTAAAGGTGGCCGTTGTTTCGCCCTTCTGCCGCTTTGACACGTTCTCTTCATCGCTGCTGTCCATCAATAAATCCAAAAAGGACTGCTTGGCAGCATAAACGTGTCCTGGGTGAATGCCTTTGCTCAGCAACAGGGATTTACAATTCTGAATATTTCTTGAGGTGGGGTCTGAGGACAAAATGGTCGCGCTTTTTAAAACAACAATATTCCCCTGCTCACGGCACCAAGCAGCCATTTCCTGCATCACCTTATCTTTTGCATCAAGGTCAGAAGGGCTAGCCAGCACTTTTGTGCGCGTCGCCGCCGCATACTGGGCAAGCTTCGTTTGCCGAATGTCTTGCTGCTCCGTGCTGATATCCGGGACTATCTCCGCCATAACGCCCTCACCTGAAAAACAAAAGACCCATAAGACTCTATCTTCTATTATAATGGTTTTCCAGGGAATTAGGGGGAATGCACCCACCTGCGTTTAACCAGAAAGTGATGCGGCCAAGAAGTGTGGCGCCTCGTTTTTGGAGACATATATGGTTTCAAATCAAATAGTTATTGCGCTTGTGCGGCGTTGTTGCATCATTCGTTGTTGTGAAGCCGCTTGCTTTGTTAAACCATAATACGAGAAAAAACCATGCCACAAGTCAATCCAGACAAAGCGTTTGTTCAACAACCTGCAAAACGCCCTCCCGTGAATGCCGCTCAACCCTTACCTGCGGACTGGTTTGACCAGCTTGGTAAGCTGATAGCAGATAATTTGCTTCAGCTGGAGGATACGGTACTGCTTTACCCAATACATGAGATAGACGTTTATCGAAGCTTGACGCAGCGTTCTGAGTTTTTTTATCACCTGGAGCGTCATGCAGGAGATGCCTCTACCTATTCTGAAAAAGAAGGATTGCGTCAATCATTGCAAACCTTATACCGCGTGTTAACTGATGAAAAGACAAATCATGATCTAAAACATGCTCTATCTCATAAATTGCATGAAGGTATAAAAAACTGCACGCCTGGATTTCATAATCGCAGCAATGAATGTCTTGAAAGCCTAAACCTACCTGAACACCTTGATGACATGTTAAGCGTGATTCGTCAGGGTATTGTGAGCATGGCTGCCAGTCATGCAACGAATGAAGTTCATACTCACAACCGATTTTTTATGGTGGCATGTCACTTGGGGTATGGTGTACGCCCGCTCAATCCAGATGATGCTTGTGCAGGACTTCTGAGTGAAGACGTCATACAAGAAAAACTGAAGCAAGCATTTAAAACACGCTATACCTTATTTAGTGTCTTAAATGCACTTGTTGATCAATTACAAGCATTAGTACAATTACGCGGTTATCAGGGCGAAAAAGCATCCGGTTACGTTTATGAAGATTACACCCCATTTGATAATCTTTTTTTAAAACCGTATCTCGGTGAGTTGCTCATGGAGCAATTATTTGCATCTCGAGAAGATGAGAACATGGTACCTGTTGTGACCGATATCAATTGGTGCACGGTCAAGCAGGCGCTGTTACGGAAAATACGAGACGAACAGTATTTTATTTTCACCCCAGATGAAAATGCGTTACTTGACGCCACACTAAGTGATGACGGCAGCATGCTATTACCGATTAATGCAGATAGTTTAATGCTAATAACAAATGATCTTGAGATTTCAGCGTGTCTGGCGTTTTACCGCGGCTTTTCGGGGAACATCAGTGCCGCACTGTCAGCCGTTTGTTTAGAGCGCACATTACTCATCGCGGCACAAGCAGGCAAGCTTGATGATGTAAAAAAGCTGGCCGCACAAGGTGCGGAGGTGAATGCGGTACTGGGTATCCTGATCGCTAAGCACAAAGTAGCTGTCATGAACGATCCTGAGCTGCGCGCCATGATCACGCCGGTCGGATTCATCGGCATTATTTTTGAAGGGGCACTAGCAGGCAAAACAGTAGCAGATGTCTGGGTCAACTCCAAGCGCGGCCGTTATTGGTTAGCAGAAGAGGCAAGATTACAAGCTATTCTGCCAGACACCCTTGCCGGAAAGCCCAAAGCGGCGTGGTTAGCACAAGCAAACACTGAAAAACCCACCCACTATGCACGCTGGTTTTCTAGAGAAAGCCATCTGGTCAAGCAATTCTTACAGCATATTGTGTATGGCGAAGAGGATCAGGTAGAAGCATTGCTGGAAACTCATCCTATGATGCGGAATTGCTTGCTCCATGGTACGACAAAGGTGGTGGATTATTCTCGTCGAGCGTTCAAGCACTTAACCGCCTTTCAACTGGCCTTATGCGCATTAGATAATGAGATGTGCGATAGGTTAAAGGCATACATGAGTGAAGAAGAAATTACGGAGCAATATCAAGCCATTTTTCTGACTGGATATGAAGCCTATGCCAAAACACAACAACCGTTTGATTTCACGCGTATTGTGCGTGCTATCACTGACAGTCGTGATGCTGACGTCAAGACAGCCCTGCAATTGCAGCAACCCAACATGACTGAACTCTGGCAGACGCTAGAACAATTCAGGCGTGATTTCACCAGATGCTCGCAGCATGAAATCATTTTTAACCCAACACACTTGCAGAAGGTATTTGAGCATTATTGTGCGAAATTTGTGAGTTGGAGCTTTGAAAAGCGTGATTTGTTTTGGCGGCAGATAGTTGGTTATGTCCAGCGGTTTTTACCAGCAAATATCGCGCAAGATGTTGCGCAGGATTTCTATTATCGGGTTGAGTATAACGAAAAATCAAACCGTACTCTTAATTATATAAATGATGATGCTTCATTTTATCCAATCTCTTTTTCGTCCTATACAGGCCTTGGTTATGAATACGCCGCGTATGCGGGGCGGAGACAGCGGCATTATGACGTTAGCGCGGGGGGGTGGGGGATATATGACTTTTTCCCGCAATCGTGTGGGGATCGCTTTTTTGCCAAACTGATGCCGCATAAAGGAAGCAGACTTAGGCTTACTGTGCTGATGCCGCAGCTAGAACAGGCAGATGAGTGTGTGATTTCATGAGCTGTTAACAACACTCCAAACCCGCTTAAACCCCGCGAAACATTTTCAACCGCCCAAAAAGCAGCCTAGCCGCCACACTCCAAATGATTTATTTTTTTCTTACCGTAGGATTATTTGGCTGATAATCTTTAATGATACCATACAGTCGACGTGATTCATTTCCTTTTTCCTGCATGTATGTGTTTAATACCATAAAACGTGCCTCATCACTCCCTGCCCGCTTTAATGCAGTTAAGGTGGTGGTTGTATCAGAACTGGTCCATCCGAATGTTTTAGCTTTCCTGGCATCGTCATAGGCAGCGATAATGGTTTCAGCATCGCTTTTTGAAACCTTTTTCTGCGTCCAATTAGCATTAAATTCATTCGATAATGCTCGGCGCTCCGCTAAATCAGAGACACTATTTACTGGTGACTTGAAAAATAAACTTTTTGGCTGTGGCTTTTCTGGTGCTATTAATTTTTTCAATTCAGGAGGGAGCTTAAAATTTTCTAAAAGATAATGACATGTTTCGGGTGATTGACTCCTGGAAACGAGTCGCGCAAATTTAGCTGAAGAGACTTGGCATAAGGTTTCTTTAACCTCAAGCAATGACATGAAGTCCACCAGTTTTGTTTTATTCTGTTGCCGAGCTAATTCTTCTTTCTCCTTAAAGAGTTCCGATGGTTCACTTAATAATTCAAGTAATCCTTTAGACTGCTTAACAAAATCCTCTAAGGCAGGATGAGAGAAATGATTTGCGGCAATAACAGCACAAGATTCGATACAGCATAACATACTATTATAATGCGCGGATTGCTGATCGTAGTTGTATTCGCTATTTTTAACTATCTTTGATAATTCATCTTTATAGTTCTCTAGAAATCCCGTTAAGAACCTAGAAATCCCCTCGGCGTTATTAAGCTTTTCACAATACCAGGTGAACAGCTTCATTAATTCTGGCTGCTCAATTGGTTCATAACGAGGAGATCCACGCAGTAATGTGGGCAAAAAAAGTGATGACTTTTCGTGGGAATTAAGTTTTAAAAAGCAAGGGTTTAATATCGAATAAATCGTCTCAGCTCTTTCGACATTTTTTTGCAGCAGATTGACAAGAATAGTTTCAAGTAAATACTCTGCCCCATCCCTATCAAGAACGGGGGCATTTTTTTCAAACCAGCCGACAGTTTTGTCAAATAAACCATCAATGCCAAAATGGCTAGAAAAGCTTAACAAGTTTAGGGAGTTGTGTAACGGGTGTGAGGTATAGCTTTCTTTAAATAAAGCATCAGATGCCTCTCCCTTGCAATCCGCATTACATAAATCGCGCACATGTTCAAGAAACTGTTCTTGATGATCAGTTAAAGCTGCTTCTCTAATCATATAAAATGGTCTCAACAAGCCGTTAAGATAAATTTCAATTCTTTTTTCTTGAGGCATGGATTCCAATAGCAGTTGTGCGCACTGGTACTGAATGCCAGTTGGTGTGCAGAGAGGATCAGTCACAATAAACTTGTGAAAAAACTCCCCCAACGCTTTATCTTCTATTGCACTATAATCGATTAACTTGAAAACCTGCTTCATCAAATCCGCATTAATTTTGTTTTTTATCTCAGAAATAGAATGAATTTTTGCGATTTGCCAATTTTTGTTATCGATAGGCTGTATTGTTTTATGAGCAGTTTCTCCTAATAATCGAGATATGAATTCATCAATTTCCTTTTGAGCAACCTTCGATTCGTCAATACGATGTATTAGTTGCGAATAATCCTCGAGTTGAAACTTATCGTAATAGCCAGCAAGGAGAATAGCGATGTCTTGGTAATTTTGACGGACTGCCTTTGAATGTTTAGCATTGAGGCATTCTTTCAAAACAAAGGATTGTGCTGTTGTATTACGATTATCAGTGAAGGGTATCTCGACATTCTTTTGTTTTGATAATGTCATTAAATGTTCAACAATTCTTTTTTCACCCCATGCTGCCGCACTATGTAAAAGTGTCGTGCTGTTAGGCCACCCCACTTTGGGAACATACAAAAATTCCCGAGTTAAATCAGCCCCGAGAGCTACTAGCTCATCAATTTGGGCGTTTGTTATCGGAGGATTATTTCTATAAATATATTCAAATAATAAACCCGAGGCAATTTTTTCTTTCAATTCGTCAATCGGTGTTTCTTTAGCACGTTCAATTAAAATTTCATAATATCTGGGGTCTTTTGATAATTCGTTAATCGCGGTTGTTCTTGTTGTAATCGAGCCACTTGTATTATGAATTATTGCCGTCAATAAGGACGTTAGATCGGCTGTGTTATCGAGGTAGTATTCAACTGCTTTTACATGATTGTTCTTCGCGAAATAGGTCAGTAAATTCTCACCCTCTTCATAAATTTCCCACGTCCATAATCGTTGATTTACGTTCTCTTCAAATGGAATTCGCTTTTGTTTTAATGCTTCCTTAATTTTCAGAACTTGCTTAGGTAAAAAATATCCATCTGGTTTTGATCTGCCTTGATGATGCAATTTAATGTCAAAAATTTCTTGATGAAATGACTGATGTTCAGACTGTTCTTCAGGATAGTATTCTTTTAATTGACGTACTAAGCCATCATAATCTTCTGGAACATGATATAACAATCCACCGCGAATTAGGCATTGAATAAGCTCTTTTTGCTTAGGCGGCTGAATGTCATTATTATCATGAATTGTTTGAATTAATTTTTTTATTTTATCTTTATCATAATGCACTGCATTGAGGATGCCTTCAGAAATAATATCTTCAAGAAAGGCTTGGTGATCAATATTTATATTGCCTAATCCACACACTTTAATGGCAATATCTAATGGATTCGAAATAAAGGGAGACAAATCGACTATTTTCTTTCTTATTCCCCATAAATCCCTCTTCTTAACGCACAATAAATAGAGATCCCTAGGACCAAATTCAGCATGTTGACTATATTTAATATATTTACTCAGCATTGCCATGTTATCTAGCACTTCTGGATGAGCTATGAGTGCCTTATAATCTTGTAGAGTTAAACTTGGTGATTTGAACAAACTAATGAATGTTTGTTTTTGTGTTGGATTAAGCTGCTCAATTTGCGCCACAATTCTAGCTCGAACGACTTCAGGTGTTTCTATTTCACGGTTATTATCCATAGCATCACCGCATTCAAGCGTAATAATACGCTTAACAACGGCGTTAATGTCATCTTTTGTAATCTGCTGAGAGGACTGCATAGTGATTCTTACCTCATGATATTGATTTTAAATAGCTATTCACGCGTCTATTAGGGTCGTGCCTTTGTTGCATCATTCGTCGTTGCGAGGCCCCTTTTTGGCCGAAGCAATCCAGAACGTCGTCAAAAATCATGATATTGCATCC
>MGYH01000002.1:0-1890 GCA_001801665.1 Gammaproteobacteria bacterium RIFCSPHIGHO2_12_FULL_45_12 | reverse complement strand
ATTGCATCCATTCTGGATTGCTTCGTCGCACAAAACGCTCCTCGCAACGACGATTCTGTTCAAAAAATAATTTATGCAACAACGCCTAGGGTCGTTATCCCATGGTAAATAGCAATATCATGTTTATTAAAATATCATGGTTCGCCATTTTTGTCAACTTTTGCCCAGTCCCCGCACCGCTACCTTGTCAGCGCTTTTCTCTCTAAACATCCAAATTGCTCATTCCATCGCAATCGTTTATCCAACACCATCATGCTACATCATTACGCACCACGCCGGCGTTTGACGCCGGTGATATTGTAACGGCATAAGTTTCTGCAAGCTTAATGTTTTTGTTTGACATAAGTTTTGAACACGGACGCGCGCCCACGACGGCAAATAAGACGCATCACCCCTCTTGGCAGCATCGTAAAAATTAAAAACAAAATGGGACTTACCTAGATCTGGATGAAAAAAAGAATAAGCAGAATTGTCTTTAAGTAATAATGAACGACTAAGCTTGGCTTTATTATCCAACACTTTACCAACGCCATCACACATGGCCTGCGCGAGATTGGCGGTAAAGTAACACTCAATCTCACCAGCCACTTTTATCATCGCCAATCTATTTTTTTGACTAAGCCAACCTCCGAACCGCTTATAGTGCTGATCATACTGTTCAAGTGCTTCCGGGTATAATTGG
Source organism: Gammaproteobacteria bacterium RIFCSPHIGHO2_12_FULL_45_12 (assembly GCA_001801665.1). GTDB lineage: Bacteria > Pseudomonadota > Gammaproteobacteria > DSM-16500 > DSM-16500 > Aquicella. Next base: position 1,208 of record MGYH01000002.1, on the reverse strand, counting down.
TCATTAAAATGAAATCCTGTTCTCACTACTTTTTCTTTTTGTCTCGCGAGGTACGCTTTAAATGCATTGACAGCCCTTTCTTCCTCTGCATAGTTTATTGATACACCGATTGCCCTGAATGCTTCTTTCAGTGCAGCAGAATCCGCACGCTTGCGTGTTTCCTCTTCCTGCTCCCAGCCTTCGGGAAATTGCGCCGCTTTTTGGATGGCTATTTCTTTTTCGCCATCGGGCAGTTCTTTCATGTAGCGCTCAAGCATCTCGGCCATTTCTTCATGCCTACCGATGCTCACGTCTTTCGCACCAAGTGCTAACTGTAACGACGCACCTTCAATTTTGCGACCCGCATGATCTCTGACGATTGCCTTGGTGGTCAAAAGCACCTGCCGCATCCTAGGGTTATCGTTTAACATCTTCTCCGCTTCTTTCATGCCGCCACGAACCACCTGCTGCAGGAAGGCTTTGGCTAGCGGATGGACAAAAGGTTTGAAAAAGCCTGATTGGTGCGATTGAATCTCAGCCTCTCTTTCACTCAAATAAGTCGTTATCGGTTCACCAGCAATCGCCTGTGGGTAGAAGTCCTTAAGCCGTGCATTTTCTTGCAATAATTGACCGCCTTTTTTGGAGGTTAGCATGACGTCTGCTATCGTCATATCTTTGTCTTTTCCTTCCAGAACGGCCGATGACATGCCTGCTTGTGTGATTTTCTCGCATACTTCCGGGTGTGCGTGCAGCCACCATAACGTTGCATATTTCGCTTTGCTGAATAATATCCCGAGCACCGCATTTACATCGGCGCCTTGTTGCACCAAGGCATGCACTTTCTCTACATCACCTTTTTCTGCCGCCATCGTTAAATAGATGGACTGGAATTGTTTGATGGATCTTAGTTCGTCATGTAAATCAGGCATATCTGCCAATTTTGTCAGGATGTTTTTTTGCTCATCCAGTGACTTAGTTTGAAGATAATAGGAAACCAGACCCACTTTCTTTTCAAGCGACCATTCCTTGAAAAAGACAAGAAATTGCAGGAATTCATCCGGCGTGGCAAAGAGTGACAATGCTTCCTGTTGCTGTTGTTCGAACGTAACGCTATCACCAAGCATAAAAGCGATCAGTGAATTTTCTTGCGGTGAGAAATCAAAATAACGTTCTTCTTTTAATTTTGCTAATAAAGCATTTTTTATATTGGCCCAGATCATCTCTAGTAC
>MGYH01000001.1 GCA_001801665.1 Gammaproteobacteria bacterium RIFCSPHIGHO2_12_FULL_45_12 | reverse complement strand
CAGATCCCTTGACGGGCGCTGTTGCATCAATCCAAACTTGGTGAATGACGGCTATGTACACTTCAAATTGTACATTTTAATCAAATCTAATTTTTTTTATAATTTAATCATTCGCAAAAAGATCGTGGAAATGTTGGGCTTACCGATATCGCTGAATCAACAAGCTTGCTATTTCCACTTGATGTTGCAGCCTAGGCTGTGTTTTTGATCTGAACTGACGGGCTTACCCAGCAGCAGATTGTTTAGCGCGGCAGAAAGATCTTTTCCCGTGACAGGTAACCCATTTCCGGGTGTTGAATCATCAAAGCGGCCACGATACACACACTGCAATTCCGCGTTAAAGATAAAAAAATCAGGGGTACAGGCGGCCTGATAGGCTTTGGCCGTTTGCTGCGTTTCATCGTAAAGATAGGGAAAGGGATAATGATGGAGCTTGGCTTCCTTTTGCATGGCGGCTGGCCCATCTTCTGGATAGCGTGATGCATCGTTTGAACTAATCGCAATAAAGGCTATGTTTTTGGACTGGTAGTGGTTGGCCACGTCCACCAGTTTACCTTGCATGTGTTTGACGTAAGGACAGTGGTTACAAATGAACAAGACCACCGTCGCCACCTCGGATTTAAGTGACTGCAGAGATTGATGCTGTCCCGTTTGCGTGTTCAGTAAGATAAAATCAGGTGCTTTAGTCCCAATTGGAATCATGCGAGAAGCGGTTTCAGCCATGGGTAACTCCTTGATGATGATTAATTGCTAACAGGCCAGAAGGGCAGTTGGCTTTGTTGCATCATTCGTCGTTGCGAGGCCGCTTTTTGGCCGAAGCAATCCAGAACGTTGTCAAAAATCATGATATTGCATGCATTCTGGATTGCTTCGTCGCACAAAACGCTCCTCGCAACGACGATTCTGTTCAAAAAATAATTTATGCAACAACGCTTGGGCAGTTTAAATTTTTAATGACAAACATTGTTTTGTGATGGAATTACGGTATCCTTATATTCCTTGAATTTCAAGCCGGCGAAGAAAAGAAAGAAAGGTTAGGAAAGAGAGACGTCAGATAGAATGGAGAAAGTGACAATGCCCCCTTTTGGATTACGCCGCATGGCTTTTGCTTTAAGTACCCTTGGCCTAATAGGTGTGTCTGCCCAAGCTTATGCTTCCGCGTTTCAGATTTGGGAGCAGGATGGGGCGAGTATTGGTTCATATCATGCAGGTTATGCGGCAGAAGCGGCAGATGCCAGCATTGCGTTTTATAATCCAGCCGGCATCACGCGCTTTAAAAACCAGCAGCTTGTTTTTTCATCGGCAGGCGTCATGCCCAACATTAAATTCAAGGGCAACCTGACAGTTGACACCATTAATAATGGTAACACCATTTTGCCTGCCACGGCGCAAGGTGGAAGCTTTGCTTTTGTTCCTGCCCTGCATTATGTCGCGCCCATTTCAGAGAGAGTGGGTTTTGGCTTTAGCATTGACGTTCCCTTTGCGGCAAAAACCAATTATGGCCATAGCACGGATGTGCGATATGCAGCAACGCAGACTTATCTTACCGTGATTGACTATAGTCCTTCGTTTGCTTTTAAAATGACAGACAAGGCATCTTTTGGCGCGGGCTTGGATATTCAGGAAATGAAAGCCGAATTTGATCAGGTGGGTACCATTGGCGGCACTGAACTGGATACAGATGGCATTGATAGCGCCGATGGATCTGCCTTTGGTTATCACTTAGGGGCTTTGTATGAATTTAATGTCATGACGCGTGTTGGTCTCAGTTATCACTCACAAGTTGTGCATCACCTGACCGGTACCAGTCGTTTTTCAGGGCCGATTGCGGCGTTTTTTGGAATACCCATTACATCTGATCGCGCAAAAGTAAACATGACGCTGCCACCCTACACGGCTTTAAGTTTGTATCATCGTGTGGCTCCCAAAATGGCGTTGATGGCCAGCGCCATTTATACCCAGTGGAATTTAATTCGTACACTCACCTTACTGAATGCCTCAGGCATCCTGAACTCTGAACCTAACACAACGATTACCGTGACGGTTCCACAGTATTTTCAAAACTCATGGAACTTGTCACTAGGGTCGGATTATTACCTCACTGATCGTGTGACCTTGCGTGGTGGTATTGGTTATGATCAAACACCGGTTCGGGATGCCTATCGCACGGTTCAGCTACCGGATAATGATCGATATGTTATTGCCTTCGGAGGGCATTATCAGGCAACCACCACCCTTGGCGTTGATATGGGCTGGGCACACTTGTTTATGAACAAGGCGCATATTATTCCGCCCCCGCAAGTCACAGGGGATCAAACCGTCACAACCAACGGCAGTGTGAGGGCAGGCGCGGATGTGTTAAGTGCTCAATTAACGTGGGATTTGGTATGATCGTTAGCCGCTCCCTCCGCTTGAAAGAGAGTGGCACGAGCAAAGGTTTCAGGAAAGTGCAGGGCGGCGGCATCCCCCATCACGTATTCTGAATTTTTCTATTAACCTGATTTAAAACAAGAATAAGTGATACCATTTTCTGGCAGCAGTACCTTCAATGGCGACCTTGAATCCACCACCCGCTAAGTAATAACCGTTAGCATGCGAGTTTCGAATATTGGAAATACCAGCCGTCTTGCTGATTTCAACGGTTGCAATTTTAGCCCCTTTGCAGTTATCAGTCGCATAAACATCAACATCGCAGCCATGACTGCACAAGAAATCAATTTTATCAAAGGTGCTTTGTGGTACAACGATTGTTTGGTGCGGCTGGATGATGCCCTGCGTGCTGGCAACGGAGGAACAAAACACTTTCAGATGGCCTGTCACAGGAGCGTTGGTGTCGTTTGCAACGATTAAGTCGGCAAAAGCAAACGTGGGCAGCGCAGACAACATTAAAAAAGCACTGAAACATGTCAGTTTAAAGCTATTCATAACATACTCCCTGTAGAATGAATATTCTTGTCACGCTAGTTGTTACTTGATGCTAATCCGTTAACACCCGCATGACAAGAAAATTGTTTTGCAACCAGCCATTCCCGCTAAAAAACGCGGGAAGGCTTCCTTGTTTCAATGGTACGCAAAAGTTGTAGGGTGGATTAGGCGTTTTTGGCCGTCATCCACCAAATTAAGTGCGCTCCCTAGGAGCGATTAAAAAATCGGGATAAAAAAGAAGGGCCGCCATCTAGTGTGATCGTGAAGCCGGTGCCTGTGATGCGGTAGCTCTGGTCATAAAGGGTGACAGACTGCATGCCGGTTTTGGTATCAAAGTAAGCGGTTGCAATACGCGATCCGCCGCAATCATCAGCCATGTAGACATCTGCCTGACAGACTTTGGGAGACGGTGTGGCGAGACAGGCTAGGTTCACAAGCGATGAGGTAATGACATTGGTCGTGTGAGCTTTGGTGGTACCTTTACCAAACGGCAACACTTTTGAAGAGCACTTGCCATTATTGATAATGGACGTTGAGTTGAAATTGGTGTTGTTAATAATGGTGAGATCATTAGCTTCTGAGATAAGCGGCAAACCCAATGCCAGTGTGATGAATCCTGTTAACGCTGTTTTTTTCAAAAACATAGTAATTCTTCCTTAAATAAATAAATAAAAAGTGATTCTACCCCCGCATATGCGTTGGCACTACAAGTTTTTCACCTTCTGTCAAACGTTCATCTGTCATTAAATTGGCAAGGCGAATGGCGGCGGGACTGGTTTTAAAACGAATGGCAATTCTCTCCAAGGTGTCGCCTTGTCTTATCATGTAAAGCGTATCGCCTGGTTCAAGGGTTTGCTGGGCGGTCGCGGCGTGAGTGGGAATGATTAATTGTTTGCCCACTGCAAGGAAGTTGTCAGCCAGTCCGTTGGTTGTTTTTAATGTTTCGGGGCTGACATGAAAACGTTTGGCAATGCTCGCAATCGAGTCTTTGGTTCTTGCGATATAAATGGTATCTCCTGGCTGCACGGAATAAGGTGTCATCAATGTCTTGCTGGTGTTAGGGGATAGGTGTCGAGTGGTGATGGCGGTCAATTGCTTAACGGGTGTATCGCTTGCCGAGGCGTCTGATCGACTCGCCAGATTGATCGTGGGAATCAATAAATTGGTACCGGGCCGTAACAGTGAATTATTCAAGTGATTCATTTTCTTAAGCGCATCGGCGGTGACCACGAATTTTTTAGCAATGCCATAGAGTGTGTCGCCCGATTTAACCTGGTAGTGCGCCCATAATGATTTTGAATTGAGTCGTGAGCGGGCCAGATTTTCTGTAAATTGGGCAACATTTTCAATGGGGAATACTAGCTTGTAGGGCCCTTTTGCGGTCATGGTGCTGCTTTTCAAGCCTGAATTTAACGCCATTAATTTACTATAACTAAGGCCAGCCAGCAGTGCTGCATCCTTTAAATTAAGCGGGTTGCCAACCTCCACCTGAGCGAGATAAGGGGCATTGGGTACGGATGGAAAGTTAATGGGATATTTTTCAGGGTGAGAAATGATGATGGCAAGTGCTAACAGGCTCGGAATATAGGATCGGGTTTCTTGTGCCAGTGGGAGTTCCCAGAAACTGGTGTTCTGGCCATTTCTAACATTTCGACGGATGGCGTTTAAAACATTACCTTCACCCGTATTGTAGGCGGCAATGGCGTAAAGCCAGTTGCCGTCAAAAAAAGTTTGCAAATAGACAAGATAGTTTAATGCGCCGCGTGTTGATGCAATCACATCGCGCCTGCCGTCATACCACGCATTGTGCTTTACCCCATAGCCTGACGCAGTCCCTGGCATCAGCTGCCAGATACCCGCCGCACCGACATTTGAAATGGAAAAGGGGTTGTACCCACTTTCAATGATAGGGAGCAGGACAACTTCGGCGGGCAGGTGACGTTTTTTGACTTGCTGCAAAATATAATAAAGGTATGGTGCCGCGCGGTTTGCGGAGCGTTCCAGAAATTTACGATTCCGCATATACCAGGCAATTTTGTCCTGAACCAGGGGTGAACTTTCATCATGAGACAGGGTGAACTCGTCCCTCAATACATCCCAGATATTGTCTGCATTCCGGTAGTCGTCAATGGCTTCCGCCAGTTTTTGTTTGTGCTCTGGCGACAAGCGCGCATTTTTTTGATAAACACGGATACCTTCTACATTGGAAGCGGCCATCGAGGGGTGTATGGGGAAAGTCACATAAAGACTCATCAGACAGAGTTGTAAAAAAAAACGCGGGCATGAAGCAATTATTTTTTTTAACACGCAACGACTCCAAAGTGGTTGCCTAACATTAATATTGATTGATTACTGTACGGTATCATCTGGTATGGTATAGTAGCAAAATTAGTCGGGAGATGGAAAAGCTTTGATGCATGGTTACAGAACACTTCATCATTGGAATCAATGGCTGTCACATGACTTTTTGGGGCGCGACCTACTGGATATAGAGCAATCGTTGACCCGCCAGTTGTTGCGTCATCATTTTGGCAAACAAGCCATTTTGGTGGGCGTACCGAGCCAGCAAAGCTTGCTTTGCGCAACGTCCATGGCATGGCACACCATTTCAAGCCCCCTGATGGCAACTGGTTTATCGGGAGGCCCTCATTACATTGAAGGCGATTTTCATGAGCTGCCCGTCTTGACCGGCAGCATGGACTTGGTGTTGTTGCCGCATACACTGGAATTTGTTGATAACCCGCGACAATTACTGTCTGAAGTTTGCAGGATTATTAAACCGGAAGGTCTGGTTGCCATCTTTGGTTTTAATCCTTACAGCGTTTGGGGATTAAAAAAACAATTCTCGAGACCGCCTTCCCAACCTTGGTCTGGCCATTATCTTCCTGCCGCAAAGGTTAAAAATTGGTTACAGCTAGCGGATTTTAGCCTTGAAAAGCAACAGCGTTTTTTGTTTCGTCCTCACATTAAAAATGAATCCCTTTATCAAAAATTGCATTTTCTTGAGCATATCGGTAATGTGTGCTGCCCAATGCTAGGCGCAGCCTATGTCTTGCTGGCAAGGGCAAAGGTCTTTCCTTTGACGCCCATCAAAATGAAGTGGACGCAACAATTAACGGGCTTAAGAATGCCAACCACGATTTCAGGCCATATTGCACGGCAATCAAAGTGATGATGAAACTTGTTTACATTTATACGGATGGCGCATGTCGCGGCAACCCAGGGCCTGGTGGCTGGGGTGCCTTATTGCGCCACGATCAGCACGAAAAAATTCTTTCCGGCGCAGAACGGGAGACAACCAACAATCGCATGGAATTGATGGCCGCCATTCAGGCGCTGGCTGCTTTAACCGTCAGCTCTAAAGTAGAGCTTTATACGGATTCACAATATGTCCAGAAGGGTATTTCTGAATGGCTTTCGGGATGGAAACAACGCGGTTGGGTGAAAGCCGATAAAAAACCGGTTAAAAATGTTGACCTTTGGCAAGCACTGGATCGCGAGGCAAAACGCCACAAGATTGTGTGGCACTGGGTGAGGGGCCATAGTGGACATCCTGAAAATGAACTCGTTGACCAGGTTGCCAACAAGGCCATCGATCAACTCATGAATCCGCATGTTGGTGCGAAAGGGGGAGAGTAAATGCGTCACATTATTCTGGATACGGAAACAACCGGATTAAAGCCAGAAGAAGGACACCGTATCATTGAAGTGGGTTGTCTGGAATTAATTGATCGTAAATTAACAGGTGAACAGTTTCATCAATATCTTAACCCTGATCGGGAAGTTGAGGCCGGTGCGATCGCTGTGCATGGCATTAAGAATGATTTTTTGCGGGACAAGCCGCGATTTGCTGAGATCGCTCACGAATTGATGGCTTTTATCGATGGCGCTGAATTAATTATTCATAATGCACCTTTTGATGTGGGGTTTATCAATCACGAATTAACGCTAACAGGGGGATCATGGCAGCCGGTGACTCACTATTGTTCGGTGCTGGATACATTAAAGCTGGCAAGACAATTGCATGCGGGGCAACGCAATAGCCTGGATGCGCTGTGTAAGCGTTATGGTGTGGATAATACGAAACGCGAATATCATGGCGCGCTGTTGGACGCATTTTTATTAACACAGGTTTATCTTGCCATGACAGGGGGTCAGGGAAGTTTTTTTGATGCCCTTCATGACGATGCGGCCAGAGCGGGGAGCTTGGCCAGTGAGAGGGTGACAGACGTGATTGAAGCAAATGCGTTATGCCTTTTAAAAGCCGATGAAGCGTCTTTGCGTGAACATGAAAAATATTTAGAGGATTTGAAGCGAAATGGCCAGTGTCTTTGGCTTGATCATTGAGCAACTTACGTCATTTAGTGATTTATCATCTGGACTGTATTTTAAAATAACGTTACTATGCATCGCTGATGAATTGTTCAACATCTATACGTTCAGAGTTGGAGAGATGGCTGAGCGGTCGAAAGCGACGGTCTTGAAAACCGTAGAGTCCGTCAGGGCTCCGGGGGTTCGAATCCCTCTCTCTCCGCCAATTCTAGCTGAATTAGGGGAAGGCATTGATAAAAGTTCTTTTAGTAGATGATCACGAATTAGTGCGCATGGGTATCAAGCGTCTTTTGCAAGATGTGTCTGGCATCAAAGTCGTTGGTGAAGCTGGCAGCGGTGAAGAAGCTGTTTTGTTAGCGAAAGAATTAGTGCCTGATGCGGTTGTCATGGACGTTCACATGCCTGGCATTGGCGGCCTGGAAGCCACCCGCAAGATGATTCGTCATAACCCTGATATCAAGATTCTTGCCTTGACTATTTACGAAGATGAGCCTTATCCCTCGCGTCTGCTGCAAGCGGGTGCGTCAGGGTATATTACAAAAGGTTGCGACCCGGAAGAAATGATACGGGCAATCCGCACCATTCATTCTGGCCAACGTTATATTAGTCCAGAAATAGCACAGCAAATTGCGATCAAACGATTTACCAAAGGGGATGACTCTCCACTCGATTTATTGTCAGAGCGTGAACTACAGATCATGTTAATGATTACCCAAGGACAGAAGGTGCAGGATATTTCGAAAAAACTTTGTTTAAGCCCTAAAACCGTCAACAGCTATCGCTATCGCATTTTTGATAAACTGAATCTGGATAGTGATGTTGAACTGACCTTACTGGCAATGCGCTTAGGCTTGATTGAAGGCGGTAAATGCGAAATTGATTAGGTGGAGGCACCTAATATATGTTTAATTTTAAATCATTTCTAGCCAATCTGTCACAGCAGCCCGGTGTTTATCAAATGTTGGGCGAGCAGGGCGAGATTTTGTATATTGGCAAAGCCAGAAATCTAAAAAAGCGCGTCGCCAGTTATTTTAACGCTAAGACCAATGACCCCAAAACGCAAGCACTGGTACAACACATACACACTATTGAAGTGATTGTCACGCATAGTGAGAATGAAGCGGTTTTGTTAGAATGCACGTTGATAAAGAAGCACCGTCCCCGTTATAATATTTTACTTCGCGATGATAAAAGCTATCCTTATATCGTGATGACCACGCAACATGTTTTTCCACGCATTGATTTTTATCGCGGTCCACGCAAAAAAAAGGGGGCGTGCTTTGGTCCTTATCCGAGTGTGCTCGCGGTGCGTGAAACAATCAGTTTACTGCAGAAAATATTTCATTTGCGAACGTGTGCTGATAGCTATTATAACGCAAGGACGCGGCCTTGTTTGCTTTATCAGGTGGGGCGCTGTTCTGGCCCTTGCGTTAAGTTGATCACGCAAGCAGATTATGCGCAAAATGTTCAGTTGGCCATGTTGTTTTTGCAAGGTAAAAGCAAGGTGGTGGTGACACTGCTACAGGAAAAAATGGAAGCCGCTTCCACGGCGTTAAACTTTGAACTGGCGGCAGAATACCGTGACCAAATTAGTCGACTGCGCCAGCTTCAAGCGCGCCAATATGTCAATGTGGCCACGGGGCATGCTGATATATTGGGACTTGCGGTGCAGGCGGGAATGGCATGCGTTCAGTTACTAGCCATCCGCAGCGGTCAACTATTAGGGAGTCGTGCTTATTTTCCCAGTGTTTTGGCCAATTCAACCGCGAGTGACATCATGTCGGCCTTTATCACGCAACATTATCTTAATCACCCAGCGCACACAGAAGACATTCCTAAGGAGATTTTAACCGGCTCGACTCCATCAGACCAGGACTGGATTGAGCAAGTCTTGTCAAGTCAGTCGGGGAGAAAAGTTGAGCTGCATCAGCCGCGCCGTGGTGACAAATTAAAATGGCTTGAGATGGCGGAACAAAATGCAAAACAATCTTTAGCGGCGCGCTTATTTACCCGGTCAACTATAGAAGAGCGTATGTTGGCACTTCAGCAAGCCTTATCCCTCGCTCACTTGCCAGCCCGCATCGAATGTTATGATATTAGTCATAGCATGGGAGAGGCTGCTGTTGGGTCATGTGTGGTATTTAATCGAGAAGGGCCCATTAAAAGCGAATATCGGCGTTTCAATATCAAAGACATCACGCCAGGGGATGATGTGGCTGCCATGCGGCAAGTCGTCATGCGTCGTTTTGAGCGTTTGCAAAAAGAAGCGGCTGCCGCCCTGCCTGATGTGGTCTTAGTCGATGGTGGATTGCCTCAGCTTCAGGCAGCGAATGATGTCATGGTGACATTGAAGCTTGAGGAAATAACCTTGATTGGCGTGTCCAAAGGGCCTGGCCGTAAGCCAGGTTTTGAAACCTTGCATCGTCTCTCGCATGCACCTTGGCATTTGCCAGGCGACTCCATGGCACTTCATTTTATCCAGCAAATTCGGGATGAAGCGCATCGTTTTGCCATAACGGGCCATCGCTTGCGTCGAGACAAGACAAGGCGTGTCTCTGTCCTGCAAGATATCCCTGGTATTGGCGCAAAGCGACGGCGTGAGTTGTTGCGTTATTTTGGTGGCATCCAGGGGATAGCTCATGCTAGTCTTGGTGAGTTATTGAAAGTACCCGGAATCAATCGGTCCTTAGCTGAAAGGATATTTGTAAGCCTACATGACACGAACTCATGATTATTTTTTTACCTGGCCTAATATACTGACACTGGTTCGTATTTCAGTCATTCCTTTAATTGCTCTCATTTTTTACCTGCCTTTCAAATGGGCGCATTTAATGGCGGCCACCTTGTTTGCGCTGGCATCCATCACAGATTGGCTGGATGGTTATCTCGCCCGTTATCTGGTTCAGTCGACCAAGCTGGGTGCGTTTCTGGATCCCGTGGCGGACAAGCTCATGGTGTCAGTCGCCCTGGTACTGATTGTTGCTGAACCTGTTTTTCAATTTGTGAGTACGACACCCGCTGTGGTGACCATCCCGGCTGCCGTCATTGTGGCACGCGAAATTATTGTTTCCGCCTTGCGTGAGTGGATGGCTGAAATTGGTAAACGTGCCAAAGTGACGGTTTCAAGACTTGGCAAAATAAAGACAAGCATTCAAATGACTGCATTAGTGACCTTGCTATATTGTAATAATGACACCGCCACGCCAGTCATTATTGGCGGCTATATTTTACTTTATGTGGCAGCCGTGTTAACCATTTGGTCGATGCTGATTTATCTGAAAGCCGCTTGGGCGCAGCTTACCTCCCCATCCTGATGCATCCTCAGCAATATTTCATAAAATGCTTGACTTAAGCATGTGCCAAGATAGAATTAGCCGCAAATGAAGACAGGGTTTAGCCGCATAAAGGGAGTCAACGTCTTCATTGATGTGATGGATGTGATGCGGGAATAGCTCAGTGGTAGAGCACAACCTTGCCAAGGTTGGGGTCGCGAGTTCGAGCCTCGTTTCCCGCTCCAGAATGAATCATGCAAGCCTCAGGACATCTGGGGTTTTTTATTATTTTGATAAAGTGTGGTCTGTCAAGGCTGAGTGGCAGAGTGGTCATGCAGCGGCCTGCAAAGCCGTGGACGCCGGTTCGATTCCGACCTCAGCCTCTATAAAATGGGTAAGCTTGCCCGGGTGGCGGAATAGGTAGACGCAAGGGACTTAAAATCCCTCGGGATCTAATCCCGTGCCGGTTCGATTCCGGCCTCGGGCAAATAAATGGCAACGTAATACCCTGATAAAGACTGGTTTTACGTGCTGAGACGTTGTTGCATAAATTATTTTTTGAACAGAATCGTCGTTGCGAGGAGCGTTTTGTGCGACGAAGCAATCCAGAATGTATGCAATATCATGATTTTTGACGACGTTCTGGATTGCTTCGG